>NZ_JAUBUN010000009.1:88939-204567 GCF_036702665.1 Microcoleus sp. Aus8_D2
ATCTATTCCGTGGTGAGTCAGTTTTAAAATTGTCCGTTATTCGCGAAAATATCATGCTTCCGGGGCACCCTAATTCTGACTATCGAGAAAATAGTCAATTTAATAGTTAAGGCAATTTCGTAAAATCAAAAAGAGGGCAAGGCTATGTTAGAGCCAGGAAAAATTTTACAAGAACGTTATCAATTGCAACAGCGTTTAGGCCGCACAGCAGCCGGTCATCAAACTTGGCTAGCAGTAGATTTAGAGTCTCAAGAACAGGTGACGCTAAAAATGTTAGCTTTTAGCCCGGAAATGCACTGGGAAGAACTCAAGCTCTTTGAAAGAGAAGCACAAGTTTTGCAGGCGCTAAATCATCCCCGCATTCCTTGCTATCGAGATTATTTTTCCCTGGAGCGGGAAGCAGGAGCGGGATTGCCTTGGTTTGGATTAGTGCAAGATTATATCCCAGGGTTTTCACTTCAGGAATTGTTAGAACAAGGTCAGAGATTTTCCGAGAAAAAAGTACGACAAATTTCCATTGAAGTGCTGGAAATTTTAATTTATTTGCATGAATTGAGTCCACCTGTTTTGCACCGAGATATTAAGCCGAGTAATTTAATTTGGGGTGATGACAAGCACATTTATCTAGTAGATTTTGGCGCCGTACAAGCTCAAGCTGCGGTGACAGGTGTAACGTTTACAGTTGTAGGAACGAGTGGCTATGCACCGTTAGAACAGTTTTGGGGGCGGGCGGTTCCAGCTTCGGATTTGTATGCTTTGGGAGGTACTTTAATTCATTTATTAACGGGGACGACTCCTGCGGATTTGCCACAGAAAGATTCTCGGATTCATTTTAGCGATCGCGTGAGTGTGAATCCCAGTTTGGTAAACTGGATTGAGCAGATGACGGAAATCGGTTTAGAAAAACGTTTCAGCAAGGCTAGAGATGCTTTAGCAGCTTTGAAATCGGGAAATATAAAAAGGGCTGACGATCGGATTGCTAATATTAGGAAAATTCCTAAACCGCCCCACAGTCGCATTGAAGTGAGCAAATCAGCGACGGAGTTAAACATTAAAATTCCAGCTCGCTTAGTCCGAATGTCTTTCATCTCTGCTGCTTTTGTAGGAATAGTTATTTCAGGAACATTCGGATGGATGATTCTACTATTATTATCATTTGAACTATCGATCCTAAACTTAGTAAGTTCTGCAAGTATAATGTGGGTGTTCCTTAAATGTTTGGGTAATGGTAATCAATTGACATTTTACCGCAACAAGTTTGAACTAAAATATCAGATATTTGGCAGGACTTGCCTCCGACAAACGGGAGAAAAGTCTGAGATTTTGGGTGTTTTTATATGCGAGACGGTTACGGGATATGCAATCAAGATGCTTTCAGGCAAACATACAGGAACTGATTATCATGTCTTAGCGCAGGGTTTGAAAGAGATTGAGGCGACTTGGTTAGTTCAAGAAATCCAAGATTGGTTAAATTTAAGATGAGTGAATTGAGAGGAAAATTGGATTTAAATAACTCACTGGCTTTTAATGATATCGATGAATTGCTGCAAAATGGTCGATGAATCATTCTGCCGCCAAACCGCAGTTAAGTGAGTAGTTGCCGTTGGTTCCTGAATCGGACGATATACCACTCCTTCCCGTTGAATATTTAACACATGAGATGGCAGAATACTGATACCAGTTTCCCCAGCAACTAGCCCCAAAATAGTCACCATAAAGACGGCTGTTTGAACAACTTTCGGCACAAATCCTGCTTGCGAACATAGATGATAAATTTGTTCGGACAAGCCAGCCACAACCTGATGCAGGGGCATGACAAATTCTTCATCTTTTACGTCGGCAAGCGAAATTAGGGATTTGGCTGCTAGCGGATGATTTTTGGGTAAAACGGCGACAAGTGGTTCTTGCGTGATAGACATCGTTTCTAAATCATTGTCTTCAGAAATCTCGTGGTAGAGATACAGAAAAATGATATCAGTTTGCCGATCGCGCAATCTTTGAATTAGGGAAGCACTATGTTCTTCCTGCAAAATCAATTCTACCTCTGGATATCGCTGACGAAACGTTCGCAGCATCTCTGGAAAGACACCATTCGCGATCGAACTCGTAAAACCCACAGTCAAATAGCCCAATTCACCCTGATGAATGCGCTGGGTTTTCTGTACTGCTTGTTCTAACTGCGCTAGGGTTGTGCGAGATTCTTCTAAAAACGCTTGTCCTGCTGGGGTTAGCTGAATTGGGTGACTTTTGCGATCGAATAATTGCACACCCAACTCCTTCTCCAAATCTTTAATTTGGTGACTTAGGGGCGGTTGTGCCATGTGCAATCGCTCTGCTGCGCGGCTAAAGCTCTGCTCGTCTGCCACTGCAATGAAATAACGGAGATGTCTAAGTTCCATAAGTTATACCATTTGAGATTTGAATTTTTAAATTTCATTAATAATAATTAGCATAGCTATTATTGGGTAGATATTGCCATACTTTTTTAGTCTAATTTTAGATAAAAACAAGTATTTGACATTTGGCAAATATTTATTTTGAAACAAGTAGTAGTGAAAAAAATCTGCCGATCATTACCAATTAAAGTATTGCTCAATGAGGATTATTCATGATGTCGCACGTAATTCGACGAGTTGCAATTGTGGGAGGAACCCATGGAAATGAGCTAACAGGAGTTTATCTGGTTAAGAAGTTTCAAGAATTCCCAGATTTGCTGAAACGATCGACCTTTGAGACAGTTGCCTTATTAGCCAACCCCAAAGCGGTGGAGATGAATCGGCGTTATGTCGATCGCGATTTGAACCGTTGCTTTGGCCGCGCAGATTTAGCTAACCCAGACTTGACGAGTTACGAGGACACGCGCGCTAAGGAAATCTGGGCCCAACTAAGTCCTAAATACGATCGTGGGGCTGATTTCATTATCGACTTGCACAGCACAACCGCCAACATGGGGTTGACAATTTTACCATCTAGCAAACATCCATTCAATTTGCAATTATTAGCTTATTTAAGCGAACTCGATCGCTCAGTTCGAGTGTTTTTCCGAGAGGAGGATGGTGAGGATGCGCCAATGTTGCGATCGCTATCTGCTTGCGGTTGCACCATAGAAGTTGGGCCAATCGCCCAAGGAGTCGTCAACGCCAATCTGTTTCAGCAAACCGAAATGCTGGTTTACGCCATTTTGAACTATCTCGATGCCACAAATCGGAGCAATCCGCTAGTTATAGCATCACATTTAACTGCATATCAGGCGATCGTTTCCGTAGACTACCCCAGAAATTCCGTAGGTGAAATACAAGCCACAATCCATCCACAACTTCAATTCAAAGACTATGAACCCTTACATCCCGGTGAACCAATGTTTCTCACATTTACCGGAGAAATTTTTCCCTATCAAGGAGAATCTACAGTTTTCCCTGTATTCATTAACGAAGCCGCCTATTACGAAAAGCACATAGCGATGGTTTTGACGAAAAAACAACAGCTTCAGCTTGAAACTGCGTCAAATAACGTCCCGTCAAACACCAGAAATAAAAAAGGTTTGTAGTGAGGACTTTAGTCCGCATCCATCCCAAAACAGCAGAAAATGATGTGCCGTCAAACACCAGAAATAAAAAAGGTTTGATCGTTCGGAATGCAAGTCCGCATCCATCCCAGGACTGAATTTCCCACTATCGAACCAATCTTACTAAGGTGATTCTCCCCAATGATTCAAAATATGACTTTTATGACATTAGGGTTATGACTTTTATGAATTAAAGCAATGAATTTATGAATTGACGTATCATCTTGCCTCTGTAATAATGTTAATTACTTTCAAATCAAGTATGTTTTCCAAAACCAAAGTGAATCTAAAATTATCAGACTTAATCTTATGGAAAGTACCTTCGGTATACTTGGAAGCGATCGCCAACAGCAGCTAACAGCCGCATTAACCACCTTTGGTAACAGCGGTCAGCTTAATTTTTTCACGGCACCCAGTCAATTTAGTGGTAGCGTCCCCAGCAACGGCCCGGACGGGTATCCTTTGACAGCCAGCCCGATCGCCCAACAACAAATAGCAGATTTTCTAGCACCAGAAGCCAGCGACAGCCTCAATTTCTGGGCCCAGAATCAAGTCGCCAGCGGTACGCCTGCTACTCCCGAAAAACTCAACTCAGACACTCTCGCAGAGGGCACAGATCCGCTAACAGGAACGAGAACGGCCTCTCAGTTAAATTTATCATATCCAGACAACACCTTAGCCACTGCTCGAAATGTGGTGGGCGTTGAAAACGGCCGCATCAACTTAAGCGATTTTGTCGGAGTTGGCGATGACGAAGATTTTTACAAATTTACTCTGAACACCAATAGCGATTTAAACTTGCGTCTCGACGGTTTGACAGGGGATGCTGACTTACATCTGATTCAAGATAATAACCGTAACGGTATATTTGAGTGGAGTGAAATTATTGGCAGGTCTATTAACTACGACAGCACACCAGAAAACATTAATTTTTTAGGTCTAAATCCAGGGACTTACTATGTCAGAGTCTCTAGCTTCTGGAATGGCTCAACAAATTACAACCTGACTCTTTCTGCAACGCCTGGTACTGGTTTTAGCAGCAGTTACGGATACGGTTTACTGGATGCAAATGCAGCAGTTTCCCGCACGCTGAACCGTCCAACTCTCTTCCCAGCAGTTCCTGATTTGGGTGGGAATAATTGGGGGAGAGACATCATAAATGCGCCGGAAGTTTGGAATCAAGGAATTACTGGAAATGGGATCGTAGTCGCTGTGGTCGATAGCGGAGTTGACTACACGCATCCCGATTTGGACGACAATATTTGGCAGAATGCAGGTGAAATTCCCAACAACGGTATTGACGACGATCGCAACGGATATATAGATGATGTCAGGGGTTGGGATTTTGCGTCTAACGATCGCAACCCGATGGATGAGTTTATCTACGGTCACGGGACTCACGTAGCAGGTGTAATAGCGGGCGAACGAAATAATTTTGGCATTACAGGAGTTGCTTACAATGCAAAGATTATGCCTGTGAGAGTTTTGGATTCCTCGGGTTACGGAAAACTTAACGATATCGCTGCTGGAATCCGCTATGCTGCTGATAATGGAGCTAATATTATTAACCTCAGCTTGGGACATGAAATTGGGTCTCAAACCGTTGATGCTGCAATTCAGTACGCAACAGACAAAGGAGTTTTTGTCGTCATAGCAGCAGGAAATGATGGTTCTAACCAACCAGGATATCCGGCTAGAGATGCCGATCGCTTCGGAATTGCTGTAGGAGGAATTGATATAAATGGTAGGATGAATGAATACTCAAATCGCGCGGGTTCCCAAGTTTTGAATTACGTAGTTGCTCCGGGAGTAGATATCTATTCTACAACTCCCTATAACACCTATGAAACCTACAGCGGCACATCGATGGCGACGCCTCACGTAGCGGGTGTTGCGGCTTTAATTTTGAGTGCCAATCCGACTCTAACTCCGGCTCAAGTTGAGTATATTTTGACGACTACGGCAAACCCAAATGGGATAACAGTCTAGAAACAACAAGCAGCAACTATTCCGAAACATTAGTCGATCGCCCTACAACCCCGCTAATCTGTCTTCTGGGAAGCTCTGGGAGCCCGATCGATCGAATTCCTGTCAATTTACAAAACAGGTATTTTTAGTGTGAGGATTTATGACAATTACTCGCGTTTCTGTAGACTCAGCAGGCAATCAGTCTCTTGGCTCCTCCTTCGGCCAGTCCATCTCCGCCGACGGGCGGTTTGTGGCGTTTAATTCTATTGCCACCAACCTCGTGCCGGGGGACACTAACAATAGTCGTGACATCTTCGTGCGCGACTTATCAACCAACACCACCACCCGCGTTTCTGTAGACTCCGCCGGCCCCGCAGGCGATCGAATTCTCCAACTTTCCATCGATCTCAGCCGACGGGAGGTTTGTGGCGTTTACATCTAGTGCCACCAACCTCGTGCCGGGGGACACTAACAATCCAGCCGACATCTTCGTGCGCGACTTGTCAACCAATACCACTACCCTCGTCTCAGTTGACTCAGCCGGCGATCGGGCTCTCGGCTATTCCCACAGCCCCTCCCTCTCAGCCGACGGGCGGTTTGTGGCGTTTACATCTAGTGCCACCAACCTCGTGCCGGGAGACACCAACAATGAAGGCGACATCTTCGTGCGCGACAGGCTCACCAATGCCACCACCCTCGTCTCAGTCAGCTCCAGCGGCGATCGGGCTCTCGGCTATTCCTACCACCCGTCCATCTCAGCCGACGGGCAGAAAGTGGCATTTCTATCTTTGGCTTCCAACCTCGTGCCGGGGGACACTAACAATCAAGCCGACATCTTCGTGCGCGACTTGTCAACAAATACCACCACCCTTGTTTCAGTTGACTCAGCCGGCAATCAGGGGAACAAGTCTTCCTACCACCCGTCCATCTCAGCCGACGGGCAGAAAGTGGCCTTTCTATCTGATGCCACCAACTTCGTGCCGGGGGACACTAACAATACCTCCGACGTGTTCGTGCGAAACTTATTAACCAATACCACCACCCGCGTTTCAGTTGACTCCGCCGGCAATCAAAGGAACATCGGCTCGATCGCTCTCTCGATCTCAGCCGACGGGAGGTTTGTGGCGTTTGCATCTAATGTCAACGAATTCATGCCGGAGAACCCTAACTTTAATAACAGCGACATTTTGGTGCGCGATACGATCGCCAACACCACCACCCGCGTCTCAGTTGACTCAGCCGGCGATCGGGCTCTCGGCATCTTCCTTCGTCCCTCCATATCCGCCGATGGGAGGTTTGTGGCGTTTGCATCTACTGCCATCAACCTGGTGCCGGGGGATACCAATTATCTCTTGGACGTATTCGTTGCTGACTTAGCAAGCACTCCGAGCAGCACCAATAACCTTCCAAACGCCATCAACGGCACTCCAGGCAACGACAACCTGACAGGCACTCCCGGCAGCGATAACATCAGCGGTTTTGAGGGCGATGACACGATCGCCGGTTTGCGAGGTAACGACATTCTCAATGGCGCCGACGGCAGCGATGTTCTCACTGGCGGCAAAGGTTTTGACACCCTCAACGGGGGCTTGGGCAACGATATTCTCATCGGTGGCGTGGGCAATGATGTCTTTGTTTTAGGTGCGGGGTTGGGAATTGATACCATCTCTGATTTCACCAAAGGTCAGGATACCGTGCAATTAATTAACGGTTTAACCTTCGGACAGCTATCGATTTCCGCTGGAACTAACGCCACATTAATTAGCGTCACCAGCAGCGGCGAAGTTTTAGCTTCCTTGACTGGCGTTGCTCCCAACTCGATCGCCCCTGGAGATTTCCTCTCTGTTTAGGATATCTGCTTAGCACAAAATGGTTGCGCGGGCGATCGCGAATCTGCCTCTGCGATTCGCAACCGCGCGAATCTATCTTGTCCTCACCTGCGGGCGATCGGACATGATATTATTCTTTCACTCGATCGTTTTTGCTATTCAAGCTTTTATGAGCGATCGCTCCTTGGAATTCAACAATAGACAGATACTCATTCGCGCGATCGCCCCAGACACTCAAACCATCGCCAGTACCGACACTTGTCCCCAAGCAACCGCACCTCGGATTCAACTCTGGGATATTTCCCAGCACAGTTTTAGCTTGGTGTCTGAACTTGAAGACACCCACGGCGAAGTCACCAAAATCGCTTTCAGTGCGGACAGTCAAACAATCGCGATCGGCAACTTCCAGGGTACAATCACCTTGCGGGAAGTCAAAACAGCACGATTAATACAGACCCTAGATGGCGGTTCTTGCATAAATGACATCGCTTTTAGTTTAAACGGTCAGTATTTACTATCCGCCCCCGACTATGGTGGAACCCGGTTGTGGAACCTAAAATCTGGAGAGCAAATCAAGTGTTTTTCTGGTTTTCTAGGTTGGACTTACGCAGTTGCTTTCAGTCGAGATGGAAAATTTGCCGCCGCCGGTGACGATTATGGCTGCATTCAGATCCGCAGACTCTCAGATGGAATGTTGCTCAATACATTTAACCATTCATTCATTCTGGATTTTTGAGAATTTAGTTATAATGACCAGATAATCGCCAGTGCGAATAAAAGTGACGGCACAATTAAATTGTGGTGGTGGCGTGAAGAGAAAGAACCAATACCACTTTGCTTAGAACATGGCAATAGAGATATTTCGGCGATCGCATTTCATCCCCACAAACTAATCCTGGCTTCTGCTGCCACGGATGGCACTGTGATATTATGGGATCTTGAAAATCAATCAACGTTAAATTACCAACATCAAGGTAACGTTAACATCCTTCAACTTAGTTTAGATGGCAGCCAATTATTTACGTGCTGTACAGTTGGACTTGTTAAAATTTGGGACTTGTAATTTTATTTTTTTTATTTTGAAAAATCTTGAAAAATCGATTTTTTTTTCGTACCTGCTTGACTTTTACCAGCTTTTTATTATATATTTATTTTATAATCGGATGGTTGCAAAAATATTATTTTGGCACGGATTTGCATTATAAAACTTTTATTATGAATTAATAATATCAGTTAAATTGTTAGCTTGTCAAGCCTTTTATGAAAACAATTCCTCTGCTCGCCATTAGTTTTTTACTAGCAATTTTAGTCAGCGCGATCGGCATAATCTCAGTGCAGAACGCCGCCCCAGTAGCCTTAAGCTTTATCTTGTTTAAATCCATACAAATTCCCGTAGGATTAGTATTGGCAATGAGCATTAGTGCGGGACTGATCGGCGGTGCGCTGTTGCAACCGCTGTGGAACCTGTCAGATACCCCAGACTCGCGTCCCAAATTTCAAGCAAATCCCGAAGACTCGGACACCGTAGAATATTAAGTTAATTTTTCAAACCTTAGATGGCATAAACCTGACCGTCAATCAGCAGCCGAGTAATTCCCTTGGCTAGCAAGTAAGGCGCCGCTTTTTGCAGCAGCCTGCCGTCAGGAATCTTGAAAACTCTTTGATTGCGAGTAGCAAATCGGCGGGCTACTCGGTGATTGTCAAACACTGGTAGGGTTTTTTCGCGAAATTCCGCCGCCGGAATTTGACCGAGTTCCCCAAATGCTTTCAGAGGTCTAGTGATTAATTCTGCCGCCCGATCGACTACTAAATAGCAAATTTTCGGCAGAGATGCTTCGCTTAAAGGCAAAACTTGAATCGGCCCTGTCGCCCTAAGCTCGTTAGCGAAGCCCTCGAAGAGGATCGACTCCCGCGACATCGAACCCAGCAGACTCGCTTCAAACAGAGAGTCTTCATCGTCTAAATCTTCGTCGAAGTCGTCATCTAAATCATCCTCATCCTCATCCTCGTCCTCGTCCTCATCGTCATCCTCATCTGCGTCGAAATCGCTAAAATCTTCACCAGCGAGCATTGACTGTAATTCCCCAGTCACAGCAGCGCTGTCGCTGCGAGGAGCAAGATTGGCGGATAAAGCATCTGGCACATCAGAAACATCCAAATCCGACTCAGTTCCTCGAATTTCGAGATCCGCAACTGGTTGGGCCGCTGATACAGAACGTTTTCGGATCGTCGGCCTCGAATTGGGGGCTGACGGCGCGACGGGGACTGACTCAGACAGGGGAGTATCTACAGCGGCGGTTTCGCCAGCCACCGCCGAGGCAGCCGCCTCTGTCGGTTCAGAAACGGTGCTGCGACGATCGGACAAACGCTTTTGTTTTTGCTGGACGAGAAATTCGTATTCCGGCTCCGACAAAGCGCCCTGAAGGATGCGCCTCACTGTCGAACTGCTCACTCCGTAGCGCTTGGCCAGAGTGATAGTATTCTCGTCCGACTGTCGGTACAGCCGCAGGAGTTCCCGTTTGTCTGAATCGGACAGTTTTGTGGGCGTCATGCCAAGTTTTCCAGCAAAAAGACGTAAACTACCCCACGGCTAAAAGCCGGGGGCTTTCTGTAGCCCTGATGTGGTCTGCAAGATAGCAAGACAACACCGAACCTCCGAGCGGGTTTACAAATACCGCTCCCACGATTGAAATCATCTTTGAAGCATTTTCATCAGCAATCACTTCCACCCCATACTTCACGGCTTTGTAGCTCACAAACAATCGCAGTTGGAAGAATGCCCAACTTTGAGAGCGCCTGCGTTCAGTCTTGTTTCTAGGTTGCCCCTTGGTGCGTTCTCTGATGCCCGTCAAGTCTTCAATTGCAATGATGGCATGATGTTGAAGGGCAGACAGGACAATCAATTTACTGATGTTGTGGTTCAACCAGGTTTGATAGCGTCGCTCACGTCCCGACAGCCGTTTCCAGATTTGTCTCGCCCTGCGACGAGCAGACCTTGTGCCTTTCGAGGCTTTTTCTTGGAGCGATGCTCTCACCCTAGCAAATTTGTCTCTAACGTCTGTTATCTGCTTTCCATCCCATTTATCCCCAATGGATGTTACTGCAATATCTCTGCGCCCAAAGTCCACGCCAATCACTTTGTCAGATTGGATAGGCTCAGGCGCTTTATCTTTGAGCTGAATGTGGATGTAATACCGTTCATCTCTGTGTTTGCACTGGTTGGCACTGGTTGGCACTCTGCCAGAGAGTTTGCCTCTCTGGTAGTTACCCACATCAAGCTTAATATGTTCACGCCCATTCAGCAGCGTCAAACTAATCTTCCAGTCCGGCTCGCGGAACGAGAAAATGCGGGCATCGTAATCGGCACTGGTAGGAGCAAAAGCTTTAACAGGCTTGCCCTTACCCTTTGCTGTCTTCCGACAAGCTCCTACTCTGGCGCAGATTCTAACCGCTCCCTTAGCACTCAATTTGAACTGAGAACGCAATTGCTGATAGGTCTGAGTCTGGATTGTGGTTTGGCTGGCTATCGATGGCTTAACGGTCTGATTCGCATAGTTGCAAGCATCCGCAAACGCCTGAAGCAGTGCCTCAATTTCGATGGCTTGTTCAGATGTAGGTTTAAGCTTGCAAACTATTGTCAGGACTTGTGCCACAGCTTAGAAAAACTCACAAATTATTTGTCTAATTATATAACAGAAACGATCGATATCCCAGAATATTCACGGCGGTTTCAACCGCCTGTCACGTTCCTCCCTATGTCTGAAGCCTAGGGCTTCCCGCTCGTTTTATGGTGAAAAGACGCACTTCCGTGCGATCGGCGAACTGTAATTTTTCCTTGTCGATTAGAAGTTGAGAGATGCCGGCAAGGGCTCTCAAAGCTTTCGCCTTCCCATCCCTTGCCGAACCAACCCCAATCTCAAATCGCTATGCGGTGCGACGAGTCCGCCTGCTCTGGCGAGAACGGGTTGAGATGTCATGTTCCAAGACAGCTCCAATTCCGAACAGTATGCCACTGAAAACAAAAAAGACTTCCAGCAAACTGCCGCTTTGATAACTACCCTCAGCCTGAGTATCGCGCCATTTGAAGTACATATCTGCGATGTAAAGCGAAAAAGTTGCAGCCGCAATCATTCTCCAAGATTGGGAAAAACGTCCTCCCCAAAACGCCAGCAGCAGCGCAGTAGCAATAATCAGCAGAAAAACGTCCCCGACGATGTAAAACAAATTGATTGCATAGGCGTAAGGTGATAGTTGCTTGTCAAGTGCCATCACCCATGCGGGAGTATGAGTTGCCTCTGCTGATTCTTCTTCCGGTGCAGGTTGAGCAGCAGTCGCGGCCGCTCCTTTTGCCTTTGACTGGGACGAATTGTCCACAGCAGGTGCTTTTCCTTTGCCACCCTTTGCTGGTGCCTCTCCTGTAACAACTTCCTGGGTTGCTGCCGGAGCCATTCCTAGCTGTGCCCTCCAAGAGTCAGGTGCAGCAACCCAGATAGCTACAGCAATCCCAAAGGCTGCAATTCCGGCTAACAAACCCCACTGCCAAATTTCTAGATTCAGCCGCTTGGAAGTCACAGCTACCACCATGCCTCCGATCAGCACCACATAGCTGCCCAGATAAAACGCATCTGCTGGGGAAACGTCCGGGTCTAACTCGAAATAGAGTTCCCAAATCCCGAACAGCACGCCGGCGATAAAATAGAAGAGCATCCCCAAACCAATGCCCAGCCAGACGTTGCGCCCGCTCGCCATGTGGGGGCTTTTCCAGTTTCTCAAACAGACTAAAGCCGCTCCGAGGTATGCCCCGCATTCAAAAATATAAGTGCCGATCGAGTACCAAGGCGGTAAACCATCATCTTGTGAAAGGGGGACGCTGAACAGCAAAAAGAACAGCAGCGCCATGACAGCCCAGACAATGCCCACAATCACTAGGGTCTGAGCTGATAGTAAAGATGTAGATGTAGATGACTTTTCTGAAGTGCTACTCATAGGGATTTCACGATACCTAACTAGCGGTTGAACCCACCCCATCTCAATTTTTGATTTTCGATGAGGATTCTTTCGCCAAAGAACCTTGATCTGACGCTCCCCGAAACACTGGCGTCCTCAGCGTGTTGTCGGGACGGTTGCCCTCCTACACTCTAGAAAGACTAAGGAAGAATAATATCTATTTACTAATTCAAGGAATTAGTCGTTAGTCGATCTTTGGCCCGGAAATAATAGATGATAGAAATACGGTCTATGTCTTCACCCTTAAGGCTTTGACAGTACCAAATCTACCTCTGAAATCATATCCTCAAATGTTGCTGTCTCTGTTGTTTTGGGTTGCGCACTCCCCCACTCATATCAATGATTGTGGGTGGGGACTGCGAGCGAAATTTAGTTAAATTGCCAGACTGTAGCTGCCCCCCAAACCGACTCAACAATTTTGTCCCTCCATACAAGTTGGCAATCTAACCTGTATATCCGCTCTCAACAACTTACCCAAAACCCGATCGATCTGGAAAAACCAGACATTAAATAGTTTTGGGGTTCTCGAACTGCTTGATACGGTTGGCAATCCGATACCATCCACAGGCCGATCGCCAGTAAGCTACGGGCTGCACAACGAGAGTTTTAAAATTCTTAAACCCTCATCTTTAATCTTCGCGGCGCGGTATTTTCATTTCGGATCTTGAACGTGACCCTTACCCCCTACAGTGCAATGATCTCAGCTCGATTATCTGGGCCCAATTGTCTGAGCAATTGTCAAAGATTTTCTATGCTGCGATCCACAACTTGTTGAGGGCTGATTGTTTCAGCCAATCTAGAAACTGAGTGCGATCCTGTGCTGGCATATCTTGCAGCACATCGCTCACTCCCTCAGCGAAGTCGGTATTGCCAAAATATGATTTGCCCAAACGGTAGAGTTCTTGCAATAAGGTCTTGAGATGTTGCTCTTGCCAAGGGGGCACCTTATGATTTTGCAAGGGACTAACGGTCAGCCAATTTTTGAGCGCATCAGCGGAGTCTGCCTGGGGGAAGTTTCCCTGCTGAAATACCTTGGCGATATCTTTCTGAAACGATGCGGCTTGCCTTGCGCCTAAAAGGTCTTCTACATCAAAGTAAACAGCTTGGAGGAGCAGCAGACAACCCTGCGCGAACAGCGGTGGTTTAGCGGATTCTGTACCTGCCGGTTCTTCACTGGCAAGCTGATCTAAACGAACTTTTCCCCAGACGCTATATCTATCCGGCTCTTCTAGCAGAACGCAGGCTTTGCCTCGGTTGTCGGTTAAATCCCGCCACAAGGCTCTGGCGTCTTCTGCTTGCTTGCCGTTGAAGGCGCTGATCAGGCGAAAAGTCTGCCCCTGATAATTGAGAATGGGAATTTGTTGATCCCGTTTTGGGTGTTGAAAATTGGTTATTTCAACATCCTGCCGTTTCAGAATAAACATGACACTGCGATTTGACTCCTGTCATGGCCGAGGTGCTGTGCTTTTGAAGCTCCCCAGGCTTTTAGGCTTGGGGATGCTTGATTCAACGAGTCCACTTAAATTAGCAGGATTGTCCTCCTCAAGCGTTCCGATACTTTTTTGCTAACAAATGCTAACAAATGTCTAAGCTGAGATTGTCTCTCAACCATGTCATATGAACTAATGCACGAAGGAAATTCCCCCGCGCACAACTTACGACTGCTGTACTGGCAACGCTTGATTTTCGAGGTCGTGCCGATCGGGCGATTGACTATTTTGCTTTGATGCCGTAGAGGAAGCTTGTATAGGCTCCCCAACCATCAGGGATTTTCACCTGAGTCTTTCAATCCTAGTTCTACCACATTTTTCTCAAATATCAAGTCGAGCAGAATATTAGGAAATATAAATAAATATCAGGAAATTAGTCACTGTGGCTCAAGTCCTATACAAAACTTGGCTAAACTTATCTCGCGTTTCACGATTCAACTACAAGTAATTCCAGAGGTTCTGCTTCCTCTCTCAACCTCCAGGAGCCGGCTCCGAATTGTGGGCCGGCGTAGATTCTGGCCCAGCAGCCCCCTAGGGGCGGTCTTATAACTATTGCTTGTGAAGCTTTTAGCCCTTGTTCAACCATGATTCTTACCCAATTTAACGAATCGTGGTATCCCGATCGACCAGCGTTGCAGACCCGTCATTTTTGCATCTACTGTGCTTTACTTTCTGTGAATATTTTGAGATGTGCGCTATGCACCCTGGTAATTATACCAGATAATCACTAACCTGTCAAGACTCTGGCGATCGATAGCTGTGAGTAACTTTAGTCAAGTATGGGGCGATCGAGTCAAACTCTGGTACTGTCTGAGTGCGGACTTAATTTCTGGAGATATGCGATCGACAAAATATTTGGGTTTGAGCTCCACCTCTAAATACCTGACTCTAGTTCAAGTCCTACCTGGTTTTGATTGTCAATTTACAACTGTGCTGTTTGCCCGTGAGTCCCTCCAGCTTGTGTGACATAAACTCCAGGACGCACGGGCGCTCTGATCACCTTGGTTTTTTACCCCCGAGCCATGAGGCTCTACGCCCTATTTTTGTACATCAAACCCGTTTCTGGGTAAGTCATAAAATATTTACTTGCTCGATCGCACACTCCACCGATACAATGATATTGTTGACGATTTTTTGAGTTGGGTGCGTAACTCAGTTGGATAGAGTAGCTGCCTTCTAAGCAGCGAGCCGCAGGTTCAAGTCCTGCCGTACCCGTTAACAAAACCTAATAGCATCCATGCTTTGAGCCGTTTTCTACCGCCGGGGAGAGAGCGGCTCAAACCTTATTTGTTGTGCGTTTGTTGTGCAATTGTTGTGCAAGACAAATGCACAACAATTGCACAACACTGCTTATCTTGGACAGGTGGTATCCAGCCATCCCCTCGGTAGACAGGGGTTAACTCTCTGAGCTAAGTATTTCCAAGAGCGTCTCTACGTCTGCCAAGTCTGCTTTGGACTTTTTGCGCCGCGCTTTCAACTGGTTGAGCACGTCGGCGGCTTCTACTTTTGACAAATCGGTTCCGATCGCCACTGAGGTTTTGAGTTGAGTTGGTTCACGACTGGCAAGCGAGGACTCTAGTCTGTCGATTTGTTCGCCCAACTCTGCGATCGTTTCATCTCTCAGGGCCAGCCGACAATTTAGCGCTGAGATTTCTTGATTCCTCAACTTGACCAGTCCGTCGCATTTTCCTAGGCTCTGACGTAAAGCTTCAATTTCTGCAATGTCCGGCCTGAGTGATTCAGCAGGTGCGTCACTGGCTACCCTCAATTTTCCCAAGCGTTCCTCAATCTTTCCAAACCGCTCAGACAACTGATTTTCGAGTTCAGCCAAGCGTTGAGCTACTTTAGTATCTGGTGTGGTACTAGGTCTGCGATCGGGTGTGGTACTAGGTCTGCGATCGGGTGTGGTACTAGGTCTGCGATCGGGTGTGGTACTAGGTCTGTTATCTGGTGTGGTACTGTCTATTCCGAAAAACTGTGCCAGCGCTTTATTCACTGCCGCCGAATACATCGGCCCTTTCTTAGACTCCATACCGTTAGCGGTACAGAATTCAGTCAGCGCATCCTCTACGGCTCTGTCGAGGTATACAGCGATATGTTTCTTGTCTGTTGCCATAGTATGTTACTTCCTGGTGAGTACAATACTGATTTAACATACCACCCAACAAGTAACACACTTATCAATATAAAAAACACTGAGTAACATACTGTTGGTACACCTGTTACTCAGTATGTTACTAATCATTTATGGAAACGGATGTCAATGGTTTGGCTATCCTTTTATGGAAACGGTGACTGCCTACACCGTCACTTTCTTAATCAATTACAATGGCACAAACTCGCAATAGTGAGTCCCAAAAGTGGAGTTGCATCTCGTCCTCTCGAAACACTTGAGGCGGAATGTACCCAACATTAGTCAAGTAGTAAGCGAATTCATCAGAATTGTTATCACTTTTTTCTGATTGCAATTTGTAATCTATATCACACCTTAGTGGGTTACGGATTAAGCCAGATTTAAGAGGATAGTATTTGTCGTCTTCCTCCCAGACACAATACATTAATTTTAAATTGGCTAAATATTTGCCGATTTGCTTCTTACTACCCAGCAAGGGCAGTTCTGCCAAAGGTACTGTCAGTAACTGCTCCATATTGATTATTTTTCGTCAGTAAGATACTAGACCAATTATCGCTTGCTTCTAATAGTGGGGGCGACTTTGTACAAAATCACCCCACCGTTGCTGCCTAGCTACAATTTCATCAATTCGCTGGCAGGAAAACTCCCACTTGCGATACCTCTCACGGTTTTGTCAAATTGCACTGTCAACTCTTGCCTGTCGCGAGTGTAACAAACACTGACAACCTTGCCCCGAGCACCTTTGTATATGCCGCTATCAGGCGCTGCGACTACAACCCGATCGTTCATCTCAAAGGTTCGGGTAGCTTTTTGTGGTTTTTGCTCATGAGCAAACTCGACATTTGGCGGTTTTTCTGGTTTTGTACCATTTTTAAAAGTCGCTTGCGAAGGTTGCTCCACTTCCTCCACTTTCTCCTGAAATCATTACCTACTAAAGGTTTAAGAGAGTGGAGCCACCCTCCACTTTCCTCCACTTTCTCCACTATTGGAGTTGGCCAAAGTGGAGAAAGTGGAGGAAGTGGAGTGGAAGAGTGGAGGACTGAAACCTTTTCTGTATCAGCCTTAGAGCCTAAAAGTGGATCAAGTGGAGGTGGAGTAGTGGAGGAGGAGAAAGTGGAGGAGGAGATGGTGAAAAAAATGCTTTTTCCTTCTGCGACCACTTTCCCGTATTGCATGGCGGCCAATTCTCCGAACCATTCCCGCATCTGTTGGGTAGTTGGTCTGTTTTTAGACTCAAAAGACCGCCGACAATCGTTAATCGAGACAGTTCCGCCTTTACGCTCTGCCAGTAGGACAATCTTTGCTAAGTTGGGAGCGAGGGAATTTGGCCCGCAAGCTTCTAAATTCAAGCTCAAAGCTTGGTCGATCGTAAATTTCACAAACTTGATAGCAGTCCGCACGGTGTCAGCGGAAATGGTTTTGGACAGTTCGATGGAGAGATGTTTGGCATAAATGCAGTGAAGGATTGTTACCAACTTGCCGACCTTCTCAGGCGCTTTGCCCCACATTGCTCTCATGCCCTGTTTTGGGTGAGAGATTCTTTCTTCCTCGCAGTAGTCGTTAAACTCCTCAAATAACTTTCCTGCTGTCGGGTCTAGTGCAAATTTTGTCGGAGGTAACGAGTCTAGTTTTTCGTAGAGTGAAGTCAGCATGGGGGTTAAGTCAACAAATCCAGAAGCCTCGCGAAGTTTGGTGGCTGCTAGCGGTTGCTGGATGAAGTCAAACCGTGCAAATTTGCCGTTGTTGTCGGAACCGTCCCCTAGAAAGCCAGCCAATACCTTTGGTTGGATAGCGCCAAAAATTGACAGGTTGACTCTCGTGTCTGCGGTCAGGCCGCTTGCGCGTAACGTGGTACTTCTGCCGTGATTCCAATATTCCAATATTTTTTCTTCGTCACCGCCGCGTCCTCCTCGGTATTGGTTGGCGGATTTAAAAGCTCCGGCAAGCTCGTCGCACACCCACAGCAGCCCCTGCTCTGGCATTCTGTGAGCCTGGTTGGCGATTCCTTCGAGTGTTGCATCTGTAAAAGCGTAGACTTTTTGGGCTGGAGGCTTGGGTTTCGGATTACCATCTTTGCTGTTCCATTCCGCCAATTCCTGTTCGTAGGCTGCTTGGGCGGCTTCGTACTCTCGCTTGCTTCTGTCGAGTAGTTTCTCCATCGGTTGATTGATTATGGCGCGCATGATTGGTGATTTTTTCTGCGGGCTTTCGGCAACTATGACCCCAAAGTAATTAGGGCTGCTTTCCCATTTGTTGGATCTTTCGCAAACCATCGTACTAGTCCCGACTTTTAGCAAACTGCCACTTTGAACAAGCAGCGCCATCAGGTAGCATTCTGGTCTGAGGTTTAAGATTTTTGCCAACCTTTCGATCGGTTCAGCTAAGGTTTCTGGCAGGATTTCAGAAATTTTTAAGCTAGCAGACTTGGAAGCTAGCAGTCTGGCGACTTCGGTAGCAGTGTCTTCTTGAGCTTCCGCTTGCTCTGGTTCCTCTTCCCTTGTCTTGTAAAGGTTCCAGATTTCCTTCTTTGTCACCTTGAGTTTTTGGGATAGTTCCAGGACTTGGATTTTCAACTCCGATTGCTTTAAATCTTGGGTTAGCAGTTGGTCGATTTCAGTAGGTAGTGTGGCTAGTGGTTGCGGTTCAAATTTGGGATGTGCGACTAGGTTGTTTTTACAATCGCTTTTTTTAACCTGTTGCTCCCAGTCTGCTAGGGTTGGTGCGTTCGCCACGGCTTCTTTAAAAGCATTTGCACCATGGGCTTTTATGAAATCGTCCATGCCTTTGAATTTCGTGACCCAAACCGTGATGTGTACTTGACAACCGCGCTCTGCCAGCAAATAGGCAAACTTCAAAATGCCTGCATAGCATTCTGGTTTAACCGCATAGTCTGAATCGAAATTTATGTAATGGGTGGTTCCAGGTTGCGCCCATTGCTCTACGAACTCTGCCAGCTTTCCGTTTTTGCCCCAATTCCAGACACCTGTGACCGCAATAGTGGCTAAGCCTATACTCAACCCGGCCCCGGCTTTTTTGACTCCTTCTGTCCAATGGCGGGGAATAGATGTGTCGCTGTGAGTCTTGAGCCAGTAGTCTTTATCTGGCATTGGCAAAAATATCGCGTCTGCTTCCACACCGCTAGCTGTCAGGTATTTGCGTGGCTTAGAGCCTTCTGGGTGATGAGGTTTGTCCGGTTTGCTTTGCCCGTAGCGGTTGCCCATTTTCGCGCCCGTCCGCCAGTTGACACCGCGACACCACCAACCACCATCTTTGATGGGGTCTTTAGGCTGGATGCGTTCGTTGAGTTCGGTGGCGGTCAGCGACTCGATACTGAGACGGGCGATCGCTTCACTGACTGCTGAGCCTTCTACCCACTCGGTGAGGTGTTTTTGGCTGACAAAAGTTGATGCTGGGAATGAGGAGTTATTGCTGCTATCATTAGATACAGACATGACAATTATCCCAACCTAAAGCTGGGGATGATTCCAAAAAGCTGTTGTTCCGGTTCCAATCGAAGGCAGCGGTTTTTTGGTGTTTGTGGGTTTTGAGATATAGCTAAAATTTGGAACCTAGCTCTTGTTCACCAAAAAAAGCATGGTGAAAAAAGCCAGTTTCCCCGTACCAATGGGTTCTTCAGCTTAGGGTTTGTAAATTGGTGTGTTGCATCCTTGGTACGCGCAGCCCGCGTAGCTGCCAGTTTCCCGGACTCTGCCTAGATCCGCCCTCCCGCATGACTCTACTTTGGAAAGATTCCCGCAGAAATTGACTTAAGGATATTTCAAAAACCCACTCAAGCCGAACATCTTGCGCCTACTCTTTCTGATTCCAAAGCTTTTTCTCGGTCTTAACGGCCGAGAGCCGCCTATAGATTAAGCTGCGTCGCCACAGCCTGGGACTCCACCAATTGCCTATTTGGTCTTAACAGATAACCTAGAGCACCCTTGTTTTTAGGGCCACCCCTTGCAGGGGCTAGGAATGATTGCTTGTCTTGAATTTTACATCAAGATTTGTTTGGTTGTCGCTTTTTGCCTCCCAACACCATGTCACCAGGGCTCAGTTCGCGATACCTGCAAGTCGTACAGATAAAAAGCGAAGTTATTCACCTCATTCCTTTGGGGGTAATACTGACCGTTATTTTTCCAAGTGAAACCGAAACCTCCCAAGACGGATAAGGTAGCTCCAATCTCCGATTTAGTCCCTGTCAAGCGCATCGCTGCTAGTGAAATATTTGTCATTTTTGCTCCCTTTCAAACTGCTGCAAAATTGTTTCTAGTTTGGCTTTACCATCTGCGAATTTACGCCCGCCCATTTTGAGGACATTCTCAACAATCCAGGTGATGGACTTACCCGCTGACATTGACTTACAAACTTCCAAGTAAACTAGGTAATCTGGATTGTCGTTCGGGGAAGCGCCATCTTGTAAGTCGTTTTCGTACATGGCTTCTAGCGATTTACGTCCAGCTTCCACGTCAAGTCCAGGGGAAGCCAGCATAAGTTCTGCTTCCTGCTGCCTTTGTTGCTGCGAAATGTCAGCTGATGTTGAAATTTCATCAATCACGTCAGCCGTGATAGCCCGCTCCTTAATCACCTCGATTTCCGCGTCTTCAGACAGTTTGTGAGCGATACTACCAGCCTTCAGGGCACTCTTCAATCCCCGCACACAAACTCACGCCTTGGACTGCTTTGTGCCAACTGACTTTTTTATCAAGCGCGCTCAAAGGAGCTAGCCACAGCGCTACTGCTGACGCGCTTAAGACAAACATTTTTAGGTGCATACAAACACCCCCAAACCTATCAACAGCACAGCCAAACTGCTGACCAAAAGTGCCTGCAACTGGGTGACTGAGATTTTCAGGAGTTGGCCCAGGGAGTAGTCCAACAGCCAGCACATCACCCAAACGACTGCGACTGCTGCCAATAAAAAAGCGATCGCCCTGATTGCCATTGGATGCAAACTCGCTATCCATCCCAGAAGGGAGGAAGCGATGCACCCGGCAACAAAATAGTTAACCAGATACATCGCTTTCATCAGCCGTTATCCCCAGTCAGCTTGGCTTTGATGGCGTCAATGCGGGTGCGGGCATCGCTGTCGGCTTTGTCAATGCCCAGTCCCAAGCGGGCATAACCCGGTCGGAGTCCGTGCAGTTTTTTTGCCAAACCAGTATCTGCGCGCTTCTTGCCGAGTTCATTTTCGGCGACTGTTCCTTCGTACTGGCGGTGTGCTTTGTGGACTGTTTTGTCAGCTTCTTCAATCTTGCCGATCGCTTTGTAGGCTCGTTTGGACTGACGCGCGCCGTCGGTTTTCTGGCGTTGCTAACTCCTTAAGGCGATCGGCTTCTTCGCGGTCAAAGTAACGCGGTTCGGGCCAAACAGGGACTGTGCGGACTGAGCCAAAATTACCAGGGTTGTTGGGGGTGATGACACCGGGGGCGGTTGATGAGAGCACTTTGGATTTGTCGATCGCGTGGCTGCCTTCATTGGTAGCGGCCTTCGTTTCCAGCAGCAGCTTTTGGGCCGAACAGTCGCAGTTGTAGGCTCATTATTTTTGTCCTATTTGAATGGTGATGCGGATGGGGGATGGTAGGAATTTGAGGGGATTGTGCGGCCACAAAGAAGTCAGCAGCATAAACAGTCCCACTGAGGCAAAGGTCAACGCGATGAGTTGAGAAAACTCAACCCACTCTAGGAAGTTAATAGGTTTATGGCTGTCTACAGTTCCGTTTATGGCTATGTCTACAGGGTTACAACTCGAAGAGTCGTTGATTTTTGCAAGAAAGGAATCACCGCTAATCCCGTGTGCTCTAAACAGTTTTTGCCACGTGTCGGTTTTACTGAGTTTGCCGAATTTGCGGGCGTCTTCGTTGGTGAAGCCGAGGTCAAAGGCGACTGCTTTGAGTTGGTCAATGCGACGGAAGTTGACAGCGGGTTTAGTCATGGCTAACCCCTGTCTCAAACGTAAAGAGTTGCGATCGTCCGCAGGGACAATCGTTTGAAAGTGTCATAATTTATTGGCTCCAAACCGTTATGGTGAACGTTTGGGGAAGTCGTGGTTAGTGTGGTGCTGGTTACACCGCATTACCGCGCATCAATCTTCCTTAGTTACTCACGATCGCAGTTTCACAGCCATCTGTCACCAGAGAGGTTGTAAAGTTTTGTTTTGCCTCACAACCCAAATAGCGGGTCACAGAAAACACAACATTCAGCCCAGATCAGACTCCCGCAATACACCCGGTAAACTAATCCGCTCAATATCGAAATGCAAATAGTGCTGCATAATAAATTCCGGCGAATTCCCCACAAGCTTAGCCAGCTTTTGAATTGGAAAGTCATTATTAGCGTGGTACGAAATCATCGTGTGCCTCAAATTATATGGAATGCGATATCGCATCTCAAGATTCTTGAGTAATGTTTTCCAAATAACATTTAAAGCAGCCTGACTGACTTGTTTTCCCATCTCATTAGTAAACACAAAACCTTCTCGATGCGGGATGGATTCAAGCAAAATTTGTAACTCTTGATTGACTGGAAAAGTTCGCACCAGCTCCGTCTTAGTGCCTTTTTTTGAAACAATCTTACCGCCAGAAGTTAGTACCTGCGTCTGGAAAAAAGTTATGATTCTTTTCGCAATATTGACGTTATTCCACTTAAGAGCGATTGCCTCACTGGGACGGCAACCTGTCAACCAAAGAAAGTAAACGTACCTGTAATATTGGCTGTGCTTGCCCTTAAACCGAGAATGGGTATCATCTTTAATAGCATTTAGGATGCGGTAAACTTCATCAACCGCGTACACATCAATCTCTTTCTTCTCTTTTTTCTTGCCGTTGATTTTGACTGACCCCAAAACATCGCGATATTCGATGCCCCACTTGCGAGGTATATTACCCTGCTTGCTGTTCCAGTCAACTGCCGCAGTTAAGTGCATGAACCGTTTTTTCGAGGTAGCAGCAGAGCGTTTTGGGTCATCAAGTATCCACTGAAGAATCTCAGACTTGTCCTCTAGTCGCTTAAACGGACATTTTTCTAGCAGTCTAGAAACATGGGTGATTTCATTGTTGATGTAGGTTTGTTCCCACGCACCTAGCGATTGGTGAAAGTCCACATACTTTTTCCACAAGAGTGAAAGTTCGTCTTTGCGAACTATACGCAGAGAAGCTTGATTGCTGCTAGCCAGCAGCGGTTTTAATTCCCCAACAAAAGTTCGCAGATACTCCAAATCGATTGTTTCAGTACCGTCAACAAGTCGCTGTATCTCGCCGTCGAGTTTGCGGGCCAGCACCAGGGCTGTAAATTCATCAGAACCGAGTCCGATAGTCGATCGCCCGAGTTTCTGATGCAAGCGCGCTGCTCCCGTAGGGCCTTACTTGGTGTCGCTGCACCTGGATATTCAGCCACCGAAACTCAGAATTTGCCGCTGAGTACATACTTACCTCTCCAACTTGAGATTAATTCTACCCAAGAATGGTATAGCCTTTCTCAAAAAGGTGAGGTATGTCGGGCATAGGGCATAGGGCATAGGGCATAGGGCATAGGGCATAGGGCTATGGGCTATGGGCTATGGGCTATGGGCTATGGGCATAGGGCATAGGGCTATCCTCATGTTTTTGAGAACCGCTATATATGAAAATGGTATATAAACAGCACTTATTTGACTTACAGTTTGTAGAACCATTGTCAGGCAAGGGTCGGCGCCATAGAATAGGTAGACTCGAAATCTACTTTAGGGGTAACTCTAACGTGGGTTCAAATCCCACCCTCTCCGTACAGAATAGCGTCAAGTACAAAGCGCGTACCTTATTAAACTAGGGTGCGAGCTTTGCAACTAATCCAAACTTCAACGCAGGCTGCTTATGGCTAGCCGGCTCGCGAGCCTGGTGATATCGTGTCCGATCAATTAACCGCAATTAGATTGGACGTTTTTTTGATGGTAATCGATCGGACATGATATGAAGAGTTCCTTGATGGTGTTGCGCGCGCCTGCGGGTTGGCAAAGCAAGGAGAGCAACAGTTAACTGATGATTGTAGTATTCAAGAGATCGGGCAACGGTGGCTGTGGTCTACCATGAAATATATTGCCTGTAACTGAGCTTGCTGATATCTTTGACATTACCAAACTGATGGCTGCTTCTCCAGGACTCTCGTTAAGAATTAAGTTTCCGGTTACAGTACAGCGTTCTACATCTGAAATCGAGACTGTTCCCAGAAAATTGTTCTTATTTTCTGTAGGAATGTGATTGCGGAATTTGTTGGCGGTTAAGAGAACACTGCTAGTTGTCAGCCGATCGCGATTACCTCTTTCCCTACGTCGATCTGGATTCTGACGTTTATTCCCAGCAACCACCAAACCAGGGCCAGAAAGTACCTGAGCTCCCTCCGTTACCTGTGTATCAATGTCATTGGCTGAGGCATGGAGTGAGAGAGATAAGCGATCGATACCTGGAATATTCTGGACATTTTCCTCATACTTCTGGGCTAACTCACGCTCATCAAAAGATTCCGGCAATGGGAATAAGAACCCGAGTAAAGCGGTTTCAATATTTGCTCCCAAAAGTTCCCCAAGTTCAATTGGGGTCAACAAAAAACCAGAGATGCACTGCAAGACTGTATTGCTTTCTAAGCGCACCATCCCGGTATCTGCCAAAATCAACATTGCTGTGGTTAACCCGGTGAAGCGGTTATCGCGAATGACCGCATCTTGCAAAAGTGATGGCACGATATTAAATTGCCTCGGTTCTTTAGTAGGAATCAAGCTAGGAGACAACAGATAACCGAGCAGGAAACGCTGTTCGTTTTCGGTGGTTTTCTCTTGGGTGATTAGGTATTCTTCATCGCGTAGAAATCGATTGTTGACTAGCTGCAATTCCCAACATTCACTACCTGCAAAAATCCCAACGGCAAACAGGTTGATGGTTTTTTCGATCGCAAAACGAAACAGGCAATTCTCTACCGCGAGCAAAGCGCAATGCAATGGACGAATGCCGATCGATACTCGCAGTGTTTTCTGAAACCTCTCGCCAAAATTCAATTGCTCGCCCCTTGAGATTTCAGGTCGCCGTGAGCCTGGGAAAGGTGTCAAAATTCCCCCTGCCTTAACGAAAGGCACGATCGGAAGTTGAAATCTCAAGTTGCGTAAGGTAACGTAATTGGCACGATTTAATACAATTAACCCATGTAAGAAATTCACTTCTTTACCCGGTGCTGCTTGGAGTTCAGCACCATCACCGCAGCCTTGTAAAGTGAAATTAGAGTGCTGTGGGCCTAATTGCAGGGATTGCGGTAACTGGTAGATACCGGGCATCAGACAGATAGTGATGTGGTCTCGATTAGGGCGATTTCGACTCGCAAATCTATCCAGGATCGATTGCAGCGTTCTTTCCGGCGTTAAATCTTCAGGTCTAACGGTTACAGTGCAGCATCCGCCTTGATTCCGTCGTGTTAGGTCTACCAAACTATCAAATGGATGGCGGCAATCTTCAATAACGCTTAGCCGCCTATCCTTCCAACCGATTACCGCTAAAGGGCACGCCCACAAACGCGGCCCATTAGGAGGTTGAGGGGCTTCCAGATAGCGAGGTGGGTAAACTTCAGTCGGCTCCCCCGGACGGACGGCAATTTGCCAATAGTCTCCAATGTGAAATGGTTGATTATTGATGGTTTGTAAAGTGACTTGCAATCCGGTTTGTCCTAAGGTAACTGCCACACCGGGAGTAAAGGGAATGGCTTCTTCCCAAACCCGCAAAAACAGGCGAGGAGTCTCCTTTTGATCGAGGTATTCTGTTGACAATCCGGCGGCTAAACTAACTTCGCGCGTATCGGGATTGTAGGGCGCCGTAAGTGTTGTTACCAGTCCGGTAGCAGCAGCAATATATTCTTGATTATTCAATTGTGCAGCCGATCGCAAAATCTCGACGGCCTGATTGGCGCGGGGACGGTGAAAATCATCCACAGGACGTGATTTCAGTCGCAAAATCTGGTTGCTGACAACTTCTGCTCGATAAAGGAAGGCTGCATTATCAAAGCCCCAAACCAGTTGGTTAGTGCCGGAAATCTGAACTCGGATCAGTTGATTTTCTGCACCTAGATAGCCGCTGCGGGCTTCCGGTTCACAAAGATCCGCAGGAGTTGTCGGGGGAGAAAAGCTGACTTTCAGTGTAGCGGAAGATAACAGTTGTAGGGTTGAGCGATCCAACTCCAAGCCCTGTTTAGCGCGCCAAATTTCGATGGCTTCATCAAGAGCCCAACTGCAATTTTCACCTTTGGTTTGCAGTCGGACAATGTGTTGAATTAGCCGCAAGCGTTGCGTTGTATCCGGGCCACCCAGTGCTTTTTCTAACAGGGCAGAATCCTCAACTGCGCTGACTTCCTGTTCCCGTAGCAGCAAATAAACCAATTCCTGAGCCGACAGCGCATTGGCAAACTCATTCAGATCCACCCAAAGCGGATCGCCCACACGATCTAACCAATCTAGCTGGTTGCTATACTCGATCGCTTTAGTAGAAAACGCTCGCACACCACCGACATACATCGTGCCAGCCCTAGTCGCGAAGTCAAATGGTTGGGCTGCGGAAATCACTTCATAGCCATTGTCGGGCGTGCCGCTGGCACCCACAAAATCCAGGGTTTCTTCCCGCAATTCCTCGCTGGCAATTTGTTGGGCTTCATTCAAATCTGCCTCCAAGGTTACTCGTCCTTGCTGTGCTACTACCGCCCGGTATTTTTGGGTTTGGTCGTAGGAAATTCTGGCTCGATCGCTTCCCATAGTGATTCCTCACAGGTTGTTTCAGGTAACGTAAACAATAACGGGGACTAACCCCAAAGGCATATATTCTTCGTACTTAATACGCAAACTGCGCTCCTTAATCGCATTTTTTTCGCGAGCAAAGGCTCCCATCTCTGAACCATCCTCAGCCCCCTCTAGAATGGTCGCAATCCCACCTCCGGTGTGAGATTTAATAGTGACATCGGCACCTGACTGGAGTTGGGCATAGCCCGGATGACCAAACACCCGACTGGTAAACAGGGGTTCCTTGGGTGGAATCTCAACACTTTCGTAGGGACGGGGGAGCACGCTACCTGTTGCCCAGGCACTAAAACGAACGCACCCCTGCTGTGGATTTTCCACCTTAACAACGTCGTTCAAAATACATTCGCTGGCTTCTAAGCGATGTACTTTGGCACCTCCTAAAAGCGTGCAGCGATTGAGGCGAACCTCGCCATTGGTTAAGTTCAAAGTGTGTTCTGAATCAAATGCCTGAATGATGCTATCGCTGATGCTTAATTGGGTAATATTTCCCGTGGCGCGAGTGGCGATTGGCCCGGTAATACAGCGATCGATCGTCAGGTAATTTACCTGGGCTTCTACCAACAAATGCGAGGCACTTAACACTTTACCATCTGCCGCCAAAACATACTTATTAGTGTCACTGTCGAAATGACCTGGATCGAGGGTGCAGCAATTCAAAGTCACAGAGTCAAATTCGCCTTGAAGCACAATATCAATGCCACTAATCAACAGTCCCGTTAAAATTAAATGACTGCCGGATGCGCCATAGAAAATCCAGGCGATTGGATTTGTTGCCGTTGCGGGTGGGCGCAAAACTGGACGTTTCCGGTTTTCTGCCTGAATCGTCACGGCTTGAATCGGAGTCGTATTATCTCCAACATTACTGATAGCAGTATAGGTCAGAGAATCTTTTAGAGTAATTGTTCCGGTCGGAGCTAAAGTGGTCAGGGGAGCAGACAATTCACTGTCACCGCCCGCGATTTCAATGGTTGGTTCGGGTGTGGCGGTTGCAGTTGTGTTAATCAGGCGGCGATCGTAAGAACCCGCACCCAAAGTAGACGAAAAACCGTAGTGATAAGTGACGTATATGTTCTCGTCTGGTTGAGAATTGAGTATTTTGAATCGACCGTATTTGGGATATATCGTGACTTGTGGAGCAGGTCTTGCAGGCGTTTCGGGAGTAGGAATGGCGGCGGGTACTAACTCATAAAAACTCCCCGGCTTGCGGTAAACGCCGAGAGAATTGACTCTAACTTTGGTGCTGTCGGTAGGATCGATCGCCGCATAAAGTTCTTGCTCTTGTGCTTGCAAGTCTAGTTCCAGAAGCGATCGACTGATGGGTGCGGGCAATTGCCATTCTGCAGGAGACACCCAGCGATCGGGGGGGTCAAACGCCGGCAAACTTCTAGCAAACACCCCCACCAAGGGATCTGTGGGGTCAAACACGCGCCCGGTTGGATCGAACGTGTAGTGACCGGGACAGCCTTTAACCGCCACAGGCGTAGTGTAATCCAAGCCAAAACTTTTCAGTCGCCAGAGAAACACCCCTAAACGGGGAATATTGTGCCAGCCAACCTGTCCTTTACCGCGTCGAACATCGGCAGTATAGAAAAACTCGTCAAAGGCCGAGTGTGTTTTTGATGCCCCATAGATGTTTCGCAAATCTGCCCAGCCACCGATCGAGGTTTGGGTCAAGTTTCCCACCAATCCTTGCGCCTGCTGCAATTTCCGGTTGCCGGTTGGATCGTCAGTTTCTGAAGGTAATCCGATCGCCGGATCGAAATTATGGCGAGTGCGCCCCAGGCGGCGGAAAAACTCCACCACTCGTGCATCCCATCCGGTAATGTCCGCTGCAATTTCTTCTAGAATTGCCACCGTCCCCTTGCGACGGCGGTAGTAGATTGTTTTGGCAACATCCAGGCGTTGTCCTCGCGCATCGAGGCTGGCCACCAAATTAGTCGCCAACAGATCGCCGATATAGGCAATTACCCAATCATCGCAGGTTTCAATCGATTGATCGGCCCACAGGCGATCTAGGCTGCGGCGCAGAATGGCGGCTTGCGATCCTAGGCGATCGACCAGTTCTCGCAAAGGCCCGTTACGATCGAGAACGGTACTGTCCTCTGCCCGATAAATGGCAGGTAGCAAATTCCAGAGTCGATCGGCATAGTAGTTTTCGTAATGGTCGCGATCGTTCCCATTCATCCCGGCACCTCCGCTGTCACCTGCAAGTCTCGATCGGTAGATAGTTGATAAAATTTACCTTCCCCCGGATCGTGGCGGTAGGAGGTATCCAAGACAAACCCGCTGTCAGAACCTTTGAGGAACATCAGCCCGTGTACTGCCATCACCCCAGAAACTTGCAGACAGGCGGCGCAGATCTGGCTTTGATAAATTGATTGACCAATTCGCACCGCATTCGTGCCAAATAATCCGGTATCTGCGTCCAGCAAAGCAGTTCTCACTGCTGCTACAACTGGCTTTGGGGCATAAGATGGCTCAATTTTTAACGACAGGTTGAGCCGAATCGGGATCGCGATCGCCTGTTTGATTAATACCGGACGGTTGGGATCGGCAGCATTTCTCAAGGCAGTGGTGGCGGCTGTTACCGCACTGATATCGTCCCCCACATAAATCACCACCAGCGATCGCCCTTCGCCAGCATCCCAAGTCCAATAAGCCCGCGATCGCGCCACACCGGGGGCCTGGGCCGCGATCGTCTCATAATCATCTGCTGAAACAGCGCGATCGAAGGTAAGAACCGATCGCGGTGCATAGCGGCGAATTTGTTGGGGCGGATCGGGGTCAGCACCTCCGCCTACTGCCACAGGGTTACGAATCGCTTTGAGGTTGGGATACGGTTTGACAATGACATTTAACGTGCCCGGTTCCGGGGCTGCTGCACCGCTACCATAGCGATAGGTGGCAACCACGTTACTGCCAGTCGGGAGTCTAGATCCATTCACCCCATCCCCAAACAAAACATGGGTTTTCTGGTCAACATCTTCGCGGGTAACAAAGATGCGGGCATCAGCAGCCTGTCCGTAGAAACTGGGGACTTCTCGCCATTCAATGTCATTCACCCAAAGCCGCAACGTACTTTTGTAATCCTTACCAGAAGATGATTCGGGATCGAGTAGATATGTCAGTGGCGATTTGTTTAAGCTAAATTCCTGTCCAGCAAGGCTGGCATTTCCACTTCCCAGCACTTCATTGGTGATGGTTTGCCCTCGCGAGACGGGTAGTAGATTTAGAAGTACCCGCAGGGGGGATTTTAGTTCGAGATTGGTCTCGGCAAGGTTGGATAATTGCAGAAGGGACGGTGAACTGCCGGCTGTGGCATTAGCTGCGATGCCCTGATTGTTGGCATCCTCCAGTTGGATCGGTAGCGTACTGCTATCAGTCGGAAAGGCGATCGCGCTGGCAGTCACAATTCTGGGATCTGCACTGTGAAAAGCCGTGGCAGGTGTTTCGATTAACTGCCCGACATCCTGCCAATCGTAATGCACGATGACTTGTGTCTTCTGAGCATCCCAATTGCCGCTTAAAGCTCGGGTGAAGCTCAGTTGTGTATGGGGGATCGGGATTAGGGGAACATTAGCTGGGAGCGGCGGTGTAGGTGTTAGTGCAGGATTAGCACGATCGCCATTCGCATACCAGATTACCTCAGTGTATTCACTGACGCTAACCAATTGGGCGGCAGGTGTTGGTAACTCAGTAGAGCGCTTCCGAGTCACACCAGTCCCGATCGACAAGGTGCGTCTCAAGCTAGTGTCCTCAACCAGCAAATTCACTGCGGACACGATCGGCATTGCAGTCACGGCTGTAAAACGAGGTTGTGACGGGATTTCAAACAGAATCGGATCGCCGGCTTTGATTTGACGGGCGATCGCCTCCAGATGCACCTGATTTTCCTGAATGACCACTCCTGGATTGGCTGGATGTTGCCAAACGTGAGCCGATCGATCGCTCTTGAGCAGTCGAAATTGGCGTGCTTCGGCATTTCCTAAGGTGGGAGTGCTGGTAAAGGTAACGCGGGTGTTGGTGTTGCCGGCGGGGTCTTTTTCCGGCTGTACCTGCTGCACTACAACCAGGGCGTAGTTCCCTGAACCGTTCCACCCCTTTTCTATCAACAAAAGTCGATCGCCTGCTTTCACCGTAGTGACTTTGCCCTGAAGCAACACGCTAGCCCCCACCAGCAGCTTGGGATTGGCAAGCGGTACCGCCGTCACAGCATCCAATGGTTCGATCGACCTATCGACATCCAACTCAAAGATTTGGGGCTGTTTGCCAGGCCCCGGTTTGCTCTGAATCTGGAATCCTTGGGGTAGTGTGAATAAAGTGGGATGGTTGGTTAAAGCTGCTACCACACCGCGCGCACCGATGCCAGGACGGGGACGATAGCCCAAAATTTGGATCAGCCCCTGCACGCTTTCTGGCAAATCAGCAGTTTTGAGGTAGGACTCGTTAGCAATACGTTCGTTGTAAAAGGTGAGAATGTCTGCCAGATACGCCCACCACTCCACCAATTGCAATGCTAGATCTCGTTTGGCACCGGGTCGCCATTGAGTCAGTTCAGTTTCATGGGGAAGGGATTGCAACAGCGATCGACGGAAGGTAAGATAAGTGCCTGCACGATAGGCGATCGCATCTCGTCCAGGCGGATTAAACAAAACCGCAGGATGGGTAAAGCCTTCACAAGGACAAATCGGTGAATCGTTCATTTGCCTCCCTCCACGGTAATGTTTAGCGAACCCCGTTCCGGTCGGCTGGGGTCGTTATCCAATCGCAGTATGGCATCCACGGGAATCTGCACCGTATCGGGTAAGTCCAGGAATATATTTGTGATGCCACGTTGACGGTATTGAATGGCAACAACTCCTGCAACACCACCAGCATTTTGAATCGCAGATTCTAGAGCACTGCGCTCTAGAAACATACCAAATGTCCAGCGATCGACATGGAAAAATCCAGTCGTACCATCCCTCTGCCTGGTAGCACTCAAAGCCACCAGCAAAGCCGCTTCCACATCTCCCCGAAACGCATCTGGACGAGCGCACACCTGCACCCGCAAATCCAGAGAGATATAGCGTGGAGAGGGGACGTAGGACTCGTATCCTGCCAGTCGATACCGATTCAACAGGTCAATCAGTTGGGTGTGTTGCGGCACGGTTAAGGCTTCGCTGTCTAACGGATCTGGAGTTGTGAAAACCGTGAGCCAGCTTCCAGTCCAGCGAAAGACGGTGCCTGCCCGCTGCACCCAGGGAAGGGTTTGGGCTGCTGCTTGATAGTCCTGCGATCGCACCGCGCGAAATTGTTTGGCGCGAAATGCCTGGGGTGCCAGCCGGCGCACTCGTTCAGTGGGTTCGCGATCGGCTCCACCTGTTGCCGGGAAAGGATTGGTGACAGCAGCGATCGACGCAAGCGCAGTGGAATCGATGCGGGCGATCGCATCTGCCGCCACATTGCCGATCGCACCTCCCCCAACCCGGTAAGTTACTTGAAACACGGTTTCTCGATCGGGAATCTCGCCGAAAATCCCATCCCCAAAGCGGATTGTGTCACCTTCATCGCCATCGTAATCCAGGTGTTCTTGAAAGCTTGAACCATCTTTGATGCGGGCAATTCGGCTGTATTTTGCTGGATCGAGGGTAAAGGCAGATTCAAACTGCTCTGCATCCAGCAGTTTTCTGCGCCATTGCCAGGGATTGCCACTGGCTTGTGGTTGCAGGAGAATTTCTGGCAATGGAGGTAGATCGGGCTCATCGGATGCTAGCCATGCCAGGGGAGCAACACGGAGAGTGTACAGGTATTGCGGAATTCTTGCCGGCGGCCGGGCTGGGTGGGAGGGATGAGAATTTTGTGCGGCGTTCGCGTAGCGTCCCTCACGGGCGATCGCCTGGGGAATGGCAGTATTAGTATGCGTTTCCGGATCTTTCGGAATGGCAAAGGTTTCGGTATAGCGCCTGCCCTGGGTGGCTGGAACGAGATTGCCGACTACAATAGTCTTCAACTCTCCCTGCTTGTCTGGTGTTAAGTCGCGATCGAATTGCAACGCATCTTCCGATCGCCAGATTAAATGAGTCAGGCCGACATTAAACAGCGGATCGTCCTTGAACTCTGTTTTTATCAACCGAACGACTTCTCGAATTGGCGGATCTGCTGGGGTTGCGCCCCTGGTTTCAATTAACAGTAAAAATCGATGATTTAGAAGATTCTCGTCATCTGGAAATCCAAAGGATTGACCATTTAAATTCTCAATCCATAGATCGGTAGAACCAGCCCGCAGACAGCGCTGACTGTCATCCCAATAGTATGGCTTCATCCCTTCGTAGGGTTTAGTAGTCTGACTGCGATTATGTCGATTCCAGCGAGGATCTACGAGGTAAGTTTTTGTATTCAACGTCGGTCGATCGACAGACCGATCGACCAAGCCTGTACCTATTTCAAAGTAAATGGTCGCACCATCTGGAGCCTGAGCGCTAACAATTAACCCGGAAGCAATTGAGTTACCCGTTACATCGAGTTGTAGCAGGGTAGTAGCGGCCGTCGCAGGACGGGGTTCGTAGTCCACTAGACGGGCATGGTGCAGGATGGAGCGGCGTTGAGTAGCCGTTTCCAGGGTGGCTTCAGCGGCAATCCGATCCTGGGTATAACTGAGGTCATCAGCAAGCGCACATAACGCCTCCATAAACATCATCCCAAAATCGGCTTCCGATCGTTCTTGCCAGTCGGGGTAACGCAAAGCCGAAAAGTCGGACAGCGCCCGCCTAAAGCTCAGGAAATCCTTTGCTAGATAGTCGATCGGCGGTAAATCTTCCGATAATGGAGGACAGTCTGGCGGTGCGGGCGCGCAATCGAGATCGGAAGGACAGAGGACTTTAAATGAAAAAATAACTTGACTAAAAAAGGCATCTAATTTAGGACTGGTGAGGCTGAGGGTGTAGCGGGAAAAGTCACCGGGAGCCGCAACGCGCAGAGTTAGTAAAAGATGACCTTCTTCTGTGCTCCAGTCTGAGTCTTGAATTGGGTTAACCTTAACTGTTGCGATCGTTTCACCGCCAGTAATCGTAACGGCACTGACTGTTCCCTGAAGCGCCACTGGATTGAGGAAGTGAACCCGCAGTGTTTTTTGATCGGCACTGGCAATTTCGACAAAATCAATGCCGTTAAAGGTGGTTGAGGCAATTAAGCGCGATCGGCGATTTTTAGGTTCTACTGTCATGATGGCAATCTCACCTCTAGACGTTGATTGGATTGCGTTTCAATTAACACGTACTCAACCAAGATCAGTAATTGAGATTGATCGAGCAATTCCCCTTGTTCGGTGGTGGTTCCTGGTGGAATGACCTTCACGGCTTTGACATCAATCTGTCCGGCCAGCCAGCGATTAAGTGCTTGAAATACAATCAATTTGGTGGTGGTATCCAGCGCCTCTGAATGGGGAGCAAAGATTAACTGTCGCAAACCACAGCCGAATTCAGGCAGGTTTACCCGTTCTCCAGGGGCAGTCAGCAACACTTGCCGAATCATTTGTTGCACGTGGGCAGCATAGTTAGTTTGGGCGGCTTGCCGGGAAGCAGCATCAATCCGAAATGGAAAAGCGTAGTCCTGTCGTAGCATCATCTACCTCCCAGAAACCTTGGGTTGAGCTGTATTAATCAAAACCGTTCCTTGCACTGCCATATCTGCTGCGACGCACAAACCAACACTGTTCATTGTTAAGTTAAAATCCCCGATCGCCTTCGATTTCAATGCAGTTTGTACCCATTGCACTTGCACGCAGGGATGAGGGACGGTGGCAACATTTAAAGGACAACCAACGATGATAAAGGTGTCGGAAGCGCGTAACAGGTAACTTCCGGCGGCCTTGGTTTTGGTGTTGGAACTGATGGCGTTGACTGTTCCCCCGTGGGGACACATCATCACACTGGCAGCAGTCAATAAATTTGCCATCAAATTACCTCTAATGAACCATCGTTGACATCGACTTTGGCATCGCTAATTACCACCTTTTTGCCCTGTCGTTCGAGAGTGATACCGGAGGATTCGAGGGTGATGGTGTTGTTGTTGGAGTCTGCGATCGTAATAGTTTCGCGATCGTCATCCAAGAGGATTTTGTGTCCCGACTTGGTGACGATCGCCTTAACAGTAGGTGTTGCATCTTCCGGTTGTTCATCCGCGCGCCAGTAGCAACCCGTCCAGATGGGATAAGAGACATCTCCACCCTCAAACTCAATCCAAACTCCCGTCCCTTCCTCTGGCAAAAAAGCAAAGCCCACATTACTTCCCGCATAAGGTACGCAAGGCATACACCACCCGGTTTTTTGCTGCCCCAACACCGCCGGGACTTTGGCTTTAATTCGCAGCGTACCCGTATCAATGTCGGTGACAGTACCCCTGTATTTACCGTAGAAACGGTTGCGGACACGCTCCAAAATCTCCAGCATCATGGCATCATTCATAACAGTCCTCCCAACAATCCGCTGCTACCTTTATGTGGCGGCCCAACCGCATTGCGAACCAGTGTAAATTTCATTTTGTGGGAATCGCGAGTCAGGGTATGGCGCACATTCCAGACGTAGTATTTGCCAGAGTTGAGGCTGCCTACCCCTTCAATTTGCACCACAGTCCCCACCCGCAACACCGCATTGAGCCGCGATACATCTGCTTCCCCTTCACAGCGGACAAACCAACCGGACTCTCGCAACAGGGATTTTGCCCGCAATTGCAGTTCCCCGGCATCGTCTACGGGGGCAGTCAGTAACACAGTCATGGGTTTGCCCGCAAAATCTGCCAGCTTGCGAGCATCTAGAGGAGTTAATCCGGAATCGTCTGTGTCGCCGCTTACCCCATCTTCGTTGCTGTCATTAAAGAGTGCCTGACTTGCTTTCACCGCACTGGGACGGGTGACATCCCAATCAAAGTCTAAAGCCCTCACAGTCCACGCTTCTGGGTCATTTAAGACTAGGGTAACAACGGGGTCGCCATCCAACTTAGGACTGGCAAAGTAGCCATGCTGCTGCCCTGGTTTAGCGGTGCAGGCGACGCGACAGAGTTTGCCATTCCGCCGTGCCAGGTTGCGGAGGAATTGGATATCTGAACCTCGCTGCATCAGGCTGTGCCCGTCTTCTGTGTGGGAAGGAGAATCGTCTGCGGTGTTACCGGATGCGGGGGTAAAACCGTATTGATTAAAAATGGTATTTGCGACATCGGCATCGGTGACATCAACCCATTCCCGTGTTTTTTCTTCTAAGTTCATCAGCCAGGAAGCATCCTGTCCCCAGACTTGCAGGGAGGAGTTGGTAATCCCGGTTTCTAGATGCAGTTTGTGAGCTAGAACGTAGCCATCAAAAATGCACTCGTCGGGTTTATCTTCTGCGGTAGCTACGACTGCGAGATTAGCAAAGGGCTGCAATCCAGCATCGTTGACGAAGGTTAAATCTTCTGCTTCGGAACGACTGATGTTTAGATTCAGTTGTATGGCACCAGGAAGATCGGCGTTTTCTTCCACTTCTAATGAAGACAGCGCATTTTGCAGATTATCATCTGCCGCTGTCCCATTTAGGAATAGTTGGAAGTTACTAGCCATAATCTATTTTGTAGTTTAGGATTTGGTGGGAATTCCGATTAAATCTCTGGCCGCCAAGGCATCGGGAACCATGGCATCATTGGCATCGCAGAGTTGCCAGAAGGCGGTGGGATCTTTCAAGTAGCGATTGGCGATTAGATCTAGCCGCTGTCCGTCTAAGCGGCGGTGGTAGCCCAATAGTGGCGGTTGTCTGGGTAAGGGAAGTTTTGTAGCCCGCACGGTTTTGCCATTGGGGAGTGTGACTGAGTAAGTGCCTGCGGTTTGGTAGCGACTGCCGGGAAAAAACATAGCGCTCTCCTGGTGAATTTAAATTGGTAACATACCGATGATGGATTCGGCGGCGTTGCCTAGATTGGCGATCGCCAAAGCCTGACGCAATCCCTGAGAATAGGTATAAGCACCTTTAGCAATCTCGCTGAGATCCCCTGTCACAAACTTGAGTTCTTCTGGGGTTAACACCCGCAACCCAATCTGTGCTTCAGCATGGATCGGATTCAACAGACTGTCATAGAGTTTTTCTGTAATAGTCAAATTGGTGACACGCACAGGCACGATGCGTCCTGGGCCCCAAACGAATAACACCGTCGGTACTTGCATCACTGGTATGTCTCGTTTGGGTGCAGATGCCGAGGCGCTGGCAGAAACACTGGCAGAAGCCCCCTGAGAACCAACTGATAGAGATACGGAACCGACTAGCTTGGTGCCTGCGGCAGCTTGTGTGGGAAACTGCAACATCTCCAGCGCTGCTAACCGGGAATAAATCCCACTGACTTCAGCAATACCTTTAGCTACAGGACTGCCGTCGGCAATCACATCATTGGCATCCATAAGGATGGTGAAAGAGAACGATTCACCGGGTACGCCTTTTACTGCTAGTGGATTGATATCACCTTCGGCATTTTGAGCCCGCACTGATTCTGGCTGTGTCCAAGTATGAGTTATGGTTTCAGGGTTGAACTGGAAAACGATGACGTTCGGCAAGGGGATTAAGAACGTCTCCATGAATTCAACTAAGGCACCTTTGATGAATTTTCCAGCCATGATGGTTCTGTTAAGCGAGGGTTTGGTTTAACTGACGCAAGACTTCTGACACGATTTGATTGGCTAGGCGATCGACGTTGGCATTTGGTTGGGCGGTAATGTTCAATTGCAAGGAAGGTGAATCGCGGGCGGAGTGACTGGAAATTTCACTGTTGGCAAGTCCTTCTGCAATTAATCGTGCTAGGTGTTGTCCCTGGTTTTGGGAGAGTCCAGAGAGTTTTAGAGTTAGGCGATCGATGTTGAGGTTTGTCATATTAGGTTACGGTTATCGTTAAGTTTTAAATGATTGAGTTTTTGTATTTCAAGCAAGTTATTTAGATTAGCGGTCATACTACGTTGCCCTGACTGCTCAAACATACCAAAATGTTGTGTGGAACAAACACAGGTGAAGAAATGCCGTGCCTTGCAAACGCGGCTTTGTCTGCTGAACCTCTGGGTTCTACCTCTACAAAAGTCGTGTGTCCATAAGCACCATGAGTGCCTGGACGGAACTGATAGGTAGGCACCACCTGTACGTTGTCTGCTGTAGTGAATCGCACGCCCCCGACGCTAATGATTAACAAATCGGTTTCACCGATCGTGCCTTCTATTCGGTACATTGGGCAGAACCGAAAACTATCAGTTCCTTGAACAGCAGAGATGGATCGAATATCGTAGAGTGCAGGAGCTTGGCTATCGTCGATCGTTGAAAGTTCAGCCGGCCAAGTGCCAGAAATACCGACTGGAGAGAAACTGCGGTTTCTCTCGAAATCGTGGTCTCGATCGAATTCAGCTAACGAAGCATTGGTGCTCAACTCGCCGCAGAACCTTCCAATACTGGCTCTAGAATAGCCTCGTACAGCACGATAGAAACCAATCAGGTTTGAAGGCAGGTCTTCCTGGGCAAAAGATGAACTGCCAATCAAATCTGTCCATTGCTGCTGTGTTTCAAATACAACGGACAACTTCTTGAATAAACTTAGTGCCACTGCAAATATCTCATCAGAGGATAGCGGTCGCAGCAAGTGTACCGACATACTCGCACTGGAAAGCACTGCTCCTACACGAGGAACACTCGATGTCATCGTGGGTGTAATCAGATCCCCCGTTCCAGATGGAGAACTTGACCCTGCCACTCGCAGAGCATCGGAAGCATTTTGCACCCGAGTTATCAGTGTATTTGCCAGACCAGGATCAGCGTGAGACCAATCAATCCAGCCACAATTGGATGAAAAACTATAACGCCCATTGGGAATTCCATCCCGAGCGGGGACGCGCCACAAAGATGAACCACGTACTCTGCCTTGCTGAACTATATGTACCAATTCGTGCGCGAGGAGTCTCTTGCCTTCCGCTGTTGAAGGCGCATATTCGCCCGACCCAAACACGATATCGTGTCCGGTGGTATATGCCCGCGCCCGCACTGCCCATGCTGAATCTGCTGACGCGCCATCGACATGCACCCGCACTTGGCTGAAGTCATACCCAAACCGAGATTCCATGAAGGTACGGGTTTTGGAGTCAAGAGGTTGTCCTGAAGAGTTAATGACTTTGTGAACAATGGGGGGGGCTTGGGAGGAGGATTGGGATCGATTCAGAGGGGTAGGTTTGGGCACTGCTTTTCTCTGAATCATTTCCCCTTCTTCCTCTTTCGATTCAATCTGAGGTTTAAGGGATGGTTCAGGCATTCGCATGATTTGATCGGCTATATAATCGGCTTCCTGCTCATAGCGATCGCCCGGTTCACCGATCTTCAATTTAGTTTGTAAAATACCCTCCTGCTTGCTCTGACACTCTGCACAACTTCCTGATGACCCAGCACTATTGCCACAGGCACATTTACGTTGCAATATCCCTCCTTTCACAGGATTTGCTACAGGAGAACGCCCCTTCATCCTTAAAACAGCCTGATTCCCGTATGTCTTTTGCAAAGTAGCTAAATCTTTCCCTTGTTGGAAAGTTGGGGATTGACGAGATCGATCTCTGTGACCCAACAACAGAGAAGATTGCTCCCGCCCCAGCAAAGGTTCGGCAGTTTTGGAACTTGTGGTGGTTTGAGTTTTGCGATCTTTGGTAGGAGTTTGTAGCATGGCTTTTTCTTAAATACGTAAGTTACACTAAGTAATGTTGTCTCTAGTATTTTGAAAGTTTCTCTCTAGTGTTGTGAAAGTTTCATAGTAGGGATAACTAAACTACTTCAAGTTCACCAACACTTTGATTATCTTTACGCGCTGAGATCAAGTAATTCCAGATTTGGGGCCATTCCGAAGTTTGGTTAATTGTTGTGCATCCAAGGCTAACTCGCCCTGGATGCAAATAGCGATCACCGCTATGTCCAAGGCGAAACCAGGTTGTACCAAAGTCTCCGTATTTTGCTCCGTGATCGTGGTGAAAATCAGGAATTTCGATGTCATGCGTACCTTTTGGTGTAGGGTTATCTGGTTGCGTCATTGCACTAATAGGACCCTTACCGCCGTACCAAAACTCTCCTTTAGATATGTCGAATTTTGCGGTAGCTTTTGGATTAGCTGCGGTAGCTGAGACAAGCGAAGTAGCTGGAACAACTGCTTCATGACCGTAATAGCGCCCCTCAACAATTTGCACTTTCTTTGGAGATCTAAGCACGTTACTTGACTCTACTTTAAGAAAATGTGGAAGTTCTACAGGTTCGCCCTTTGAAATTAACCAGTAAACTGGGGTGACACTAGCCCATCCAGGAGATGTTGAGGCATATATTCGCCACTCTGGAATCACTGGACCTGTCAGTGTATTTGTCTGAGAGAAAGTTATATCAAGCGACTTATTTTCTAGCTGACTGGTACTATCTTGAGCTTGGGTACTGGCACTATCTTCATCCTGATCGCTGTCAGTTTGGCGCTGTAGTATGACATTGTTTGACAGAGACAAATTAACAGATACTGGTTGACCTGCTGTCACATAGTTTTCTGCTTCACTTGCCTCAACTTCCTGTTTAGACCGATTATTAGCATTGTCAATTGATGGATGAGTTAGTATAGCTGAATTACCTGCACGCTGTTGAATTGTGTGGGCTAACTCGTGGGCAATTAACTTTTGACCCGCAGGTGTCTTTGGCATGTATTGTCCGGTTCCAAACACAACGTGTTTTCCTACCGTATAAGCTAGAGCATCCACGGATTTTGCTGATTCTGCCGCTCTTGCATCGGTATGTAGTCGTACATGACTAAAATCATGTGCAAAGCTTGATTCCATGAGGGTGCGAGTGTCAGAGTTTAAAGGCTGGCCTGGTAAACTCAGAACTTCATGAACAATCGGCGAAACTTCACTACCCCTTTCACCTCCTTTGGTTTTACGTTGTAAGAATAATCTCTCCTTCTGCTGCATCCGTAAAACAGCCTGATTCCCATAGGCTTTCTGCAAAGCAGCTAAATTGTCTCGCTGTTGAAGTGGATGAGATCGCGCCATCCCACTCTCCTGTTCTGGCAAGTGTTCAAGAGTTCTGGAACTTGCCTCAGCTTTGGTTTTACGATCGCTAATAGGAGCCTGTAACATAGCCTTTCCTCCGAAATTACCCGAGTGCTAATTCAAAACCAAACTTCGCCCGTTTCCCAAACCATCCCAATCCTCCGGGCGCAGCGCCACACCATGTTTCGTCATCTCCCGCTGCGCTGCGTGCAAAATATGCTGCATCGTGATTCGAGTCCCATCCGCACGAGCCAAAAACGCTGCCGATAAAGCCGCCATTTTAATGTTAGCTCCCGTCATATTCAGCCGTTCTGCCAAAAACTGCCAGTTAATTTCATCTAATAACTCCTCTCCCGCCGGAGTCCGTTCCGACAACGCCAATTTCCACAGCGCTAACCGCTCGATCGGCCCCGGTTGCATAAAATCGACAATGAACCGAATTCGCCGCAGAAATGCCTTATCTAAATCGCCCTTACGGTTAGTGGCAAGAATCGCAATTCCATTAAATTGCTCCATCCTTTGCAACAAGTAATCAATCTGAATATTCGCATAGCGATCGTGAGCATCTTTGACCTGACTCCGCTGCCCAAATAACGCATCTGCCTCATCAAAAAACAGCAACACATTCGATCGCTCGCAGGCATCAAACACCTGCTTCAAACGTTTTTCCGTCTCCCCAATATACTTATTCACCACCCCCGCTAAATCAATGCGGTAAAGCTCCATATCGAGCGATCGCGCCAACACCTGCGCCGCCATCGTTTTCCCTGTTCCGCTGGGGCCTGCAAACATAGCAGCAATCCCCTGCCCCATAGGACACAACCGCTCAAATCCCCATTCCTGATACACCTCTGGGCGCAAACGTGCCTGTTGTTCCAGTTCCGTCAGATGTTGCCGCACATTAGCAGCTAGCACAATGTCCTCCCAGCCATAGGGGCAGGGTAGCGACACAAACAACTCACCCGGAGCTTGATACACCATCTGCCGACACACTTCGATCGCAGCCTCGGTTCCAGCAAAGGCAACTCTGGCAGCATTGGCAATCTCTGCGGGGGTGAGGTGCCATTGCTGAATCGGTACAGGTAGTGGCAGATTTGTCAACCCCTCCCAGAGGTGAATGCGTGCCGCCAGAGTCAGCGCAGGCAGGGAAAACACCCGATGGATACAGCCCTGGCATTGCAAAATCATCGGCTTTGAGGTGCTAAAAAGCGTTAAAGGTGCGAGTTCCGGTTGATTCTGCCAGATTTTGGCAGAGATGTCTTCCAGTCCGTGCCAGTAGAGGGCTGCGCCACTCAAAGCTGCCTGCCGCACTGCCCGCATTAGTCGTTCTGCTACCAAAGCTGGGGAACTTTCACTCCCCAATAGCAGCCCCGCATTCACCGCCAGCAATGGGATTTTTAAGGCAGAACAAAGTTGAGCCGCCAGGATTCGCTTGCCAGTTCCCTCTGCCCCTACCAACTCCAAGGAAAGCGGTAATGGCCCCGTTTTTTGCCTCTGATTAAGCATCGACTCCACAAAAGCTTGCATCTGGGCGAGTAGTTCCGGGTAAAGGCAATGGTTGCTGACATTTTCCAGGGGCCAGATCTGTTGCAGGGCATGACCCAGTGCTGGGTCTAAACCAGCGCCCTCGATCGCCCAGTTAACGATCGCCGGATCGGCAATCCAAGCAGTGGCGATCGCCCAGGGATGGCGGCTTTCCGGTGTAGGATACGCCAGTTGCCAGCGCACCAGCGGCGATTGTGGACTGAAACTGTGCCAACCTGACTGCTGAAACAAGCTGGCTGCCAGATGGGGCGTAGCATAACCTGCGGTAGCATCATCCTGGAGGTAGCCATATACCCGTCGCAGTGAGGGTTCGACTGCAACTGCGATCGCCAGTGCCAACAAATCCTGCTCCCGCACTGACAAGCCAAACATCTGTTGCAACTGCTGCCACTGTCGATCGCGAGCAACTTGCTGCTCAACGGCTTGAATCTGGTGAGCGAGCTGCCGTGCCTCGGCATTCTGGGTATAAAAGGAAACTTCTGCCGCCTGGGTGGCTTCGGGATTGGTCAGTAGATGCTGCACCTCTGTATCAGAAATTACCATCTCTCCCGGCATTTCCACATCTAGCTGTGACCACAGATGGCGCAACCAGAGCGATCGGCGCTGGGCAAACAGTCGCACCCGCATCACGATCGCAGGTTGACTGGTTTGGGGCTGACAGGTCGTTGTGCTTGCCATCATGCCACCTCCACCCACTTAGCAGGTAAAGACTCTACCTGGTTTACTCGCACTCGTACAAGATATCGTCCCGAGGCAATCGTTGTGGGGAGTTGCAATTGCAGTGTGGTAGCATTTACTACCTGAAAGTCCCCTGCTTCTGGGATGCTACTTACACGGGTCAGCTTGATGCTGCCTAGCAATAGGTCAGTCTTACCGGGTACAAATCCCTGGCCTGAGAGTGCGATCGCGCTCCCAATTACACCATTCACCACTGCGCCACCACTCGGATCGACAAAGGCAGCAATACTAAAAGGCGTGGGATTAGATCGACTCGCACTGGGATTTGCGATCGCCAAATCATTCCCAACTCGCAACTGGTAAACTCCCGGTGCAGGCGGACTGACTGATGGTATCTGCAACTCTAAACGGGTTGCTTCTCGTGCCTGAATCCAACTCGTCACATCTGTTTCCGTGCCATCTGCTGACAGCAGGTAAAGATGACTCGCTTGTACCCCTGTCAACCCCGTTCCATATAGGAAAAACCGCTGTCCCGCCGCAACTAAAGCCGGCGAGGGCGAGATATTATAGGTTTTCCCATCGGGTGCGAGATAGCTGAGATTGGCAGAGGTGCTGAGTAATTGCCCAGGAAGGGTGAAGGGAAGCACTTCCGGCGTAATCCGAAACACCCACACGGGCGCCGGGGAAATCGCAGGGGCAGGAGGTGTAATAAACACCACGCTCACTTTGTAAACCGTTGCCAACCGCATGGCAGTGGTCGATGCCTGCCACAGCCGCCCCAAGCTATCGGCGGTTTCCATCTCCATTGTCAGGCAAAATTCTTCTTTAACAGTTTGCCCATCCAGAATCACATTGGTGCGAATAATCGGATTTTCATGAAAACACCGCAGGGCAATGCTCATTGCCTGTTGTTCTTCTAAATAGCCGCCGTTTGCATTGTCAGAAAACGCACTAAGCAGATAGTACAAGTTCAAACTCAACGGTTGAGAGGGAATTTTTGAATCTCTCGCACCACTAACCGGACTGTTTTTCTGAAATTTGTCTGACTCGATGTGGAATAAATAAATACTGAGTTGACTGCCGCCTTCTTTGGAGACCTTATCTGGCGGGTTGCCGGATACAGTAAATGCAGCAAATCCCTGAAACAGCGTTGACTGCCGATAGGTTTCCAACAGCTTAACGAGCCGATCGGTAACAATTGAAAGATCGAGTAATCCCAGAAGTCCTAGTGGCATAGTTTATTACCCCTGCCGTAAGCCGAAGGAGGATGTAAACCCCCGTGCCAACGGGGACAGAGCAACGGGTTTCGGAGCCGTTGCCACAGGTTGGATTGGTGGAGTTGGGGGGGGTGCGATGTGAATATCGATCGTCCCGATGTGAACCGTATTGCCTCGAGCTGTAGCGGTTGACTGTGGCGGTCGATCGAACTTTTGGCGTTCTGATGCTGAGATATTGGGATCTGCATCATTCTGAGGTGCCTGGAGAATCACAAATGATTCGGATACTTCGGCAGATGCTGTTTCTGTGGATGCTACTTTTGAGACTTTTGAATGAATCACAAATGATTCGGATACTTCGGGAGATGCTGTTTCTGGGGATGTGGCTTTTGAAACTTTTGGACTCGTTTTCAGCATGAAACTTGTGGCAGCCTTTGCTAAATACGATCGCGGTTTTGGTAAGGTCGTAACTGAAGTAAGATTAGAGCTTTGTCCCGATCGATTTGGTGACTGTGCCAGCGAGTCTGGCGGTTGTATTGAGTGACTGACTGGAGTTGTCGGTTGCACAGTCTGGGTGCTGGGTTGTTGCTGAGAATTCTGTACAGCGGGACTGACAGAACTCGTTTGAGAGAAAACTGGAGTAGCCTGAATTTCCTGGGGCAGTTCGACGGATGGAACCTGTGCAGGGGAAGTAGTTGCGCTATCTACGGGCGATCGCACTTGCTTCATCTGTATTGAGGGCTGTTGCTCAGAGGAAACAACTACCCTGTTTGCAGGCTCTGATGGCAGTTGTGCGGGTATTGACTCACCGGCAACTTCAGGCGTCTGGGGAGCTTCTATGCGTGACAGGGGCGATCGCGGTGGCATGAGTACCGGCAGATGGCTGGTGCCGCGACGGGCGATCGTTTGTAGGTAGGATGACTGTGGCATCTCAGGCAGACCTCCATGCTTGACGAACTCGTTCGGCATACTGCTGGCGGCGGTGATGCGGTAACGCCAAGATTGCGTCCTCAGACCACTTATAGGATGATGCCAGCAAGTGAACTTCTTCGTAGATGAATGCAGCCTGACGGCGAAGTTCTTGCAGCGTGAATTGCTCAACATCGAAGAACATTGTGACTGCTGTCCCGCACTCCACACACTGCCCCTGTAAATCGTCCGACAGATTGGGAGCGAGGGCTGCCATTGCCGTCTCTACCCGCCGCCGCAATTTTGCTGAAATATCACCTGGTTTAATACATCGTTGCCTTAACTCCTGTTCTGGTTGAGGATGGTAGGCGATCGCTATGCGATCGGCAACCGTAGGAAGTCGGAAAGTCACAGCAGTATTGCGCAGTTGAAACCAACCAGGTGTTTCCGTGCAAGTGACGGTGGGCGATCGCCGAGGGACATGATGGGACAGATAATCACTAATCCGAAACGACACATCAACTCGTTTGCCACACCAGGGCGCTGGACAAATTGCATCTGTGCCGATCCAATCCCCAAACACAATTTGTCGCAGGATCAGCAGCAGGAATTCTAAATCACTAACACTCAAATCCCCCCAATTAACAACGGTGCGATCGATCGATTCAGCCAGCCGGGAAACTAGCTTCAGAGCCAGCCCTGCATCATTGGCTGGGGTTTCCAGCAGCAAAATATCCTCCGCCCCAGCAGGTTGACGCAGCGTCAGATCCAGTCCACTCACAGGCAGGCGTACCATGCTGCTTTAAACCTCCGTCGGCTCAGTCAAGGTCAGATCCCGTTCCCAACCTTCGTTTTCCAGTTTGATGTGTTCGATCGCGTAGGCATTAGCACCAGCATCCAGATCGGGGAGAGCCTGATATTCGGATACCCAACAGCGATGCACAATGTAGCGTTGCACGGGTTGTCCGGCTTCGTTTAGTAAATCAATCCGCACCTGCTTTCGCAAGTTCTTGAGTGTTTGCGTAGCAGCTCCTTTGTCCAAGACTTGAGGTGCATTCGCCCACAGTTCAAAGTCTGTATCGTGGGTGACTCCACGTTCCAGAGTAATGGGTTCATATTTAGTGCGTCCCATGCCTTTGCGGATAATGGGATTGCCGCCTTCTTTGTATTCGATCGCATCTGACGATCGCTTCAAACCCGTCACTTTACTTAAACCGGCAACAGGAGTGGTAGCGGTGTCGAAATAAACCAGGAATCGGTAAGTTTTGTAAGGATCGAAGCGATTGATGTTGACAGAAAATGGTTTACCCATAGGAGTCTCCTCTATGATTGAACCTGACCAGCAAGCTGGGCAATTTTGACAATGACAAATTCCGCAGGCTTCAACGGTGCAAACGCCACAATAATGTTGACAATGCCGTTATCAATATCTGTTTGAGTTGTGGTTGAAGAATCGCACTTTACCTGAAATGCCTGACTCGGTTTTGAACCCTGAAATGCACCTTGATTGAACAACGACAGCATGAAGTTCTCGATCGAGATCCGAATCGCTACCCACAAGGGTTCATCATTGGGTTCAAACACAACCCAACCGAGATTTCGGAACAGCGTTTGTTCAATAAATAAAGCCATCCGCCGCACGGGCACATAACGCCATTGCTGATAAGCAAGATTCTTTGTAACCAGGGTGCGCGCCCCATAAACAACAGTTCCAACTCCTGGAAACGATCGCAAACAATTCACCCCAATATCATTTAGCTTTCCCTGGCGCAGATCGGTCATCAATCCGCGTTCGACTAAACCTGTAGTATTTAAAATCGTGGTTTCTAGACCAGCAGGGGCTTTCCAAACGCCTCGATTTAAATCAGTCCGAGCATAAATCCCCGCCACAAATCCACTGGGGGGTAAGTCAAGGCGTTTTCCGGTTATGGGATTGACCGATTTTAGATAGGGGAAATAAAGCGCCCCATTCTTACTTTTAGGCAGGATATCGATCAAATCTGCGATCGGGGTTAACGTGCCACTGCCATCTGCCGCAGCTTGAGGAGGCGGGTCCATAATGAAAAAAGCCTGTTTGCGCTCACAAAAAGCAAGTGCTTCACTCAAAATACCGTTAGCCACCACCCCAGGAATCAACAGCAGATTAAAAATAGAAACTTTGTCGAGCGAACTATCGGCTTTGAAAGCATCAGTGAATTCATCAGGATGAAACGTGGTCGTAGTTCCAGCGGGAGGTGCTTTTTTTAAAGATTTATGCTGGTCAGCAGAAGCGGTAGGAAAGGTTGTCGGATACGTTAGAGAAGCGGGCGCAACTCGAACCAACGCTGAGATAGGTTTGGCATCGGTTCCCAATCGTTTCTCGATAAATTCAGGACTGCTGCTGTCAAGCTTAACTCCTCGATAAACCTCTACTTGAGAGCCGTAGGCAATCACAAGATCGGCGGTATCAGCAGTGGTATTCAGGTTGCTAATTGTTACGGTCATGGGAATTTGTTCAGCGGGTTCGAGTCCAATGAACTTGATTCCGCCCGTTGTTGCTTCTGGACGCTTAAATGTACTATCCTCTCCTGGTCCACTAGATAGTTTGGCTCCCGAAGCATTACGATAGTTTGCTTGAAGCCCAACCACGTAAGCTACAGAACCACCGTTGATAAAAAATTGATTTACTGCATGAGCAACCTGACAATCAACTAGCTCACTCTCATATAATCCCCCAAATTCTCGTTCGTATTCCGTGAAGTTGAAAATCTCGATCGCCTGATTAAATTTCCTCGTTTTAAACGGATGGGTGTAGCCGACAAATACAGTTACAGATGTTGGCGCTGCCGTAATTGTGCGGGCACTACTGGGCAGTTCTTCAATGTAAATACCTGGATAGGTGGGTGTAACTGGCATAATCTCTCCCTTAAATTTAGATGGAGCCGATCTGGCGTGTACGAACCTGTCTCTCTGTGAATCGCAAATTAACTCGCTGGGATGGTTGCAGATGCCTGTACCGCATCTCGTTTGTCAGCTCCACCATTGAGCGCAAATAAGCCGGCAGAAGGAATCATTGTAAAGCCGCTGAGGCTTCCATCTGGTTTAGTAACGGTGATGATGTATTTGTTTGTTCCTTCTAGCTTGGCTGGCAAATCAGCTAGTTTGATCGCTGCGATCGTTTTAGTCCAGGTGATAGCCATTACAAATGTTTTCGCCGCTGCATCAACACCAGAAATACTAGCAACTGTATTGTTACCATCCTCACCAACTTTCTTAGCCTCTAGGTTGAAGGCAATACCCGATGGATCGCCGTCTACAGGTTTGGCTGCTTTGGTTGTAGCATTTCCGTTTTCAAGCGTGTAAGTTCCTGCTTTCGGTTTAGATGGCGTGGGTGTAGCCTTAATATGAACCAGGCTTTGTTTGCTTCCAGGCGTTGTGTCTATTCCCAGTATCGTTCCGATAAAAATTGGTGAAGTCGAATCGATGCTGAGCGTGTGAGTTTCCTTTTCAGTCACAATGGCATCAAAGGTTGTCTTTGCCGGATTCAAGGGGTCTGCGGGATCGGGCGTAACATTCTTAAACTCAATCTGAATATCGTTTCCTGCAATACCTGCATCGGTTGCCTTAATCATCAAGGCAGGTGGTGTTGGTGGAGTCTCACCTGCTGTAATTGTCTCCTGTTTAGCTAGGTACTCTAGCCACGGTTGAAGTTCCGCTTGATAAGCACTGTAGCCAGCACTTAGTTTAACAGCACCATTTTCAAAGCTAATGGCAGTCAGGGGAATCAGTAGTGCCTGACCATCTTTAGTCGTAAACGCAATGGGTCCTGAGCCGACGGCGATCGCGCTTGACATTTTGCTCTCCCACCAGTAATTAGGGAATCTATCGAGTAAGCATTTGTGCATTATAATTTACAGATCGTAACCGCATAAATCTTAGAAGTCGGAATAGTTACAGAATTTATATATAACTTATCTTTTGACAACAAATCACAACATTTCTCAACACCCTGGTCAGCGATCGCTACAAATGCGTTCCATGATTGAGCTCATTGTTTGTCTGGAGTTCCCCCATAGCCTATCTCGTCGGGTCTTCTCCGATCGCTCTTTGCCACCAATGTCTTCGCTATAGCAATCCTGGCATAATTTGTGATAAACAGCAATAGATAAAAAGCTTGGAAAACTCAAAGATTTGGATAGGTTCTGCATCCAGGGCTGAATTAGTTATTGAAACTAATCTACAAGAATATGACTTTTATGAACTCAAGAATATGACTTTTATGAGTTCAAAATATAAATTTATGAATTGACTTTAAAAAAGCTTTGATTGATAATCTGTATATAGCAATCCTCGCAGGATTTGTACATATGTAGGGGTAGTGCCAAGAGTGCCTGCGGTGGCAGCGTAAAGAGGGCAACCACGGGGGGTTGCCCCTACAAGAATTACACAACTGATGAACGGACTGCTATATCAGCTTCGGGCAGCACTGAGCAACTACCACAAAAGTCGCTCGAAATCAAAGGTACTAGATATTTCTATAGATTGACAACCGGAGTATTCCCCGGCCATAGCCGATTTATTCCACTATGCCAGGAAATGCTTACCCGAAATCAAAGCCTCGAAACAATATTGAACTCAGGAGAACTAATCATGTATCAAGAACCTCAAAAAAGAAAAGGCCCGCCGCCAATTGTTTTTATTGCATTTCCTTTGATTGCCTGGGGTGCATTCATTTTTATTCCATACATATTAAATAGGAGAAATACAGGTACACCCGATCCTGGCAATAGCCGTCTCAGTTTGGGAGATAAGATATTGGTGCAATCGCAAACAACAGCAGGAAAACAAGCAGGTGTCAAGGCTTTTGCTGGCGGTGATTACAAAGAAGCTGTCAAAAATTTTCAGGCATCGCTGCAACAGAATCGCAACGATCCAGAGACAGTAATTTATTTGAACAATGCCAAAGTTAACAATGACAATCCTCTGAAAATTGCCGTCAGCGTTCCCATTGGCACTAACCCGAATGTAGCGCAAGAAATGCTCCGAGGAGTTGCCCAAGCTCAAGAGGAAGTTAATGCTGGGGGAGGGATTAATGGTGCGGGTTTGCAAGTTTTGATTGCGAACGATGATAACAGTCCAGATTTTGCCAAAGAAATTGCAACCGGATTCGTAAATGACCCTAAAATTTTAGCAGTTGTCGGACACAATGCGAGCAATGCTTCTTTAGCTGCTGCTCCTATCTATCAAGAAAAAAAACTGGTGATGGTGACGCCAACTAGCTTTGCTAACAATTTATCAGGTTTTGGCAGCTACATTTTTCGGACAGTCCCTGCAATTCAATCGATGGCGGCTCCTTTAGCAGAATATATGGTGAAGAAAGCTGGCAAAACTAATGTTGCTATCTGCTATGATTCTCAAGCTCCCGATAATGTATCGTTTAAGGATGAATTTGTTTCGTCGTTTTCGGCTTTGGGTGGTAAGGTAGTGCCTGCGGTTTGTGACTTTTCAACGCCGACTTTTAATTCGAGTGCTAGCATTGCTGATGCTGTTAGCAAAGGTGCACAAGCGTTAATGTTAGCGCCTCATATCGATCGCATCGATCGCGCGATCGACCTAGCCCGCCTCAATACTGGCAAATTAGCGCTCTACGGCAGCACGACGCTGTACACCTTTCAAACGGTAAAAGAGGGGAACAAAGACGTTGACGGGCTTATTTTGTCCGTTCCGTGGCATCCTGACACTAATCCCAACAACCCATTTTCTAAGAATGCGATTCAAAAGTGGGGAGGTGTGGTGAATTGGCGAACCGCCACGAGTTTTGACGCGACTAAAGCTATTATCAGCGGTTTGCAGCGCAGCAATACGCGATTCGGATTGCAACAAGCACTCAGAAATCCGAACTTCGTTACCTCCGGTGCGAGTGAAGATGTGAGGTTTTTGCCAACGGGCGATCGATGGAACAAAGCAATTTTAGTACAGGTTCAACGCCAAGGCAACGATTACAGGTTTGTGGCGCTACCTTGATTCTGAAATTGATAGCTTAACCGCAGATGTGAGGCCCATTAACACAGATTAACGCAGATGCATTCAAGAATTGAGAGCGAAATGCTGGCAATTGAAGTTTATTCTGGAGCGCCGTCAACGGAAATGCCCGATCGACCTATAATGAGAATTGTTATCATTCGCAAATTAGCAATTCTCCATGCAAGCTACATCAGCAGCCACGCCGCCCCAAATTGATTTAGCTTTAATCGGCGCTGGGCCCCACGCCCTAACTCTAGTAGCACACATATTACAAAAACGCAATAGCCTGCGGGATAAACTTTTAGCATTCGATCCGAGCGGCGAATGGCTGACTGAGTGGCGGAGACAATTTGCAGCTTTAGAAATTGGGCATTTGCGATCGCCCGCAGTGCACCATCCAGATCCCAACCCTTACCAATTGCGGAGGTTTGCCGAAAATCGCTCCTCGGAATTGTTTCCACCCTACGATTTGCCGGGAAGTCGGTTATTTGAGGATTTTTGTGCTGATACAGTTAAAAGATGGGATTTGGGCGATCGAGTTATCCAAGCAAAAGTAACCCGCATTCAGCCCAAATCCGGCCGTTTCCGCCTGTGGTTTGAAGATGGCAAAAGTGCGATCGCCCGCCGAGTAATTGTCGCCGCCGGTAGTGGAAAACCGCATTTACCAGCCTGGGTAAATCAAATTCAAACACAGCATCCCGCCGAAAGAATTCGCCACTCTAGTCAAGTAGATTTACGAAATTTAGAATTAGCAGGAGAACAAATATTAATTGTCGGTGGCGGGCTAACTAGCGGACATTTAGCAGTAGGAGCAATTGCTAGAGGAGCAAAAGTCCTGTTAATGACGCGGCGCTATTTCCCAGAAAAACTCTTTGATGCCGAACCCGGTTGGTTGGGGCCAAAATACCTGAAAGGATTCGCCACTGAAGCTGATTGTCATAAGCGTTGGGAAGCTATTCAACAAGCTCGCAATGGCGGCTCAATGACACCGGAAATTATGACACAATTACGCAGGTTGTCCCACAGCCAAAAGCTGACATTTCACGAAGAGTGCGAAGTTGTTGGCGTTCGGTGGCAAAATAACAGATGGACTGTTGATTGCAGCGATGGAGAGAGCTTCTTTGTCGATCGCATTTGGCTAGCAACCGGCACTAAACTAGATATTACAGCCGAGCCTTTGTTCAAAGAAATGTTAGAAACCCATCCCATTGAAATAGTTAAAGGTTTGCCAGTTTTAGATAAACACCTGCGTTGGCCCGGATGGGAATTATTTGTGACTGGTGGTTTAGCAGCGCTGCAAGTGGGGCCAGTCGCCAGAAACCTTTCAGGGGCGAGAATGGCTTGCGATCGCATTGTACCGGCGATCGTCAAATCTAGCATTGCACTCTCGCCCGCAATAATTAGTCAGCAGTCATCAGTTATTAGTCATTAGTCATTAGTCATCAGTCATCAGTCATCGGTCATTAGCTCTTAATTAGTAAGTGCAAAAACCACAATGTCTTCTAGGGACTTTTATGGTTGGTTTAGCGATGATTCGCGCCCCTGAACGAGTCAACCATTTCACGCACGCGCTCTCCCCACTAATGACTGCTGACTGCTGACTGCTGACTGCTGACTGCTGACTGCTGACCAATGACTGCTGACTAATGACTAATGACTGCTGTTGGCGATCTATATGAGCTCGCAAAACATGACTAATGACTAATGACTAATGACTAATGACTAATGACTAATGACTAATGACTAATGACTAATGACTAATGACTATTGCAACTTAACAGCAGCCCGCTGAATTGGCAAAACTTCATCCAACGTCAATTCGCGATCGGCTGTTAGGTGACTGGAACAGCAAATCGTGCTGAAATAAAGAGAACGACCCACAACTTGAGAAAAATGCTGTTCCAAAAGTAACCGAGAAGTAATATCGCCCAACAGTTCAGATATATCTTTTGTCAACTGTTCGGTATCGTCCCGGTGAGTAATTCTGAACTGAAAAGGCGTCTTGCCGATCGACTTTTTAATTTCTGTATCAAAAGCATCATCTTTCCCGGCGACAAAAGCCAAAGACTGAGCTGTCAAAAATTGCCAAGCTTCGGGAAATATGTTGCGAATGTTTTCTAGGGGATTTCCTGTTTCGTAAACTAAAGTAGCAGTTTTGCAATCCATGAATCCGACCTCGGGTAGTTAGTAGCGTGTCTCAACTATTTTGAGTTTTTGACCTCGATTATTATCTTCCCCATTGGCAACTAAATCAATAGCTTTTGATAAAATTAGATAAAAATTTATAACTTTTAACAAATGATGTATCTGACTTTACCAATGACCTGTTTGGCCAATGCCCAATGCCCAATGACCAATGCCCAATGCCCAATGACCAATTTTTTCTACTTCCAATACCTGCGCCAGTGAAACAAATTCTCCCACAAATTCTGGAGAAAAGTATTGCTGCGGAAGCGCTGTAACTCCCAAACAGCAGCAGCTTGACCGTTAATTGCCGAAAAACTCGACCAAATATAAGGAAGTTCTGCGATCGCCTCAACCTTCATCCCGCGGGGCACAGCAAAGGCGATCGCATGAATCAACTCAGCAGCTTGCGGGCCGACAATAGTCGCTCCCAAAATCTCCCCGTTGCGGCGCCCGACAATCTTACAAAAACCCGTTGTCTCACCGGACATTTGAGCTCTTTCAACATTCTTGAAATATTCCCGAGCCACAATCAAATCGTCTCCAAAACGCCGCCTTGCTTGCGCTTCCGTCAAGCCAACCCTCGCCAACTGCGGATCGGAAAAAATCGCCCAAGGAATCCCGCGATAATCTATGTGAAACAGCGGCAAAAACAAAGCATTTTTCACAGCCACCGCAGCTTCGCAGTTGGCGATGTGAGGGAACGAATAACCGCCAGCAACATCGCCGATCGCATAAATACGCGAATTAGTTGTTTGCAGCTTTTCATTTAAAATCAACCCGCGATCGCTAAATTTAACCCCAGCCGCTTCGAGATTTAACGATGCAAAATTATGCTGGCGCCCCGCCGCCAGAAAAATCTCCTCAGCTTCGATCGCCCTTGGCCCTGCTTGAATCCACTTTTTACCATCTATCACCCGAGCTTGAGTCACCTCAGTAGCAGTCAAAATCCGCACTCCTTCGGCTTCCATTGCAGCTTGAACCAAGCCAGCAGCCTCTCGGTCTTCTTTCGTCAAAATGTGGGAACCCTTCACCACAAGCGTCACAGCAACCCCTAATCGAGCAAGAGTTTGAGCCACTTCGACACCGCTGGGATCGGCACCGATTACAGCCAAACTTTTAGGTAACAGTGGAAGTTTTGCTAATTCCCCGACAGTTTCGGAAGTAAAAAAGCCTACAGACGAAAGTCCTTCAATATTGGGAATTGCAGCCATTGTTGGACAAGCTAGCAAATAACAGCGCGATCGCAATGAACGGCCACCCGCCACCACAGCCAAATCCGGTTCCACAACAAACTCGCTGCTACCACAAATAATATCGACCCCGCGAGCGGCCAAAACGCCTAGAGCATCAATTTCTGACAAATTAGAAACAACACCGTCAGCCCACTTCAGAACCCCATCAAACCGCAATTCGATCGGCATCGACGAATTAGCAGCTCCCCAGCGAACCCCCAACTGCTGGCGGCCGATCTGCTGCGCAAAACGAGCAGCTTCCCTCAAAGTTTGGCTGTATCTCAAACCAAAGTCGATCGACTCTTTCCCCCCAGTCTGCAAATCTTGCGAATTACTTAGCGGTTCCACCAAAGCAACACGAGCCGGGAAATTAGTTGCAGTCAAAGCAGCATAGCGTCCGGCCGCAGTTCCACCAATAATCACTAAATCATAATCAAGCATAAATAGTCAGTTGTCAGTTGTCAGTTGTCAGTTGTCAGTTGTCAGTTGTCAGTTGTCAGTTTAAAAATACCAGCGAACCTTTATATTTCTATTTTTTTCTTCTCTTTCTTCTTTTTCTTCTCTTTCTTCGTGTCCTTTGCGTCTTCGCGGTTCGTTCAAAAAATCAATCAACAGCGCCAATAGAATATATTAATTCCAAATAATTTATAAGAGTGCGAGCATCTCCCTCGCAATGCAAGCAACATCTCGCACTCCCAGCAACATCAGGGGATTCACAACTGACAACAGACATCCGCAAGTCCAGCAATCAGCCGCAGATTGTCCGCCCTCTCGCGCACGGCGACTCGGAAAAATCGATCGCCCAACTCAGGAAAACTCAAACAATCTCGAATCAAAATCCGGTGTTGTTGCAACAGACTTTTTTGAATTGCAGAAACCGACACCGACGACTCAACTAACAAGAAATTAGCCGCCCCAGCCATTGGCCGCAAACCCGGCAAATTAGCCAAACCCTCAAACAGCTCTCGACGAGCCACAGGTAGCCAATCCCAAGTTTGCCGCTCAAAAGCAGCATCCCGCACCACAGCAGCCGCTGCCGCCGCAGCCAAGGCATTCACAGGCCAAGGATCGCGCAGCAACTGCCAGCGGCGGAGGATATCGGGATGCCCGATCGCACATCCCATCCGCAGTCCCGGCAGAGAATAGAATTTGGTGAGCGATCGTAAAATCACCAAATTCGGAAACTCCTCAACAGCAGCGATCGAACTTTGCTGCTCGAATGGCGGTAGAAAGTCCATAAAGGCCTCATCCACCACCACCATACCCAACTGCTCCAAATAAGGCCGAATCGCCTCCCTAGCGAACAGCAAACCCGTCGGATTGTGGGGGTTGTTCAGTAGCAAAGCTCGATCGGCATCCAGAGCAAGAGGAACCGGAATCTCCAGAGAAGGGGAGACAAGAGAACGGTTAGAAACCGAAAAATCATCCGTTACTAACCCGCTCCCGGGTTCGGCATCCAACGATTTCAGATCCAAAGGACAATCCAGCACCTGCGCGCCAAAAGCCGAAAGAGCCCGCCAGTAATCGCCAAAAGCCGGAGTCACCAAATAAGTCGCCTCCAGCTTCGACAAATCCCTTGCCGCCCAAGTCAACAATTCCGCCGAACCATTCCCGGGCAAAATCCAATCCGGGTCAACATTCAAAGCCTCACCCAAAGCAGCCCTCAGCTCTCCATAATCCGGATCTGGGTAAGCCGTGAGACTGCCCAAGTGAGCTTGAATCGCAGCCAGGGCCGACTCAGGAGGGCCCAAAGGACTGATACTCGCAGAAAAATCGAGAATAGCAGAGGCAGGGCAGCCCGCCAGTGTGGCTGCCCAAGCTAAATTCCCACCGTGTACAGGTCTAATCAAGACTCAGTTCGCCAGTTATTAGGAGTTTTTCGGCGGTGCAACTCTGTCCTTGAACAACTTACCTGCGGAAAATGCAGGAACTTTAGTTGCCGGGATTTCCATCTTGTCGCCAGTTTTGGGATTGCGACCCTCACGGGCCTTGCGTTCCCGCGACTCAAACGAGCCAAAACCGACCAGTGTAACCTTGTCGCCGTCGGAGACAGCTTTCATGATTGCTTCCAAGGCTGCACTCAAAACGGCATCTGCCTGTTTTTTAGTGACACTAGCATTTTCGGCCACTACATCAACCAATTCACCTTTGTTCATTGCGCACTCCTTCTGGGTTTGCAAAATACGTCAAACAGAGTTCAACTATTAGCTGTGAGTTATCAACTGCATTGGAGTTTGGGTTGGGAGGTTTGGGTCGTTCCCTATTGCTCCAGCCCGCTTCCCAATTAAGAACTCCTGCTGAATACCAATTACCCTAGGATAATTGGTCAGAAAAGGAATTTTTGTTGCTAATTGCTGAAAACCCGACAGCATCTAATTTTCACTGCATTATTCTAAAGTCTTGCCGACCGTTATGGATCGGTGGAACCTTTAATTTATATGGAACTTGCCAACTTTTTAGAATTAATACCCAAATTTAGCTAAAAAAATACCACCTTGGAGAGAAGATTTTTCGCCTCTGTGGATTTGAAATGGGGAAATAACCAAAAATGGAAAGAAGAAAATGTCATTTGTCAAGGGTTAAACCAATTTTTTTTCTGATTCCTTCTTGCTTCTGAGAGAAAGAAGGTGAAATAAAACGAATAAAGTCTGAATAGTCAAGGGGAAAAGAAAAATTTATTTCCCTCCAACCTCTTCCTTCTTCCCATTCGTGTCACCAATCGCCTAAAAATCTTTGTATCTGTCGTTGATAGCCTCTTGCCAGATCCCCCTCGCATCCCCCTTAAAAAGGGGGACTTTGAGAATAATCCTGTCCCTCTCCCCGGATAGTCGGGGGACGCAAGACGACGCTCTTCTCTCCCGGATAGTCGGGGGACGCAAGACGGCGCTCTTGTCCCCCGGATAGTCCTACGGTGTACACACATCTCTGTGTAGAACCAAAATCCTCGGAGATCCCCCTCGCATCCCCCTTAAAAAGGGGGACTTTGACTCCGGTTCCCCCCTTTTTAAGGGGGAGTAGGGGGCAAGCTAAGGGGGGATCTCATGAATTGTGTGTACACGGTAGCGGATAGTCGGGGGACGCAAGACGCTCTTGTCCCCCCCTTCGATCGGGGGGCTAGGGGGGATATAGACTCAGCCAATCGTCAGACAGCAGTCGGGCACTAGGTTTGACATTAAGTTGACACCTCTTCCTTCATCCCGATGCCTTCATCCCGATGCCCGATGCCCCATGCCCCATGCCCCATGCCTACTGTCTGGGCTGGACGGGCTGACTGCGCTGCAACAGTTGGCGGGCGTCGGGACTGATGTTGTTTTGGTAGCCAAAGTTCGATCGATCGCTATCATCCAAAATCTGCGGAGTCAGCAATACAATCAACTCCGCCCGCTGGTTGGCCTTATTGGTACTCCTGAACAGCGAACCGATAATCGGCAAATCTCCCAAAATCGGAATCTTGTTCGCTGTAATCCGTTCTTCGTCGCGGATAATCCCCGAAACAATCAAAGTCTGACCGTCCCGCAGGCGAATTAGCCCCGACTGCAACGCTCGCTCTCCCAGCAGCGTGATAGTATTGGTGCTCGCGCCCGTGGCCAGGTTTTGAGTGGTGCCTGGTGTCCTGATAATCGGGTTCACCCGCAAAGAGACAAAGCCATTATCGTCAACCCGATCGATCGCCACTCCCAACTGCAAACCGGCCTTATCTTTCACGGCCGTCACCGTCGTGGTACTTGTATTTCCGGTAGTCTGCGTTTGCGACGTGATGTTAGTGATTACCTCGTCAGTAATATTCACATTCGCCGTTTCTCCTTCTTGAACCACCAGAGTCGGATCGGTGAGGATTTTGGCATTCCGGGTTTCAATAGTTGCCTGCAACGCCGACAGGAACCTCCTCGGATATTGGAACAGCGGGAACAGGGAGAAAGTCGCACTTCCCAAAGAGGTGAGGTTTCCAGTGGTTAAGTCTCTCTGAAAAGTCTCGTAGTCGCTAATCCCAACTGCCGAGGGGTCATTCGTAATCGGCGCTGTCGGCTGCACGAACAACCCGCCGCGGCCCGGTGATGTCAGCGGCACGTTAATTGGCGTGCCGTTCGGATTGAAGAAAGGAGCCACGCTGCTTGGTATGGGGTTGGGGACGATCGGTCTAGCATTGATCCCCCCCAGCTCAGTCCTACTGGGCGGATTGATGCCGCCAAAATTGAGAACTGCTGCTCCGTTGTCATTGACAAAGAAATTGTTATTAATTCCGAAAGAGAAACTGCTGTTAGTTTTGTTATTTCCCAACAAGTTGACATCGATCACCTTGACGTTGACAGCCACTTGACGGCGGCGCAGATCTAGCTGAGTCAAGAAAGCCACGGCAATATCAACTTTGCGCGGATCTCCCACCAAAGTGATCGAATTGAGCCGAGAATCCGCCAGCACCGACAGTCCCCTCAGCAACAGCGGCCCGTTGCCGTCCTTCGCGCCAATTGCCTTAATGTCCGGTTCCCTAACTTCCACATCCCGCGCCGCATTTCCCTGGCCCACGGTTTGAATAGTCACCCGAGTAATCGGGAGTTGAGTTTCCGCACCTTGAGCGCTCAAAAAGTTAGCTGCATCAGTAGATCTAACTTGATTGAGCCGTAGAGTGCGAACGATGATATTGCGCGAGTCTAGTGGCAAATTAGTGCCCACAAAAATCGTGCGCCCGACGCGGTTGGCTTGCAGTCCGCTGAGCCGCAGCACGTAGTTAAAAACATCTTGCACCGACTCATTTTCGATGTCCAAGGAAATCTTCGGCCCTTCATCGGAGCCTCCTGCTGCCGCTCCCGGTGCGGCCGCCGGAGCGGCTTGGCCTGGTTGGCCGGGGGCTCCACCGCCTGTAAAAGCGATGTTCAATCCCGCAGCCCGGGCTAGCAGAGCTAAAACGTCCCGGACTGGGGCATCCCGCAGCACCAAGCGGGGGATGCGTTCTGCGGAACTGAGTTCGATATTTGCCCCAGCAGGCGCGATGTTAGATACCGCGATATCTCCCAAGGGCGGCGCTACAGCCCGCGGCTGGAAAGGCGGAGCTTGATTGTTCTGAGATTGAATTTCGCTGGGTAAGGGCGGGCGATCGTCCCTAGTAATAGTAACTTGGGGATTTGGCAGCATCACGCCCGGGTTTTGCGACGTGCGAATTTGGGGAGCTGGCCGGGAAGTTGTTTGGCTCAGGGGCAGTCCGGTCGGCGGCGGGGGCGCAGCTTGGGCTTGGGTAGACTGCGCAGTCCCGCCCTGTCCGGCAACGCTGAGGACGATGCTTTGGCCTTGTGCTGGCATAACTTGTCCGTTGGGAACTCCGCTGGTTCCTGCCACCACAACGCGGATGCTGTTAGCCTCTACTTGGCTGATTTCTACTGAAGAAATGCCCGGAGCCGGGTTATCTTGCCGGAAGCTGTTGCCTTGGGGCAAGCGGAGCTGGGTGTTGATGATTGTGGCTTGGTAAGTATTGCCGCTGTTGATGGCGAAAACTTGCGGGCGATCGCCCTTTTCGGTAGCTAAGACAATATTTACCCCATTATTGGCTTGACTTACTTGCACTCCTGTGACTTGAGTCGGCGCGGCCAAGACCGGGCCTTGGGCGATTAGAACTCCTGCAACGCTGCACAAGAGTCCTCCACTTAACCGTAGATGCTGTTTCACGTTCTCTCCTCAACTACACTTTGTTATTATTTGTGATTCGCCCTGCTTTAGTGGCGAGCTTCTTGCACTGACTGAAATACTCAAGGGTTCGAGCTTTTTTTGAAGGAAGGAGTTAGATAAAATTAGGCAGAAATTATAATTTTAGATTGCCATACAAACAACTACTTTGGCATTCATATTTGTTAACTTCTACCTTCTATCTTCTATCTTCTACCTTCTGCCTTCCACCTTCTGCTGAAACAGTGACTTTGGAAGAATAGCTACTATCCGCAAAACCAGGCTACTTAGCAGCAGGACTCGGAGCCGGAGTTGGCAGTTTTTCTTCTTGCTTTAACGGCAGCAGTGCGTGCAATTCAAAAGCCGTTGTAATTTTAGTTTGCGGCTGCTGGACGGGGACTATTTTCCCTTTCAAGAAGTCAACTTCAATTGTCTGATTTGGCACCGTCAATGCAGATTTCAAATTTCTGACTACCAACAGCGACTGCATCAACTCCAAGTTACGCATAAAATTGCGGGTTTGAGCGAAACTGCCTTCAAACTCTACCTTATATTTTTTGCGCCTGAGCTTGCCAGCCAAGGACGGCCCGAAGGAGGTATCGCTGAGAATATCTGGGTCTGGGGCACCGGGCGCGGTTGCTGCTGCTGGCGGGATATCCGGCTCAAATTTGGTAATTTTAGCCTTGAGGTCGTCCCCTTGCACGCCGGTGTTGATTCGATTCACCAGTTGGGTCATGTCAAGCAGCAGCGTGTTGGCGCTCGCGTCGCTGGCAAACATTGCCGTCACGCCTGCCCGGCGCTGTTTTGCTTCTTCTTGCTTTGCTTCTGCTTCTGCCTTTTTTTTAATGAGACTTTGCAATTGCAGTTGCGTTTGCTTGCTTTCGGTAATTTTTTGCTTGATTTCGCCGCCTTTTTGGAATTCTGGCATTACGAACTGGGAGCCGATGCCGCCGGCAACGATGAGGCCGAGAACCGCGACGCCTATGGCTTGGACTTGCGGTGTCAGCTTAATGCCGAATATTTCCTGAGTCCCTGTCTCTTCTGCTTGTCCGCTGGAAATAAACTCTGCTGTCATGGTTTTTTCACCTCTGTTTTTAGTGGTTCTAGCACTCCTTTTTCTTGAAGTGTTTCTATCCGTATTGCTAGCCCGTCTGCTTGCTTGCTCCGCAGCTCGGGGAGCAACTCGGAGGCTCCTGTCGGGCTGAGCGTTGTTTCAATTTTATATTCCACCACCGGCCGCAGTTTGGGAAGTTCTACTGTTCCTACTGCGCTTTGGTTTCGTACTTGTACTTGTGCGGGGTTGGTTTTTAATGTCGCCGCTACCAGTCTGGTATCGGTGTTGAGGAAGAAAGGAGAGCGCTGGACTAGCAGCATAAAGTCGTTAACTTGAGCAAAGGTACTAGCTATCCCTGAAATTTGTACTTTTGCTGCTGCTGGCGGTGGGACGACTGGGGCGGGAGCAGCCACCGGGGTGGGGCTGGCGGAGGACGGACTCGCCCCCGGGGCGGCGGCGGGAGTGGCTGCCGGCGGAGGGGGTGCTGCTGCAACGGCGGATGGACTGGGGTCGATTTGCTCGATTTTGGCAATTTGGACTCCGGCGGGAGTGCGGGCACTCAGGTCTTGCAGCATCGCCGACCAAGGTTTAATTTGGTCGAATACTCCGGCTAATGCTTTGTATTCGGCGGTAACTTTGTCGGTTTCGGCGTTGATGGCTTTGATGACGTTGGCTTGAGTGTTTAATTTTGCCAATTCTTGGTCGAGGCTTGCTTGTTCTGTGGCCAAGCCGTTATTTTCGTTAGTCGCCCACCACCAGCCTCCCATGACTACGGCGTTGATGCCGAAGGCAAACAGCGCCGCCCCAATCAAGGGCAGTTGGTCTTTTGCTCCCCCGGAACTTCTTTTAGTTGAGCTTTTGGTGGCTGCTGCGGGTTTGTAGTCCGGACGGTCGTTGAGAAAATTAATATCTAGGCTGTACATGGCTTCACTCGATTTTATAGCAGAAGGAAGTTCGGCAACGGATTATGTAACGGATGTAACGGATGTCAGGAAGAAGGTTTTAGTTATTTAGGAGAGAAGGAAGATGGAATAAATCCGATGGATGGTGCAATCGACCGCATGGTTTCAGCAATTAAGAACGTCCCAACCGTCTTGGCTGTTGCTATAGATTTTAATTGGAAATTTTAGATTTTAGACAGAGCGCCAGATTGCGGGTATAAGTGAAGGATTTATTTAGGGAAGAAAGAAACAATTTTCTGCCTTCTACCGAAGGAAGTGGCTGCTTCTACCTCCGATATTCTACCTTTGATCTTTTACCTTTTACCTCCAATATTCTACCTTCTGCATCAGGTGCCTTCTTCTTTCGGAAGCAGCTTTTTCCTAAAATTCTCAAATCGGTTTTTCTATTATCTAAAACTCTTAGGTCACATAACCTCCCTCAGTCCTAAACCTAAGGCGACTCCTAAGCCGGCTCGCTGTTCGGGGCTAATTTCTTCGCTGATTTCGAGTCCTAGGGTTTCGATTGGGTCTACTTGAGAGGCCGGCAAGCTTAATCTTTGCATGAAAAATTCGTCGAGTTTGCCGATCGCAGCTCCTGGGCCCGCTAGCAGCAGTTGCGCTACTTCGAGTTCTTCGCTCTGGTTGAGGTAAAAGTCTACTGAGCGGCGCAGTTCGTCTGCTAGTTCTCCCAATACTTTAATCATCGCATTTGTTCCGGGATTGGCATCTCCCGACGCGCCCATTGTGTCTGTGACTGGCAGGGTCATGCCTTGCAGTTCGCTGGTGTCTCTGGTTGGCGGCAGGTTCATGGCTTGGTTGAGGGCGGTCTGGATTTGGTAGGTGCCGATCGGGATGGTACGGTTAAATTGCGGTATGCCATCCACTACTATAGCCAACTCGGTACTGTCAAATTCTATGTCGGTAAGGACTGCGGCTTCTTGGGAGGAAAATTGTTGCAGTTGGTCTTTCAGGGTGCGGATCAGAGCAAAGCTGGTTACTTCTAGCACGTCTATAATCAGTCCGGCTTCTTTGAAGGTTTCGATGTATGTGTCGGTAACTTCTCTGCGGGTTGCCACTAATACCACTTGCACTTTTTCTACGCCGTCGTCATCTACAAATAGGCCGATTTTTTGATAGTCTACGTCGGCGTCTTCTCTGGGGAACGGCAAATACAGCCCTGCTTCTGCGTTCATGTATTCCCGCAGTTCTTCGTCGTTGAGTTCTGCGGGAACTGGAATTAGCCTGATCACGGCTTCGCGGCCGGGAATGGCTGTGGCTACTTTCTTGGCTTTGATTTTGTTGTCGGCGAGGACGGTACGTATTAGTTCTGCCATTCCGGGCGGATCGACTATTTGTCCTTCTTGTACTATGTCTTCTGGTACTTCTATTGAGGCTAGGAGGCCTAATTTTAATGCCTGAGCTTTCTTTTCGAGCTGAATGATGTTGATGCGGTCTGGGGCTATTTCGATCCCGATTCCTGGCTGGCGTGGGGACAGTAGACCTTTGAAAAAGTTAACCATAGGATTGGGTCGCCGGTAATTGCTATTTTTTTATGTTGTAGTTGGCCAGCCTGATTCAGCCGTTGGCTGTTGGAGATTCGGTTTCCAACTGCCACCGATACTGTAATCTCGGTATCCCGCCTGCTTGGGCGCTGCACAGTCTTTGTGGTGCGATCGCCAGTTCCGATTTTATGCTATCCAATTTACCTGACAATAGCTATTCTGCGGAGAATGTCAACAAATTTAAACTCGATCGACCAAAAACCGATTGATTCGGCAGCCAAACCGACTCTCTCCGTCCCGGGCCCCGGCATAAACTCTCGCGCTTGAGCCCCTCGGGCTTTCAGAGGGCGATGCTTGTTTTCTCCTTAGCTAACCATGAATCTCAAATTAAATTCTATGAAACGTAAATCTTGGCAACTGTTCGCTGTGTTTGGGCTGGTGGGGCTGCTGCTGGCTGCGGTGGTGAGTTGCAGCAAACCGGCTTTTAATTCCCCTGCCAAGAATGCCAACGAAATCGAGTTCTGGACGATGCAACTGCAACCTCAGTTTACTGATTATTTCAACAAGACGATCGCCGGTTTTGAAGCGGAAAATCCGGGGGTGAAAGTGCGCTGGGTGGACGTGCCTTGGTCGGCGATGGAAAGCAAGATTTTGGGGGCTGTGTCGGCGAAGACTGCGCCGGATGTGGTGAACCTGAATCCCGATTTTGCTTCGCTGTTGGCGGGGCGCAATGCTTGGCTGGATTTGGACTCTCGGATTTCGCAGCAAGTGCGATCGAGCTATCTGCCAAATATCTGGAAAGCTAGCGTACTCAACGGCAAGACTTTTGGGATTCCTTGGTATCTTACAACTCCGGTAACTATTTACAATACCGATTTGTTTAAAAAAGCGGGAATTTCCAAGCCTCCGGCTACCTATGCCGAGTTAGCAACTGTTGCAAAACAGGTAAAAGAGAAGACTGGTAAGTTTGCTTTTTTTGCAACTTTTGTACCGGAGGATTCGGCGGAAGTGTTGCAATCTTTCGTACAGATGGGTGTGCCTTTGGTGGACGCGCAAGGTAAGGCTGCTTTTAATACGGCTAAGGGCAAAGCTGTTTTTCAGTATTGGGTTGATTTGTACAAGGGCGGGTTGTTACCGCAGGATGTTTTGGTGCAGGGACACCGTAGGGCGATCGAGCTTTATCAAGCAGGAGAAACTGCTTTGTTGGGTTCTGGGCCTCAGTTTTTAAAGGCAATTTCTGAGAATGCTCCGAGTGTTGGTGCTGTTTCGGCTGCTGCGCCTCAAATTACGGGGGAAAGCGGCAAGAAAACCGTGGCGGTGATGAATTTAGTTGTACCTCGCGACAGCAAGCGCCCTGATGATGCTGTCAAGTTTGCTTTGTACGTCACTAATTCTCAAAATCAGTTAGCTTTTGCCAAAGCCGCCAATGTTTTGCCTTCCACGGTTGAGACTTTGCAGGACTCTTATTTTAAAAGCGTTGCTGCCGATGCTGCTGCGAGCGATCGCGCTCGAATTATCAGTGCTTCTGGGTTGGAAAAAGCCGAATTGTTGATTCCCCCTCTCAAGGATGTCAAGAAGTTGCAAAAGGCGATTTATGACAACTTACAGGCGGCAATGTTGGGGGAAAAACCAGTAGAACAAGCTGTCACTGATGCGGCGACAGCTTGGAATCAAAGGTAGTTTTTAGTTGAAGCAGGGGCGGAAATATTTTTGCTTTCCCCCTTGCTTTTTTGGCTGACTTGACATATCATTAAATAATGGAAATCCGTGCCGCCATATATACGTAAATATCAGCATTAAAATTATTTACTCGTTACCAGGCTGTGCCTGGTAACGCAGATCCGGAGGCTCTGCCTCGTTTTTTCCAGCCGAGGCAGAGCCTCTAGATATTGATGCCAAGGCAGAGCCTTGGAACCAGTTCAATGATAATCTAAGGTTCGTAGTGAGGACTCCCTTCCGCATCAAGAAGGACTAAAGTCCTCACTACGAACCTGTGCGATCGCCCCTGCATATAAGTTACAATTAAAGTAGGTAATACTCCGACGCTACCGGAGGAGGCAACTATGCAAATTAAAAATAGCAATCCAATGGGAAAAGTTTTTGCCACTCTGACAATCATGAATCGAGCCGACCAAATTCGGGCAGAATATGGGACGATTTCACCAGCAGAAATTCGGTCGATCGTTCTGAAAAATGTATTGGTGGATAGGAGGGCTACTACCTTGTGTCTGCCAAAAGAGGCGATCGCCAAACTGGGACTAAAACTCCTCAAAGAAGTAGACGTAGCAACAGCAATGGGTATTGGCAAAGCCCGAATTTTCCGAGATGCCACCCTATCGATATTTGACCGGGAAGGCACTTTCGAGTGCTTGGAGTTACCGGGAGGTAATGATGCGCTTTTGGGCGTCATACCTTTAGAATCATTGGGATTGGAAATAGACTTGCAAAATCAAATCTTGAAGCCTTTACCAATCAGTCCGACTGAAACCTATTTGACGATTTTGTAGGAAATTGATTTTTAGAAGCGATCGCCTTTCTCAATTCAGTAGTCAGAAACCGGGTTTTTTGCGAAAATCCTTCGTTTCAGCCTAAAGATTGCGTAAAAAACCCGGTTTCTTTGGGCAGAGGCGTAAGTCCTGGATAAATCATCGCCAAAACTTCGATAACCACGCACCCTACGATTCTGTTAAAACAACTGAGGACAATAACTCTCAGGAGTTGAGAGCAATTTTTGCAAAACCTGTAATTGTTTAAACATCGGGGAAGACAAACTCACATCGACTGCAACCGGGCCGCACTGAACTATACTCTCTTTGGCATACACAATTCCCAAATAAGATTTAGCCCCTAAATTTTTAGACAAAGCCACCTGAACAACCAGTGGATTGTTATCATAAGTCGCGACTTTGATACCGTATAAATAATTATTCGTTTCTCCCACGGAAAAGCCAAGGCTTGTCAAGACACCAGCAGCAGAACTTGGTTTTTCCTGGGCAGGAAATGAAAGCGATCCAAAAGAGTTGGTAAATCCCGTTGCTTCGTAATATTGCGACATTTGGTGTTTGTTCAAATAGCTAATATATTGTGTAGCTTCGCTTTCTTTAGCTTTCCCGATTAACCGCAAAAAAGTCGGCAGGGCGATCGCCGATAAAATCCCAATGATAAAAATGACAACCAATAATTCAATTAGAGTAAAGCCCTGTGAAACGTTGGCGTTACCTGCACGCAGCGAATCGAACTTCTGGTAACTGATATCAAATCCGGTATTTAAGTATATTTTTTGCCTCTGTATCAGCGACTTACAATCGCCTGTCAAACGGCGTTTTAAAAGCGTTTTTTGTATGATATATTGCACAAAATAGCGGACAAATGCCGACATAATTAATACCTCAAACACCAACTAAATTTACTCAATCTACCGCGAACTATTCCCTTGAAAATCTCGCCACTTCTTGGGATACTCAGATTGATTTTGGCAAATAGCAGGCAACCAACTAGCACCGGGCAATTTCTCATCCCAATTTTTTTTCAACTCTTTTCGTGCCGATCGCACGGAAACATATAAAGAATCGCCCCCGGCAAAAGCTTTCAGAAAATTCTTCAAAAACTCCTGGGCGATCGCATCTGGCACTGGTTCCCGCATCACGATAATTTGAGGAATGTCTAAATCAGCTAACTGCCTCCCCAATCCCAAACCATCGCAAGAGTTAAAAATTGCGATCTCTAAGCCACGTTCAATGGCTATTTCCAGGGAATTCCTGAGTTGTTCGACGGTTAACTTATCCGTTTCATTGATATAAATTACCCCACTACTGCCATCTACTTCGCTGTGACTGTGGCCAGAAAAACAGAGAATGTCCCACCCTGTTTGATCTCTGAGGCATTGCTCAAATTCCTCGCGAGTTGGTTTGAGCAAAAACACTGTTTCTGCTGCTTGCAAATTCTCTAACACCTGTTTGTCTTCATCGATATTAATTCCTGTGTCGTCACCCAAAATTGCTAAAATTCTTACCTTATTTCTGGGCGCTACTAATTTTTTTATCCTGTTAGATACTGTGCAACTTAAAGCGACTTCTGCTTGGTGGCAATCAACTTCAAAAAACTTCCACCCATGCCAGGGAAGTTTTCGCAGGAAAGCATCTTCAGTTTGCACAATCACCCGCACTTCATCATTCGGGTTTAAATTGTCGTGCAATTTTTGCTCGATCGGGTAAAATGGTTCTGAATTCAGCCAATTATTTACTTCGGCTTCCACTTCTTCAGCTAAGGTTGTTAGCTTCTTTATGGAAAAGTAAGTTACTTGACCTTCTTTACCTTTGATGCGGCTGTTTTGGTTTTTAATGTTATACATTTCTTCCCACTGTTTATAGCGTTCTAAAATTTCCGTCTGTGGTGGCAAATTGCCTTTTATTTGGATTGGCAAACGGTGTCCGTCACAGAAAATATCAGCGCTGACGGCAAATCCTTGCTGCAATTCACCGCGATCTAAGTTTAAGACAACTACCTGTTCTGAAAGTGGTTTGACTATCTTCTCTACTACTGATAGCAGGTATCTCCGTTGTTCAGGGAAGTCTTGAATAGCCGGAGCTTTTTTTTCTCCTACTAATTCTAGCATTTCTTGGTATAAGCTATTGAAATTAGTCTCGATTTTTTCTTTGTCAGCGTCAGGAGGCACGCTGACTTTGATGACAACAACTCCATTGCCTTTGTTTTCAATACTCTGAATTTTTAGTTCTGTACCTTTAAGATCGTCTTGCACTTGTCGGAAAGATTGGAAGAAGGCTTTCCAGTCAACACCGTCGCGGAAAATCAAGTCAACTGTATTGACGACTTCTTGAAAAAAACTGGTAAATTCTCCGATTTCAAATTTAGCTTTTTCACTGTGGGGACGGCGCTCGCGATCGTCAGTACCAGGTTTCGGTTCTTCTAATAAATAAACCCACCGACAATCTACCCATTCTAGTTTCGTAGTGCTGTCAATATTCCAGGTTCCTAAACCGCAAGCACCAGTCATTCTCGCATTGCTGAAATCAGTGCCGATCGCCTGAACTTGACTGAAACTTGCATACTCTAAATTAGCAGCTTCCAAAGTCGCTTGACTGAGGTCGGCTGTTTGAAGTTTGGCGTATCCGAGGTCTACACCGATCAAGTTTGCGCCTCTCAAATCCATGCCTTGATATGATTTATTATAACCGTGTCCGGTCACTAACAAATCTCGAACTGTTGGATTAATTAATATTGTCTCGCCGACTCTTGCCCAGTCAATCTTGGAGCTTTTGTGCCACATGGTGCGATGGATATTAGCAAATCTAAAATCAGTGTTTTTGAGGATGGCGTAACTGAAATTGGCATTGGCTAAATTAGCACCGCGAAAGCTGGTACCGCCTGCCGCTGCAATGACATTAGCCAATTGGCGAATTACGGCATATTTATCATCTTCAGCTAAAACTCTGTTGCCAATGTAAGTTCCCAATAATACCAAAGTTACAGCTAAAATTACCGCTGTAACGATAATCGCAATAACTAGAGGTGGATTGGAAAATTTTGTGAGGCAAATGCCTAGAAAATCATAGCATTTATTGTTTTTGTTGTCAACAAATCCCGATTGGATTAACACGGCTGCTTTTAAATACCTTGCTGAATTATTGGTAATAATTCCGGTCGCGATCGCACTTATTGCCAGAGCTTCAAATACAGCTAAAGCTGCCACTGTTCTGCCCAACACAACCTCAGCCAAGGCCACAGCTAAAGGCAAAGCTACAACTACAATCATAGTCGCAGCTACAGCCGCAGTCAAAGTTACAATTAAAAATGGAATATTATTGGCATTCGGTTCACCAGCCAAGGCCCCAATTAAACTTCCAGGTCTAAAACCTCTCAGCCAAGACAGTATCGGGTGTTTGTCGTTCGATATCGCACTTAAAACAGCAATGCAAGGTACAAAGATAACAGCCGCCATAGCTAAAGACCCCAAAGCTTTTTGTATTCCTTGGCGAATCGTAATAGCCAAGAGAACAGCATTCACTAATAAGATGATTGCTGTTGGAATCAAACCGAGATGCTCGGTACTTTTGGGAAATAGAGAGCTGAATGTATGAGTTATAGCAGTTACAGCCGCCGTTCCTGACATTGCCGAGATCAGTGCTACAATGATGAATATTTTGATTTGCGATCGCACTGTTAAGCCGCAGCGAGCGTGACTGAAGTTAGCACCATCGAGAGTTGCCCCGGTAAAATCTGTACCTCGGATATCTGCATCAGAGAAATCAGTATTAGTCAGGTCTTGACCTTTGAAAGAACGACCTTGGAGATTTTGACCGCGAAAGTTTTGAAAGGTTAATGATGACATAAAATCTCAGTGAAATTTGCAACAGGTTCGCAGTCAAGACTTGAGTTTTTCCTCTCGTTCCCAGGTAGAACCTGGGAACAAGGAAAGTGTGGCAGCTTACAAATGAAAATGTTTCGTCACGCTAGCTTCTCCCAGTGCCACAGTAACGCCAAACAATTCTCTTAATTCAGAACTAAATGCCCACTGAATAAAGTTGTCAGCATCTCTGGATGTTGCCTCGAAAACTACCTCTTCTGACTCATCCATCACTATCAATTTCAACCCTTCTGGCAAACAAGTTTGATTTCCCATCGGATACACTTGCACTTGGATATCTACTTCTGAATCTGGTTCTGGTGCGAGGATGACTGCCAGTGTCACAGACTGTTGTGCTAGCTGTATTCCCAAATCAATTTTATAACCCCTCTCGATGGGTAATGCGTTCCTACTTCTAAAACGCCACTCCAGTTGTTCGGGATTTAACAGCTCATTAATTACTTCCCATCCCGCATCAAAAACATCCTCAAACCAATTCATCAAATTAACTGGTTTTAGTTGTTTAATTCGATTCATGTAGGCGAGCAAGTCTTCCAGGGATTGCAGTTGACTGAGGGGTACTTCCCTCATTGCAGAAGTTTTAGTAAATCCTAATAGCGTTGCTGCTTTTAAGGATTGGTCTAATTGTACAGCAACGTAACCGATGCGATTTTCCCAAGCATCGGAGGGAATCTGACAAGTTTGGGAATCTGGTAAGACGGGACGGCATTCAATTTTGCCAACACCGACGACATCTAAATCGGCGACATCCAAAAATTTCAGCATGAGTGAATCGCGACTGTCGCTCTTTTGCGAATTGGTTTCAAATCCCATGCAGCGCAGGTAAGAATCTACTGCATATACTGCCAGGGTATTGAGATAAACTTGTTTTAATTTTGCCGGCAGGGATTTTTCAGCGCACTGTTGAGCGATGTCGTGGGCTTCAAAGGATAGCGGGACTGTGAAAGTTATTGGTTCGATCGTTTTACTCATCATTAGTTTCTTGGCTCTCTTCTTTGATTATCACTGTAATTGATTGCGAATGTCATCACCAAAATTACGCAAATTTCGATTAAAAAAGCTATCAATTGTTGTCCGAGGAACTCCAAATCTTTGAGCAATACTATCCGATGTTTCATCATCTAATTTTGCTAAGGCTATATTTTGCCAAGTAATATCTGGGCGACCTCTAACTGACACATTCCTAAAATTGCCATCTGGATCTTCTTCGATCAATTCACGCAGCATTTTAGCCTCTTCGGATAATGCTGATTCTGGTGACGGGTAGTTCTCTAGAGCATCGATGTCATTTAAAGAAGGTAGTTTGCGTCTTCTATTTTCGTTCATATATCGATCTACAACATCTTGGAATCTATAATTTAATATCTGATTAACCCAAGCCATTACTGGTTTTTCTGGATTGTATTTGTCAATATTTCGACAAATATAATCAAGTGTTTTGAGAAGTGCTTCGTTATGAATGTCTTCGTAGAAGTCATCAGGCCACGATCTTCTTTGGGGATGACCAACTTTCCCCGATAGCCAAATTGCGTTCCTCAGTCTGGTTAATGCTTTCTGTCGCTGAAGGCTGTGCGCTGGGTACTGTTGAGCTTCGACAGCTAACTGTTTGAGTTGCAAATCAATTTCGTCCTCCATCTCAATCTCCTCACTCCTCTGGGGATTTTTGTGCACTTTTGGGGAATCTCTATATTGTTTTTCGGTAGAGTCCCAATTTTTGACGCATTTGGGGGGAGATTGTTACAAAACTTTACGTTTGAGGGGTTTGGGAAAAAAAGTTTTGAGATTTGCGTAAAAAGTCTGGGGTGGTTTCGTAATGAAGGTTGAGGGGGCGATCGCACTTTCATCAGCAGTCGTGGACGCAGAAACCGGGTTTTTTACGAAAATACTGGTTTATAGCCTTTAATAAGGCTAAAAAACCCGGTTTCTTAGGTGGGAGTGCGCCAGTCATTATCGGAAAAAAAGTTTTGAGGTTTGCGTAAAAAGTGTGGGGTGATTCCGTAATTAGAGTTGAGGGGGCGATCGCACTTCCAGAAATGGGCGATCGCACTTCAGAAATTTGGTCATTACAGGGCTGACGCATGGGGGGCGAGAAACCGGGTTTCTTCGTATATTTCTCGTGACTCGTTGCAAAACTCGCAGAAACCCGGTTTCTGAGATCTTGTATGTCCAGGAATAGATTATCAACTTTTACTTTTTCAGGGAGATCGTTTCCATGGCTACTATGAAGAAATTATCGATGGTTGCGATCGTATCTATATTTTGGGCTGGAATTACCAACCCAGTAAGTGCGATTATGGTGTCTTTTGGAGGTACGTCAGTTCCCGGAAAAGGACAATTCTCTAGCGTACCTGGGGTAACAACAATTGATTTCGAGTCAGGTGCACCAACATCTGGTCCTGCTATTTATTCGGCTCCTGGTATCGGCCCTACTGTTGTTTCAGGCAGTATCAGCAGTGCTTTTTCTGCACCAAGCGATGACTACACGAAATACCTTACAGTTGCGCCATTTGGTGATTGGCGAGGAAATAATAATCTCACCATTAGCTTGGCTGAAAAAATTGATTACTTTGGTTTGTACTTAGGTTCGTTTGATAGTTATAATAGCATTGCTTTCTACCAAGACAATGTTCTTCTAAAATTGTTGAGGGGCAATGATGATGTCAACAATCTTTATGTGAATTTCTTTGCGGAAAAAAACGAGTCCTTTAATAAAGTAGTTCTGGCTTCGAGTAGTCCTGCATTTGAAAGTGATAACCATGCTTATCGGGTTGCTGAACCTGTTCCCGAACCGACTACTGTGTTGAGCACTTTAGCTTTTGGTGCTGTCATTTCCCGCTGGCGGGTGAAGCGGAAACAGCAACAGAAAGTTCTGAATTCAACAGTTAGCTGATTTAGGGGAGAAAAGAGCGATATCTTGCCATAGTTTAAAGGAGTGATTTCTGATGAAAAAGTTTTTGACACTGACAGCATTAACGCTGGTTTCGTAATTAGGGTTGAGGGGGCGATCGCACTTTCATCAGCAGTCGTGGACGCAGAAACCGGGTTTTTTACGAAAATACTGGTTTATAGCCTTTAATCTGCGTAAAAAACCCGGTTTCTTAGGTGGGAGTGCGCCAGTCATTATCGGAAAAAAGTTTTGAGATTTGCGTAAAAAGTTTGGGGTGGTTCCGTAATTAGAGTATGGAGGGAATTTATCCTTAAAATCCCTACCCCATCAAACCTATATTTCCATAGTTTAAACGAGTGATTTCTGATGAAAAAGTTTTTGACACTGGCAGCATTAACGCTGGCAACACCGATAATAACTCTGCACAATGAGGCATTAGCTATCACGCTAGGCCCACTTCCCAGAGATGTTATTTACTCTTCTGACGGCACTTTTGATCGCCCAAACATTTTTTTCAATAATCCAACAGACACGATCCAAATTTCTGGGCAGACTGTGCTTGGAAATGAATCTACCTACGAAGCTCGCATTTATTTTCCCAAAGGCATTGGCGCTGGTGGGTTTGTCTTCAATGAATGGACAGGGGGTTATGAAGATAAAGGATTGGCTGCTGGACTAAATGCTTTAATTGGCACCAATTTTCCTTTTTATCCAGGGGCTCCCTTAGCAAGTCTAACAACACTTGTAAGTGATACTTGGCATCATATTGCGTTTGTACAAGGTGGCGGTTCCCAACGCCTCTATCTTGATGGTCAAATGGTAGGTACTCGCCCTGCTGCTGGAGACATTTGGAACTCTGATGGTGGTGGCTTCATTGGAGCGCTTTTCCGGGATGGAGCTACCGCAAGTAGTTTTATTGGACACTTAGATACTCTGCGGATTTCCAATGTGGCACGTTACAGTGGCAATAGCTTTGAGGCACCAACAGGAGATCTCACTTCAGATGCCAACACACAGATTTTGTATAACTTCAACTTGGAAAATTACTATCAGCAAGATGGCTTTACTTGGGCATCGGATCTCAGTGGTAATGGTCGTAATGGAAGGTTTGGTACAGGTTTTGCAGATGCAACATCTCCTAGCGTCGTAGTTTCTGTTGAACCTAGCGAACCTGTCCCCGAACCGACTACTGTGTTGAGCACTTTAGCTTTTGGTGCTGTCATTTCCAGTTGGCGGATGAAGCGGAAACAGCAACAGAAAGTTCTGAATTAAACAGTTAGCTGATTTAGGGGAGAAAAGTGCGATATCTTGCCATAGTTTAAAGGAGTGATTTCTGATGAAAAAGTTTTTGACACTGACAGCATTAACGCTGGTTTCGTAATTAGGGTTGAGGGGGCTATCGCACTTTCATCAGCAGTCGTGGACGCAGAAACCGGGTTTTTTACGAAAATACTGGTTTATAGCCTTTAATAAGGGTAAAAAACCCGGTTTCTTAGGTGGGAGTGCGCCAGTCATTATCGGAAAAAAAGTTTTGAGGTTTGCGTAAAAAGTGTGGGGTGATTCCGTAATTAGAGTTGAGGGGGCGATCGCCTTTCCTTTTCCCAAGCGATCGCGCCGTTTCCCAAAGAGCGATCGCATCCTCCACCCCCCTCTCTTTCTCCAACCTATCCAGAGAGAGCGATCGCACTTTCGCAAATCCTCTATTTCTAAGCTTGTGCGACCGCATTAACAAAGCTTAGAAATTACAGGAATAATCGTTCAAAACTTATCTGAAGGAATTTATATGTCTCTTCTGGAAAAATCCAAAATTCTGTTGATGGCGGCTTTTATCTTGGGTCTGACTGCTAAACCCAGTTTCTCTGCCATTTTCAACGTTGCATCTGACTTTTCTCTAACCAATAACCCCAATGGCGCTTGGCGCTATGGCTGGTCATCAAGCCTGGGATCTAGCTTCAACCTATATAACAACGTAGGAAAGCAGACTCCTACCATTGACTTGTGGTACGATCCTACAAAAACTGGGTCGCCTTTTGTCGTCCACAACTCAACCGCAACCGAAGATAATTCTCATCCGACAATAACGTACCAACCCAGTCAACTAGGGTTTCATCCCGGTTATTACGGAGAGTATAGTATTGTCCGCTGGATTGCGCCTGAAGCGGCAACCTACTCACTTGCTACAATGTTTACCGGCCTCGATCATGTTGGGCTGACTACAACAGATGTTCACGTTCTCCATAACAATATTTTGCTTTTCAGTAACTTGATTAATGGCTTTGGTGCTTCTAGTAGCAAGTCATTTGCGACGGCTGGGACGGTTCAGGTTGGTGACACAATTGATTTTGCTGTTGGTTATGGCAACAACCAGACTCAGTCCTACGACTCGACGGGTCTAGATGCTACTATTTCAACGACACCCGCAGCCGTTTCAGAATCCGTACCCGAACCTTCTACTGTATTAGGTGGCTTGGCGTTTAGTGCTTTTATTGCCAAAATGCGGATGAAACGCAAACGGCAACAAAAAACCTTGGATTTTACTGGCAGTTGAGACAAACAAACCCACGCGCTCGCCCCCTCTTTAGAGCAAGCTATCCAAAGTGCGATCGCCTTCTCTGAAAAATCTGCGATCGCACCCCAAACCAGAATTCAAGCCACTGCAAATTCAGTAAACTGCCGCACATAAGGCGCTCGAAATCCCAAAACAATATCCGTTTTCGGTACACCTAGTTCCACCAACTGATGAGCCAATCCTTCTTCCGTAAAATCCCGCTGAATCCAAATTTTCCCATCTTTGATATCGATATGAATCGGACATCCGTGAATTCTTTCTTCCTCATTCCATCCCACATACAACAATAAATAGCGATCGCGTCCCTCATCAAAAACTACTTCAACTTGTTCCAAGTCTTTTTCAGAATGATCGAGCGCGTGTTGATGTATGAGCTTCTGAACTAACTCGCGATAATCTAATCTTTCCATAAGGTTATCTCCTCTTTTTGAACATGAAAAACTAACACCTTTATTTGATATCGTTCCAACACAGTTTGCACAAACGAATCCGTAAAAAAATCTTGATAAATATCTTTAGGCACAGCTAAATACAGCACTCGTTCTGATTCCTGTTCTTCCAATGCTACACGATAATTAAGAAACTGACCAACAGCCGTATGGAACTCTGACAGCGCCGATAGCCCAACAAAACTTTTTATTTCCACTGCTATTTTTTTAGTGCCTTTTTGGGCTGACAGTAATTTTTCGGCTCCCAAATCTATATTAATTTTCACTTGCTGAGTTAATTTAAAAGACAGAGGATCGTGAGTAATTGTCCATCCATCTTTTTCCAAAGCAGAACGCACCGTGTTGTGAAAGGTATCTTTGGCTGACATGATATAAAAGTGATTTTTGCTACACCCAAAAAGTATCTATTTTCATAATTATAACTTAGTAAGTAACCTTCGACAAGTTAAGAGCGTAGCCTTTCGACCAAATTCTATCTCAAAGCTACTTATTCTCCAAAGCAATAGATTTTTTTTCATAATTCGATTGTCCTTCCATCCTCTTCGCAGAATCCAAAACCTACTCCCTGAACAATTGAGCAAAACGCTTTAACACCTTCAGCACCGTATACAAGCCATCTTCGCTCCTAAGCGTGAAAGAATACGATGTAGAATACTTCGGCGTTCCTTGTTTCGTCAGTTTCAGGAATATAAAATCAATACCATTCGTAACAAATCCCAAAGTAGGTTTGTTAGGATTAGGACTACCCAGCATATATGCCAACGCTTGGGGAATTCCAGCTTCTAGCGAATATTGCGACTTTTTGGCTTCAATTACCAGCACCCAAAACTCAGGCGTAAAAACCAATAAATCGAGGCGTCCCGTGACAATAGTTCCCTCATCATCGGATTCAATTCTCACCTCTTTTTCGCCAGTTAAGTAAAAGGGCGCGCGATAAAATCCTGCTAGTCTCAACAACGGAGAAAGCACCACTAACTTAACCACTGGTTCCAGAATTTCATACTCGGATAAATGGATGTAGTCGCCCTTAACTTCATCTAAAGCTTGCCTTTCCAAATCCGTGAGTTCGGGTAAATTATCTTGCCACTCTCGGAAAAATTGAGCATCGTCAGTGCGCTGCAATCCAAACTTTTCTATTAAGTCGCGCAGCTTGATATTTTTGGCTTGGATTGTTTCTACCATAGCTTTACATTCTGTTACATCGTCAGGTTTATTTGCGCGTAGCTAATTAGATCGCAATACCGTTCACTTAAGACTCCTGATACTCGGAGATCCCCCTAAATCCCCCTTCTTAAGGGGGACTTTAAGAGCATTGTTCCCCCCTTGGGAAGGGGGGTTAGGGGGGATCTGTCTTAACTGAACCGTATTGAATTATATCGGAAAAAAAGTTTTGGGATTTGCGTAAAAACTTGGGGCTGCTTCCGTAATTAGGGTTGAGGGGGCGATCGCACCTTGATCTGAAAAAAAGTTTTAGGATTTGCGTCAAAACTTGGGGCTGCTTCCGTAATTAGAGTAGAGAAGCCTATTCAACGTTTGGGCGATCGCTAATTTCATTGTATCACTTTTCATTCAATCCAAGATTAGGAGTGTAATCTCAATGGTCACCATAAATGAAGGTCAAAGTAACGTTCTGCTGAAAGGTGTTACAATCGCCGACACTTTACCGGGAAGTCTAGCCAACGATTCCATCCTCAACCCTTTAATTAGCAGCAACAAACAAACCATCGGCCAAAGTTCTTTGATAGTTGACAGCAAATATCAGCCAGCAATTGAGCCTGAAAAAGTATCGGCTACGACTGATTTGCAGCAATCAAATCCTGCTCTTTCCGAGTCAAATAGTAAAAAATCAGATGATTCGTTAATTGTTACCGATCCTCTGAAAAGTAGTTTAAATCGCTCAATCAGCAGCAATACTGGAACCGACACATTATCAGGTTCCCAGTCTGCCAAAGATACCCTGACTGGAAGCAGCAAAGATGCACAGTCAATTGCAATTAAAAGTGACACTTTGACAGCAACGGACTCCTTGACAAACAATCAGAATGCTAAAGAAACACCACCGACTCAAGAATCAGCAGCTTTAGCCGAAAAAGAAAATAATTATGAAACGGATATTGCCAAAAACAAATCAATTCCCGAATCCAAAGAAACCACAATTGCAGCACCGACTAATCCTGAAAAATTAACAGGTGAAAAACCTGTGACGGCTGTCGATGATGCAACCAAAGATATTAGCAAGCCAACTTCTACAGCCAGCATCGAAGCTGTGGAAATTTCAAAATCACCGAAAGAAACCACAATTGCAGCACCGACTAATTCTGACAAATTAACAGGTGAAAAACCTGTGACGGCTATCGCTGATGCAGCAAAAGATAGTAACAAGCCAAGTTCTACAGCCAGCACCGAAGCTGTGGAAATTTCAATATCGCCGAAAGAAACCACAATTGCAGCACCGACTAATCCTGACAAATTAACAGGTGAAAAACCTGTGACGGCTATCGCTGATGCAACCAAAGATAGTAACAAGCCAACTTCTACAGCCAGCACCGAAGCTGTGGAAATTTCAATATCACCGAAAGAAACTACAATTGCAGCACCGACTAATCCTGAAAAATTAACAGGTGAAAAACCTGTGACGGCTATCGCTGATGCAACCAAAGATATTAGCAAGCCAAGTTCTACAGCTACGACTGGAGATAAGGATAAGCAAGTTACGAAAGATACTCAAGTTTCCACAATTGAGACAGCAAAGGAACTCAATCAAGCTGCTCCTAAACCCGAGCCAGTCGCGGATAATTCTTTTACATCTGGGAAATTTCTTGTTGACTCTACTGGTAAAGTCGGCATCGATTTCTTGTTTGACGGCGGACTGTATAAGGGTCAATTAGCTATCTTCAGTCTCAAGGGAATTCAGAAGTTTGTACCTGGTTCAACAGAGTTTATCAAAGAAGTGGCTTCAAGAGCAGTTAGTAATTCTGTAAAAGGTCATTTAGTCATCAATGATTTGAGCGAAGGTGCAAGATTTACAGGTAATTTACCTGAAGGGAATTATAACGAAGCAACTTATTTGGGAGTCAAGACATTTGCGATGACTCCGGGGGATGAATTTGGCGTTATGTTGGTGCCGAATGGAACTGTGCAAGAGGTTCTGAATAATCCTGTTGTGGGAGGGGATAAACGTCCTTTATTTTCGATGACGACAGCGAATCCTGCTGAGGGATTTCATGTCGGGCAAATTGCTGATGTGACGGGTAGCGGCAAGACTTTTGCAATGGAGGATATGCGGGTTGATTTAGGGAGCGATCGCGATTACAATGATGTGATCTTTCAGGTGCGGGGTGCGACGGGTACTGCGGTGAATTTGGATTCAGTGATTAATCCTGAGAAAGATTGGCGCAAAGCTGATATTGGTAAGGCTTTGATTGCTTATGCTAAACCGTATGTTGAACCGAAGGTAGAGGCTGTCCAAGAGGAGAAAAAACCTGCCAAGAATACTGATTCTGGTTCGGTTTTAGATGTTCCCATTCCTGATAATGCAAGTGTTTCAAAAGAGAAGGTAACTTCTCCAACTAATACTGAGTCTCTCTCGAAAACGGAGGTTGTTACTTCAGAGAAAGCTGTAACGCCAGCGGTGAAGACTGAAGATGAGAAACCCGCGATCGCCAATCCGGTTGTTACTCCTACCCTGGATATTCCGGTTTCAGACAAGGCTGTCGTGTCTGAGGTGAAGACGGAAGGTGAGAAACAGCCGATCGCCAATTCGGTTGCTACTCCTACCCTTGATATTCCGGTTTCAGACAAGGCTGTCGTGTCTGAGGTGAAGGCTGAAGGTGAGAAACAGGCGATCGCCAATTCGGTTGCTACTCCTACCCTGGATATTCCGGCTTCAGATACAACTGTAACGCCAGCGGTGAAGACTGAAGATGACAAACCGGCGATCGCCAATTCGGTTGCTACTCCTACCCTTGATATCCCGGTTTCAGACAAGGCTGTGGTGTCTGAGGTGAAGACTCAAGAGGAGAAACAGGCGATCGCCAATCCAGTTACTACTTCTACCCTTGATATCCCGGTTTCAGAATTGGCTGTCGTGTCTGAGGTGAAGAGTGAAGGTGAGAAACTGGCGATCGCCAATCCAGTTACTACTTCTACCCTTGATATCCCGGTTTCAGAATTGGCTGTCGTGTCTGAGGTGAAGAGTGAAGGTGAGAAACTGGCGATCGCCAATCCAGTTGCTACTTCTACCAAAGATATTCCGGCTTCAGACAAGGCTGTCGTTTCTGAGGTGAAGAGTGAAGGTGAGAAACTGGCGATCGCCAATTCGGTTGCTACTCCTACCCTGGATATCCCGGCTTCAGACAAGGCTGTCGTGTCTGAGGTGAAGACGGAAGATGAGAAACAGGCGATCGCCAATCCAGTTACTACTTCTACCAAAGATATTCCGGCTTCAGATAAGGCTGTCGTCTCTGAGGTGAAGGCTGAAGGTGAGAAACTGGCGATCGTACTGACTTCCACTCCGAATGAGTCTGTCAAAACCGATGCGGTGACTTCATCTCCAACAGTCGTCGATCCGTTGAAAATAAAAGAAGAAAAAGAGGCGATCGCAATCTCTATTTCTACTCCCACAAAAGATGCACCGGCTTCAGATACAACTGTAACAAAATCAGTTGTCACCGAATCTCAAGCAATCGCACCTCAACCTGAATCTAACAACATTTCAACAGTTGAGATCAAAAACCCGACAAATCAACCGGAAGCTGCTGTCACTCTCAATCCTCCGATTGATGAAAAGCTAGCCATTCCTACTCAAGAATTTGGCAAAGATTTTCAGCCAATAGTCCACGAAACCAAGCCAAATATTTATCCTCAAGAAGTTTCTACTGTCAATCAGTCAATTGCGATCGATAGCAAACCAGTAACTGCCATTCCAGAATTAGCTGAACCAGCAATTTCTACTAACATCCAGCCACCAATTTCTATTCAAGAAGTTGCTCCTGTTACTCAACGAGTTCCACCAAATGCAACCAGCACAACAGCCACAAATAGTCAAGAAAAAACCAATACAGAACCCACAATTTCTGCACAAAATATCGGTTCTAATCCGATCGCAACAGCTAACTCCTTCCATTCTCCAAAAGCATCTCAACCTTTAGTTGGTATTATTAGTACAGGATTTAATGCCAAGAATCTCGACATAGACTACAGCCGCATAACTCTCGGAAAAGACCGCATTGCTAATGACGATAATCCCTTAATTCAATCCGGTGAAGGTAGCGAACAAGGAACTCACGTTTTAGGCTTAATTGCCGCCACTCAAGATAATAGCACAGGCATCGACGGCATTAACAACGAAGCACCGATTTGGTTGGGTCGGGCTAGTGGAAATAACAGTTGGGCAGAATCCTTAATTGAATTTGCTGATGCTGCCAAAATATCTGGTCAACCCAACGCAGTTGTCAACATCAGTTTTGAACTAACTAAGGTTGATGATAGTGGCAAAATAGTTCCTCGCTACGAACTCACAGAATCGGAGACTAAAGCCCTAGAATATGCTCGAAAAAATCAAATAGTTGTTGTGGTTCCTGTGGGCAACAATCCCCAAGAAATATCTGCTCTAGGTAAAGCATCTCTTCAGTTTGATAATATCATCAGCGTCGGTGCATCATCGGGCGGTCAAGTCACAAATTATTCCGGCACAGGCAAAGGTTTAGATATTTTAACAGAAGGAGGAACGCTGAACAATCCCGTGCGATCGACTGTCGGAGAAACTACAGGATTGATGGCAGGAACTTCTGTTGCAGCAGCCCAAGTTACGGGTGCAATTTCTCAAGTTTGGGCGGCAAATCCCCAACTAAATTATCAGCAAGTTATCGATATTATCAAACGCACTGCAACTGATATTGCTTTGCCAAATTGGGATGCTAAAACAGGTGCAGGATTGCTGAATATGGCAGCGGCAGTACCTTTAGCAAAAGCAACGGAACCCAAACCTTTGCTGCCAGAACCTACCGTTCAAGATGTTGTCACTCAACTCAATAACTTAGCTCCCGATCTCGATCGACTTCTAGAGCAATTTAAGGCTGAATCTGACAAGATTGCTGCCAGTCCCGATAGTGCCTTAGTTGAGCCGAAACCTGAAGATGAGAAACAAGCTGCTGAAGAAATGGATGCTGCGATCGCAGAGTTGCAAAAAGAACTTGATGACTTGCAAACCGATCCGTATGCAGATATTGATGGCATTGCCACCGCCTATCAATTTGCTTTCAAAGATCAGCCTTTAGTCGGTATCATTGACACGGGTTTTGCTGAAAACAATCCCGATATTGATTATACCAGAATTATCACAGGTCGCGATTACAATGATGGTGACGATAATCCCTTACTTCCTGCCAGTGATTCTAAGGCGGAACACGGCACTAAAGTATTAGAAGTTATCGGGGCCAAACAGAACAATGATATTGGCATAAATGGTGTCAATGATGATGCACCGCTGTGGTTGGGACGTGCTGTTGGTTCTGGTAAATGGGCGCAATCTTTACGGGAATTTGTGGATGCTTTCAAAACATCGAAGCAGCCCCATGCTATTGTCAATCTCAGCTTCGATTTGACGGAAATTAAGGACGGGGTAGTTGTTACTCGGACTAAATTTACAGCCGAAGAGCGATCGGCTATTGAATACGCTCGCGATAACAAGGTTCTGATTGTAGCAGCAGCCGGAAATCAAGGTGTGGAAGGTTTATCTGCTTTGGGTAAAGCTTCGCAGGAATTTGCAAATATCATTACTGTAGGTGCGGCGGATTGGAATGGAAATCTGGCTGATTATTCCAGCTACGGTGCAGGGATAGATTTAGTTGCTTTTGGTAGTACCCCTGACGGCCAAGCAAGTTCTAATGCTAATTCAAATGAGGATTTGCTGAAGGATTTAACTCCCGAAGAGCGGCAAGCTTTGGAAAAAGCCATTAAATTTAACGAAGCACCAACTGATGATAGCAAACTGACTGAAGCTGAGGAAAATCTGGTCTTAGAAGCAACGAAAAAACTCGGAAAAAGCTTAGGAGATATTAAGGATTCTGACAGCAATTCAGCGGAATCAATTCCCGAAATTGTCGGTACTTCGATCGCGGCGGCTAAGGTGACAGGTGCGGCTTCGCAGGTTTGGGCGGCTAATCCGAATTTGAGCTTTGCACAGGTAAAAGCTATTCTGAAAGCGACTGCGGTGGATTTGGGTACTCCTGGGTGGGATATTCAAACGGGAGCGGGTTTGTTGAATCTGGCTGATGCTGTAGCAATGGCGAAATCTCCGCCTTCAGTAATTGATTTGGGAGATAGTATTTTGTCTTCTGATTCTGATGTTTGGAATGGGGAAGGTGCTGGAGAACAAGAGGCTCGTCGTCGTGGTTTTTTCCGGCGATTATTCCGACGAGTGAGGAGAATATTTCAAAAGGTGAGCGGATTTGTTAGCAAGGTAGTAGGTTTTGTTAAAAAGGTATCTGGTTTCATCCGTAAGGTTAAGGGTTTCTTCTCCAAAGTTAGCGGTATCTTCTCCAAGGTTAAGAAGGTATTTAGCTGGATTAGCAAAAAATTCTTGGCTTTGCCTATTTTGGGGAAAGTTGGAATAGTTTTAGGAGGCCTTGCTCTGGTGGGAGGTGCGATCGCAGGTTTGGTTGCATGGTTTAAGAAGAAGAAACAGCCACCAGCACAGCCACCTGTTGAAGATACTACTCCACAGAATATTAAGGATTTAAAAGTAATTTGGGGTGGGTTGCCTACTCCGCTCAAGACTGCTCTGAAAAATGGAATTACTAGCACTTATGGCGCGCCACTTTTTAATGGTCAAGCTCCAGATAATGTTGTGAAGCTTGCCATTACTTGGGCTACTCTTACACCGCAGCAACAATCAAATCTTTGGCCTAGCGTGAGAAATGACGTTCCTGTTGAGTATTATCCGTTTTTCGATGGCACAGATCCTAATGGTATTTTGCCCATATTCAATGCTTTAGGTTTAATATCATTGGATGCTCGAAATACTGTTTCGACTTTCTTGCCGGGAGGAATTCCCAGTCAGTACCAGTCAAATTTTCCCTAGGGCTGACTGATTTTCAGAATCTAATTGCTTCCCAGCAATCGCAGATTCTGGACTCTCAGTCAGCCTTGCAAAACTACCAAGATCAAATCAATCAAGCTAATGCTTTTGTTACGCAACTCGAACAGCAAAGACAGGAAGCACAAAATGCTGCAAGTTACTGGAATAGCCAGATTTATATTTGGGGAATTGTGCGATACGATCGCCAATGCACGCGCTTTTTATTCTGGCGTAGCTGCCGAGATGTTCCTATCCCAGGCTGGATTTACAATCCGCAAGCAGTAGCTAATCGCAATGATGCTCAAGCGGCTGCTAATGCTGCGGCTCAATATCGAGATATAGCTGCACAAAAAGCTCAAGAGTTGACTGCTGCTTTGCAGCCAGAAATCACTGCACTGCAACAGCAGATTTCACAGCAGCAGCAACAATTACAATCGCTGGCGCAACAGCAGCAGGCTTTGCAGAGTCAGCCGCAGTTAGTGGCACCGTGATTTGAAAGCGCGATCGCCCTTTCTGCTTCTCTAAGCTATCCAAAGGGCGTGAAGTGCATCTATCTCGTAGGGAATCGCCCTTATTGAAGCGAAAAGTGCGATCGCCCTTTGAACGATCCTGCGCGCATCCAGGCCACAGAAACCGGGTTTTTCCCATAATCTGAAAGTTGCGGCGAAAGATTGTCGTAAAAAAACCCGGTTTCTACCTCTCCTTAAATTTATCACTTGCGGAGAACTGACGTAATAATTACCGTAATAGTCGCACTAGCAATTAGAGTGAAAGCAAGCTGTACCACCCACTGAGTTGCTTGCTGGTAATTTGAAAAGCGATCGTTAAATTTCTCGGAATCCTTCGATAGCTTATCAAATTCTGTAGATAGATGCTCCACATCTGTAGATAGCTTGTCCACATCTGTAGATAGCTTGCCCACATTTGTTGATAGCTTATCCAGTTTTTCAATTACATCTACCAAGGTTGGTTCGTTGTTGGATGCTGTGGTCATTTACTTTTTAAAACGCGACAATTCTATTGTACTATATTATTAGCAGATCGATCGCACTTACACGCAATCAAATTCAATCTAATTTGACTCGTGTTAAGATCGAAGGTCAGCCTAGAAGAGGAGCAAGTTTTATGACAGCGATGACAGTCAAAGATTTAAACCAAGTTCAAACCCTTTTTTCGGAAGCGGGTTTAGATTACAAAATTGAACTAGAAGACGGGATAATTTCAGTTATGGGCCCATCAGATATCGTATCCAGTGAAATCACGAGCCGTCTCATCGCCTTTCTTTTTGCTTGGGTAAATCCCCGTCGCTTGGGGAGAGTGTTTGACTCCGCAGGCGGTTTCATTATGCCAAATAGCAACGTCAAAGCGCCGGATGTTTCGTTTGTGCGCGCCGCCCGCTTGCGCCAAAGTCCGCGCTATTTTGGTGAACTTGTCCCGGATTTGGTGGTTGAGATTAAGTCTCAGATCGATCGCATTAAGCCTATCGAAACCAAGGTTTTGCAGTTTATCGAGCTGGGTGCGGTTGTCGGAATTGCGATCGATCCTGATGAAGAGACAGTGACAATTTATCGCTCGACTGGCGAACCGACTCTTTTAGGAAATGGCGATATTTTAACAGTACCAGAGCTTTTTCCCGGTTGGGAATTGCCCGTTTCTGAATTGTGGCCTCCGATTTTTACAGAGGAAGAAACACAATTATAATGCGTTTAAGATTGGGATTGTTGTTGTTGCAGAAAATAGCCGACTAGATAAAGTGAACCGCAGAGGATGGTGAGGTTTTCGCCTGCAACAGCAGCATCTAAACCTGTTGTTAAGTCTGGGAAGGCTTGACAAATAGCTAATTCAGGGCAGATATTTTCAGCAATGGCTGCTAATTCTGCGGGGGATGCTGAGTTTTGATCGGGTACGGGTACTAGGTAAAGCCGATCGCCCTTTTTGAGTAAAGCTTGTAAAATATCATCGCAGTCTTTCGTCGCCAGAATCCCGATTACCCAGTTAATCGGTGACGGGGAAGTGGTAAGATTGTCCACATATTCGCGCAGGGCGATCGCAGCAGCGGGGTTGTGCGCGCCGTCAATCAGGATATGGCGGTTGTTCCAAGTTGTGCGCTGAAGTCTTCCCGGCCATTGGGTTTGGGCGATACCGCTGGCGATCGCGGTTGGGGAGATTTGCCATCCTAGGTTTTGGAGGGTGTGGATAGTGGCAAGTGCGATCGCTGAATTCATTAATTGAACTTGTCCCAGCAATGGCAATTGATATCTTATTTTAACCGCAGATGAACGCAGATGAACGCTGATTTCTGGATTGGGATGATATTCTGCAAAGCCTTGTCCTAAATCCACCGCTGGTTTTACCCAAATTGCCGGACAATCTAATTCTTGAATCCGTTTTTCTACTACTATTCTAGCAGAATCCGGCAATTCTCCGATAACTGCCGGACACTTTGATTTGAGAATTCCGGCTTTTTCCCCAGCAATATCAGCGACGGTGGGGCCGAGGATTTGCCAGTGTTCGAGACTGATAGAAGTAATGACGCTGACAAGGGGAGTTTCGCAAACATTAGTCGCATCTAATCTTCCGCCCAATCCGGTTTCTATCACTGCAATATCTGCTTTTTCTTGGGCGAAATACAGCCAAGCTGCGGCGGTGATGATTTCAAATTGAGTCGGAGTTTCTGTATTACCTTCAGCAGCGCTGACAACTTGTTCGAGACACTGTTGCAATGCTGTTGCAGAAATTGGTTTTTGGTTGATACAAATTCTTTCTGTCCAATCGATTAAGTGCGGGGATGTGTAGCGCCCGACTCGATAGCCTGCTGCTGTGAGTACGGATGAGAGGTAAGCGCAAACGGAACCTTTGCCGTTGGTGCCGGCAACGTGGATAATGGGTACTTGTTGGTGGGGGTTGTCTAGTTTTTCGAGAAGTTGGTGAATTCTTTCTAGGCCGAGGTGGACGCCGAAGTGTTGGTAAGATTGGAGGATTGATTCTGCATTCATTGAGGATGATTAATGTTATATTTGTTTGTGAATTGGTTTTTTTTACGAACCGCGAAGACGCAAAGAGCGCGAAGGAAGAAAAGAGATAGATGTTGACAAGTATGAATATTATTTCTCTGTTTTCGGGTTGTGGTGGATTGGATTTGGGTTTTCGCTTGGCTGGGTTTAATCCGGTTTGGGCGAATGAATATGATAAGTCTATTTGGGATACATATAATTTCAATCATCCTGAAACTATTTTAGATCGCAGAGATATCAGAAAAATTAATTCTGATGAAATTCCTGAATGTGTGGGGATTATTGGCGGGCCTCCTTGTCAAAGTTGGAGTGCGGCGGGTGCAAAACGGGGAATTGATGACAGTCGGGGTCAGCTTTTTTGGGAGTATATCAGAATTGTGCGAGACAAGCAACCTTTGTTTTTCTTGGCTGAGAATGTTAGCGGTATTTTAGCGCCTAGAAATCAGGATGCTTTCACTTATATATTATCGCAGTTTGAGGAAATTGGATATCGGGTTTCGTTCCACTTGGTGAATGCTAAAAATTTTGGTGTGCCGCAAGATAGGCAAAGAGTAATTGTTATTGGCTATCGGGAGAATCAGGGTTTTGGTTTTGAGTTTACCGAACCAGGAAATGAGGTTTTGACTTTGAAAGATGCAATTTATGATTTGCAGGATATCCCCCCAATTCCCGTTAAGGGTAAAGTAGATAATTATCACAATTATGTCGCGAATCATGAATGTGCGGATTTGGGATTTTCGAGCATTTATATGTCGCGGAATCGAGTTAGAAGTTGGTCGGAACCTTCTTTTACAATTCAGGCTAGCGGCAGACACGCGCCTCTGCACCCTCAAGCTAGTAAAATGATTTTGGTTGGCAAAGACAAGCGCATTTTTGACCCGAATTCGCCTCAGCCTTACCGTCGGCTTTCTGTGCGAGAGTGTGCGAGAGTTCAGACTTTCCCGGATGACTTTATTTTTAAGTACAAGTATATTGCTGACGGTTACAAAATGGTCGGCAATGCAGTACCTGTTAAGTTAGCCCGGGTACTAGCAAGCAAGATACATCAAGATATTAAAGACTATGAAAATCCGGGTTTTAGGAAAATTAAAAATTAAGCCGATCGTCCGACTCAGTTAAGTTTATTCTCTTCTGAAACAGACGAGTTATTTAATGATATAATACTAAATACGGGAGCAAAAACCCCGCTCTTATATAAGTAATATCATGTCCGGTCGATTACCATAACAATGACAGTTCGTAGTGCGTCCTGGCGTCCGCTCTCAGGCTGCGGACGCCAGGACGCACTACGAACCTTACTTATTGCGGTCAATCGACCGGACATGATATAAGATTGCGGTGCGTGACTGCTGAGGCATTCTACTCTCTACATCGTTTTGAAAGTCGATTATCGATCGCCCTCTAGATACAGTCGATCGAGCTTTAAAAAGGTTTGCAGCAGCGCATTCGCTCCCTGAATACACTGTTCGGGCGAAGTATAGCGGTTCTCAAAAAAGTGAGGTATGTCCTATGCCCGGTTTGGCCTATGCCCGGTTTGGCCTATGCCCTATGCCCACCCTTCGACTTCGCGAGCGGGCAAGATGCCCTATGCCCGGTTTGGCCTATGCCCTATGCCCGGTTTGGCCTATGCCCGTCAAGTACCTCATCTTTCTGAGAAAGGCTATATACTCATCTTCTGCATGGCTGATACCGCCCCGAGAAGCCACGAAAATCATCCCCATATCGGTAAAGCGTCCGATTTCTTGGGCGTCGTGTCCGGCCCGGCTGATTAAATGCCTGTAACTCAAGTTTAATTCCCCGCAAACTTCTGTTTCATTTTTTGCCAACGATCGCGCAAATAGTTGTTTCTTGTTTTCTGCCTCTTAATTGAATACTTTTAACTGGCTTTGCTTCGTAGCGATCGCTCACCCATTCCCATGTTTCCCCAGTTATTAATACCCGATAAGGATTGCCTTCTTTAATATCTTTATTCATGGCTTCCAATCTGGCGGCAATATTCACAGTATCTCCTAAAACAGAAAAATTTAATCGCTTCCCGCCGCCGACAGTTCCAGCAATAATCGACCCTGTATGAATGCCAACTCCAAATTCAATTTTTGGCTTTCCTTCCATTTCAAATTGTTGATTTAATTGTTTCAATCGTTCAGACATATCCAAGCAAGCGGCGATACAATTTTGAGCATCCTGTTTAATTTCTTCAGGTTGGGTATGAGGAAATGGAATGCCAAATATTGCCATTATTGCATCTCCAATATATTTATCGATAACGCCTCCGCGATCCATAATACACTCACTCATGGCATTTAAATATTGATTCAGCCAAGGCATCAATTCACCGGGAGATAGTTGCTCTGAAATGCTAGTAAACCCTCGAATATCCATAAATAAAACGGTGGCGACCATTTCTTGCGGTTGCATTTCGCCATTTTTAAATATTTCGTCCTTTCGCTCCCAAATTAGTTCAGCAGTTTCTTTTGCCATGTATTTTTCAAACAGGCTCATTAATTGTTGTTTCTCTTGTTGTTCTCGCAGTTGCAGTCCAATTCCAGCTAAGACGATCGTACCAATCGGTGCAGCGATGGGCATTAGTAGAGAATTAAACGTAAATAACAAGAAAGAAACTGCATACCAGATTAGAGGGAAAAGGATAGCGATCGCAATTCGTCCCCTGGGCCCAATTTTCGATAATATCCCGCTAGTAATTGGCCCAATTAAAAGTAATATCAGCCAACTTGTCCAGCTAGGTAAAACTTGCAGCAGTCGGTTATTTAGCAAGTTATCAATAACTGCGGCATGAATGTAAATCCCGCTGGTTGGTGGAATTCGATCGAGAGGAGTCCGGAAAGGATCTAAACCTGTTGCTGTCGTACCTACTAATACCAATTTGTCTTTAAAAGCATCTTTGGTAATTTTAGCTTCCAGAACATCAGAAAACGAATAAGTCGGTAAATTTTGTACTTTTCCAGGCCAATTTATCCCAGCACTCTGAAATTCTAGACTACCGTTATTAGGCGGTGATAAAAACTTTTCTAGCCCTCCAGATTGCGGTTGCTTGTCGGCGTTGTAAACGCGCAGCATGGCAATTCCCAATGAGGGAATATCTCCCACCCACAGGATGGCTTGACGACCGATCCCATCTGTGTCTGAGTTATGCAAAATATGGCCTCGCTCGGCAGCTACGGCTTCTAAAGTTGGTACAATTGGTAGCAGTTTTTTTTGGTCATCCGCAGCCTGGGCTAACACTACATTACCTTTTGCACTCATAGCGTCTGCAAATTGGTCATCTTTAGGACTGGGTTCGGCAAAAATAATGTCGAAACCAACGACTGCGGGTTTAGCAGGGGAAAGGGCTTGTAATAATTGAGTGTAGCGATCGCGCGAAAACGGAAATCTCCCCAACTTCCTTAAACTTGCTTCGTCTATTGCAATTACCGCCACTCGTTTATCCCAAATAGGTTTGGGTAAAATTCCACTTTCGCGAAGTTGAAACAGGCTGTTAGAACTCAGTTGTTCCAGCGGTTTCCAGGCATCCAAATGCAATGCACCCAAGGAAATAATAGCAGCCACAACCCCCGGCAGTAAGGATTGGCTGCGGACAAAAAAACTTCGCAAACGAGGGATTATTAATTGAGTCATTAGCTATTTCTTAATTAAACTTGCACCGAGTTCATAAGATACCTCATTTCCCCGTGGACTGCGAACCACTAGCCAGTAGTCAGAGTTAGCTGGCTTCGGCACTACCTCATCGATTTTACCTGTTCGATCCATCTTTAACGGTTGGTCATTTAAATACACTAAATTCAGCGGATCGACTTTACAAATGCATCGAACTTTGTTTTGACTGATGACTGATAAACTGATCAATTCATAGTTCATATTTTCTTTGAATGCCTGGGGTGGAGCGGGAGGGTTGCCGGGAAAAGTGACGGAAGCATAGCCCTTTTCTATCTTCACAGTTTGCCCTTGAGCGCTAGCGTCAACCTTCCCCTCAAATAAGGCAGTTGCTGCTTTTCCCTCTGGACCTACACCCACGGCGAACTCAGTCCCCCTGACGCCCACAACTCCCGCTGGGCTGTTAATTTCTAGGCGCGAATTGGGGTTAGTCAAGCGTCGGGCTGAAACTCTTGCTAATCCTGCGGGGACTGACAGCAGGGTAACTCTACCTCCATTGACAGCAACGGACAGACCTTTAACTTGGACGGTGCTTAATTCTGCTACACTAATCGTGGCGATGCCACTGTCTACCGCTAAAACCGCGCTAGATTCTTTGCCTGTGGAGATTTGCTGGCCGGCTGTTGTCAGGCGATCGCCCACTTTTGCTGGTCTTCCTTGATACGTTACGGTTCCCTTCAGTTGCCGTACTTCTACCCAGCGACTCCCGGGCAGTTGAATTTCCCTCGCCAGCAAAGGCAAGGCGAAAGTGATTAAAATACCAGTAAATAGGATTGTCAGCCATTTAGAAATACCAGACCGATTTAATTTCATCACAAAAAATTATTTAGCCAGGACTGTTGTCTAGATTACTATTCTTTCGGTAATTTCTCAGGAAAATTTTTAACTAACAGGATTTACGCAGACACAATATATGTAGTGCGGAAACAACTACGTTAGCGAAGCACTCGTTGCAGGATCGCACCCCGCTTGACTATTAGGGCATCGGCTGCTCAAAGGCGATCTCCTTTGAGGCAATCGCCAACCCTTCTTGAAATCTCGAAACGGATAATATTGGCGTATTTTTTAGATGCTTAGCAGTCACTTATTATCACGTTTTAATGATGCCCTACAACTCCATGAATCGATCGCCCTCTGCATACAGTTTATCGAGCTTTAAGAAGGTTTGCAGCAGCGCATTCGCCCCCTGGGTACACTGTTCGGGCGAAGTATACTCATCTTCTGCATGGCTGATGCCACCCCGAGAAGCCACGAAAATCATCCCCATATCGGTAAAGCGTCCGATTTCTTGGGCGTCGTGTCCCGCCCTGCTGATTAAATGCCTGTAACTAAAGCCTAAGTCTTGACAAACTTCTACAATTGCATTCTGAATCTTTGGTGCTGCTAGTGTCGGCTCTACGTGCAGCAATTGAGTGATTTCGATTTCGGTTTGGGTGGCAGAGGCGATCGCCCCAAACTCCAATTTCATTTTAGCTAACAACTGTTCCAAATTAGTGTGGGACAAATCCCGCAAGTCAATTTTAAACTCGACTTTTCCCGGCACAGTATTCGTAGCATTCGGCCAAACAGTTAAGTAACCTACCGTTGCGACTTGTTCTCCCGGTGTTTCTACTGCCAGTTTGTTGACTGCTAGTACCATTTGCGAAGCCGCTACCAGCGCGTCCTTCCTCGCGTGCATCGGCGTCGATCCGGCATGATTGGGGCGGCCCGTTACCGTCACTCCCAGGCGGTACTGTCCGACAATTCCTTTGACTACTCCTATGCAGTCGCCCGTACTTTCCAAAACGCCTCCTTGTTCGACGTGCAATTCCACAAAAGCAGCTATTTCTTTGGGATCGCGTTTGGCCTCGGCAATTTTTGACCAATCTCCACCAATTTGTGCTAAACAAGTTTGGATGGAAGTGCCATCGCTGCGGCGGTAATATTCGGGATTGCTGGCTGTATTTCCCGCCATCGCTTTGCAGCCGATAACGGTGCTTTCTTCGTCGGTAAATACAATTGTCTCAATGGCGTGTTCCAAGCGCAGGCCGTTTTCGCGCAACACCCGCACGACTTCAATTCCTGCCAAAACTCCCAAAACTCCGTCGAAATGGCCCGCCGTGGGAACGGTATCAATGTGAGAACCGGTTGCTAGTGCGGCACCTTCGCGCAATCCGGCATATCTGCCAATGGTATTACCGGCCGCGTCAATCCGAACCGTCATCCCTGCTTCTCGCATCCAAGACTCAACAAGTTTGCGCGCCAGCAAATCTTCTTTGGTAAAAGCTACCCGACTGACGCCTCCTCCCGGCAGTTTGCCGATTTCTGCGAGTTGGGCAATGCTGCTGTTGAGGCGCGAACCGTTGACTGAAAGTGCTAGCCTAACTGTCATGTTACATTCTCCTATTCTGGGAAATTTAATGATGCGATCGCTCTTGTATGATTAATCATTTAACTAAATGTTGTATACTGTATGCAATATCAGTTAAATCTGTACAAGAATGTAGTATTGCGTACAAAAGGCGATCGGCTGTGGCACTTAAACTGCTCTGGACAAAACACAGCACGTAGAATAAAGTCGATCGCAGAGATTTAACTGTAGAAAATAACACAATTTTTATCGATCGGGTGATATGAGTCAAACAGCAATTGCAAGAAAACGAGTATTTATTTGCGGTTCAGCCCTTCGGGGCCAGCCGGACAACAGCAACCTGGGAGATGCCAAGTTCATCAGAGAAGCCAAAACACGTCCGATTTACCGCTTGCACTCCGCAGAAAATGGTTGGCATCCTGCAATTTACGAAGTGGCTACCAAAGGCGTATCAATTCCCGGAGAAGTGTACGAACTAACTCAAGAAGACTTTGAACAGCTTGCAGCCGGGGAACCTCCACATATGTATCCATCCGATGTGATTTTGGATGATGGGGAAGTCTTAACCGCTTTTCTTTACCCCCGCGAGTTAGTAGAGACATACCAATGGGAAGATATTTCCGATCGCGGTGGGTGGGCCGCTTACAAAGCAAATTCGCAGTAAGAACTTCAGTCCGAAAAGGTTCGTAGTAAGAACTTCAGTCCGAAAAGGTTCGTAGTAAGGACTTCAGTCCGAAAAGGTTCGTAGTAAGGACCTTAGTCCGAAAAGGTTCGTAGTAAGGACCTTAGTCCGAAAAGGTTCGTAGTAAGGACTTCAGTCCGAAAAGGTTCGTAGTAAGGACTTCAGTCCGAAAAGGTTCGTAGTAAGGACTTCAGTCCTCCCGAGAAACGATCGGTTTGTGATATTCATGCCAGTGTCGGGCAATATCAATGCGGCGGCATATCCACACCCTCTCATGTTGCTGCACGTAATCCAAAAAACGCGCCAAAGCCGCCGCCCGCCCCGGCCTCCCCGCCAAGCGGCAGTGCAGCCCTACACTCATCATCTTCGGTGCAGTCTCGCCCTCAGCGTAGAGTAGGTCAAAAGCATCGCGCAGGTAAGCAAAAAACTGATCGCCAGAATTAAACCCCTGACTCGTAGCAAACCGCATATCGTTATTGTCCAGGGTATAGGGAATTACCAGGTGGGGTCTGTCGCACTCGTACACCCAGTAAGGCAAGTCATCCGCATAGCTGTCGGCATCGTAGAGAAAACCCCCTTCCTCAACTACTAGCTTGCGGGTGTGGGGGCTCGTGCGTCCGGTATACCAGCCGAGGGGACGGCTGCCGGTAATTTGCGTGTGAATGGCGATCGCCCTTTGCAAATGCTCCCGTTCCGCTTCTTCCCCAAAATACTTATAATCAATCCAGCGGTAGCCGTGGCTGGCAATTTCCCAATCGGCCTCCAACATCGCCGCAACTGCTTCGGGATGCCTTTCTAATGCCATCGCCACGCCGTAAACAGTGACCGGTATTCCCCGAGAAGTAAACATCCTGTGCAGGCGCCACAAACCCGCCCGACTGCCGTATTCATAACAGGATTCCATATTCATGTGGCGCAGTCCAGATAAGGGTTCGGCGCCGACAATTTCTGACAGAAATGTTTCCGAAGATCCGTCGCCGTGCAAAATGCAGGTTTCTCCACCTTCTTCGTAGTTGATCACGAATTGCAGTGCTAGGCGCGATCGATCTGGCCATTTAGGATCGGGGGGATTTTGCCCGTAACCGACTAATTCTCGGGGATAATTTGCTGGCATATATAACAGTTGACAGTTGATAGTTGATAGTTGACAGTTGACAGTTGACAGTTGACAGTTGATAGTTGACAGTTTGCCAATTTCCAATTCCCAATTCCCAATTCTTCAATCTCAAATCTCAAATCCTAGGATGACAATGGGTACTTGACAGTTGACAGTTACATAGCAGTGCTATCAATTGTCAACTGTCAGCGGTTACATAAGGGTCTCGCATCCGGGCTTTTAACGGTGGCATTTTTTTAAACAGTGCTGTCAGTTGTCAGTTGTCAATTTTCAACTGTCAACTGTCAACTGTCAACTGTCAACTGTTTACCATCTTGCTTTTCTATCTCCTCAATTTCTTTAATTACCCGCGCTTTACTGGCGATTAAATGGTCTTTGATCGCTGCCTGAGCTGCGGCTGCATTCTGTTCGCTGACAGCCTGATAAATGCGGCGGTGTTCGCTGCGAATTTCCAAGACTCCGGGATTGTATGCCATCGTCCGCAGCCGTACTAAAATCATTTTGTCAAACACTTGATCCAGCAGAGTTACTAACCAAGGATTGCCAGAACTTTGTGCTACCAAACGGTGAAATTGGTAGTCAGCATAAAGCAATTGATAATTGGTCAGTTCGCCCGATCGCTCCGGTGCAGTATTTTCTGCTTGCAGCACAATCGCTTCTAATTGTTGTACTTGAGCGGGTGTAGCATTTTGGCAGGCCCCGGCCGTCGATAGCTGTTCCAAAGCAATCCGACAATCATAAAGATCCGCTGCATCTGCGATCGACAAAGTGGCGACGCGCAATCCATTATTCTGCGGATCTGCGGTCACTAAATTCTCTCGTTGCAGTTGGCACAAAGCCTCTCTCACCGGAGTCCGGCTAACGTTGAGCATATCTGCCAGTTGTGTTTCGATCAGGCGTTCTCCAGCCGCCAATTCCCCCGACAGGATAGCAGTGCGGAGAGCTTGGTAAGTTTGTTCGTGAAGCGATTGAGTGCGGCGAATCGCGCGAAATGAAAGAGCCAAAATCAGTTATCCTTAAGTTAAAACTAAAGTGAAGTCACTATTGTTAAAGATTGTTGATTCAGCCTCATCTCTAAGATTTTTTCTGTAAAATAACTGTAGGTTTGGGCTGAGTCATTATCAATGATACATCACATTGATGCTGCTACACCAGATAATATGTAGAGACACGACAGTGCCGATTGATGTCAACTTAAGACTAAAACCCCTAATAAATCTCGTTTATCCCTGAGTCTAGATCCCCCTAAATCCCCCTTAAGAAGGGGAGTAGGGGTTGACTTTGAGCCACTTCCGGTTCCCCCCTTCTTAAGGGGGGCTAGGGGGGATCGGGTTTTAATCGCCAGTAGAGACACGGCACTGCCGTGTCCCTACCCGCACCTTAAAAGCTGAACTGAGTGCGGAGATTGCCCACAAACACGGTGGGATTGCCATCAAAATTGTTGGCATTGAAGATAGCATAAAATGCCGGGACGATCGCAATATTATTCGCAATCGGGTAGTAGTACGAACCCTCTACCTCGTACTGAGTCCCGCCATTTCCGCCGCCCGAGAGCAAAAATCTGCGGCCGGATATGTAATCCTGGGGAATCACAAAAGAAAGTACGCCCAGCGCCCCTTTTTTTCCCAAATCGGGAAATCCCATGCCGACTTGCAAAGATTGTACCTTAATATCTCCGCCAGAGCGATCGCGATTTACCGGATTTACCTCAAGTTGTCCGTAGGAATACCGTCCGAATAAACCAAAATTTTGGCCCAGCAACCAATCAAAATTGACAACAAAAGTATCAGCGCCGGAGTCTCTAACTTTTCCCCCAAAACCGTCATCTGCATAGCCGTAAGGCAGCGGTTCGCCCACTGCGCCTCCAATGAATCCATTATAAGGTTTGAGGCTCGATCGCGCGTAAATCAGCCGCAGATTGAAAGAATTGCTGGGGGAGTATTCCAACTGCGCTGTCATCGTGTTGGAACTGTTGAACAAACCATCGCTGGGATTGCTAGAAGTATTGAATATTGCAGGATTCAAAAATTCGGTGTTTTCCGCCATATAAGCAGCCGTAAACCTGAGCGGTTTGGCAACTTGCCAAGTGACAGCAGCGCCCGATCCGCGATCGACTGCATTTAACAGTGTACTGCCGTTCGAGTTAAAACTGGTGGCTCCCCTCAAAAAAAATGTAAAGCGATTGCCGTCAAAATAGCGATAATAATTCAACCGCGGTCCGATCGCAACTTGCACTTTATCTCCAACCGGAAACGTGTAAGACATCTCGCGAATTCCCACAGTATTCGCCGTTGGTACGCCAGTTTGGTCTAAAAACGGCGTTCCCCAAGAGTTGTAAAAACCCGCGGATACCAGTTCGTTTGCAGGCGAATTGCCGTTGCCCAAAACTAACTGAGTTACCAGCGAATCTTTGCCTGTAAACGAAGTATTTAGCGTCAAGAAAGCGTAGTAGCTAAAAGTAGTTTCTGGTTGCTCTCGCTGAACGCGAGTCGGTCGGTTGTTGGCATCGCGAGTTGGGGGAGCAAAGGCGCTATTTGGGGCGGTGCGGCTGCGTTCTGCGGTGATATCGCCTGTGGGAAACGCTGATGTTAAGTTGAACCAAACCGTAGCATTCAGTTTGGTTGTGGTGGAAAATTGATTCGATTCTAGCTCCGCCGTGCGAGCTTCTAATACATCGACTTTACCGCGAATTGTTGCTAGTTCTGCGGCAAATTGTTCTTGCAGTTTTTGGACTTTTTCTAAATCTTCTTTTTTGACTAAGTTGGACGTTCCTGCTGTTATCAACTCTGCTACTTTATCGAGACACGCATTCAAGCCGGCGGCGAATTCGTAGCGTGTCATGGCTCGATTTCCGCGATAGGTTCCGTCGGGATATCCCGCTATGCAGCCGTAGCGTTCAACTAAGGATTGCAGTGCGCCAAATGCCCAATCTGTGGGTTTGACATCGCTCAGTTGCGAAACTGAGGTGACTTGCTCGATTTCTGAACCGTCGTTTGTTTCCAGGCTGTCTGTTTGTGGGATTTCGGCGATCGTTGTGGGATTTTGCTCTGTTTGAATTGACTCGGCTAATTCCTTCGATTCGCCGGATGCTTTGGCTGCTGTTTCTGTCTGCTTTATTTCGCTGTTTTGATAAATTTCTGCAATTTTTTCGCTGTCGGTAGCGATGGCAATATTCTCAGCTTGCGGAAGTTGTTCGAGTTCGCTATCGGCGGTTGTTTCTGGTTTGTCCGCACGGTTTATCTGTGTGTGAATTGGTACGATCGCAACTGGCGATTCTACCAATTCCTCCTGTGGTAATTCGGCTGTTTGGGTAATTGCTTCCTCGGTTTGCAAAACCCAATTTTCCGCAGCATAGCTTGCAGAAAAATTCAGTAGAGTGCCACAAAAAAAGGCTGGCGTTGCTGTCAGCAGGATTTGGAAAAATAAAGATTTAGACATGAGCCTCACACCGTAAATATCAAGGGTGCTTATGGCGCACCTTACCCAGGCATAAATTCTGTATGTAGGGTGCTTATGGCGCACCTTACCCAGGCATAAATTCTGTATGTAGGGTGCTTATGGCGCACCTTACCACTTCTTTGTCATCGCCGATACAATTTAGTTTTAAGTCAGCGGTTTGCGATCGCCCGCAGCAGGTAAAGCCCGCTCTGCTTTCGGAGGCAAAAAGCTCTCATCAACTATCCGATCAACTGGCGGGGCTGTAATTTTCAAGGCTTCTGCTACTTGTTTGGCTGTCGCTTCCAGACGAGCCGGATCGACTCCGCCCAAGCCTACTTTTTCCACTTCGGGAGTGATGTACAGCCTTTCTAAAGCAATTTGCAGGCGGCGCTTTTCGGCGTTTTTGTCCATCAAGCTGTCTCCCGCTTTTACCACGGATTCCAATCCGGCTGTCGGATCTTTTAAGGTATCTTGCAGCCCTTTAAAATACGCTCTCAAAAAGCCTTTTACTAATTCGGGATTTTTATCTAAAAAGGCTTTTTTGACAACGATCGCATTTCCGTACAAATCTAAACCGTTATCGGCGTAGTAAAAGACGTTGATATCTTCCGGCTTTTTGCCTGCTTTTTCTAATGCGGGGATTATCGTGGTTGCAAAACCGCTGACTGCATCCACATCGCCTTTGATTAATAATGTTTCGCGCAGCTTGGGCTCCATTGTAATCCACTCTACCGAGTCGGCTTGCACTCCCGCTTTTTGGGCCAATACCGGCCACAATTTGCGCGGTGCATCTCCTGCTGGAGCTCCTAGCTTTTTGCCGGCTAATCCTTTCGGATCTGCGATGTTGCTCGATTTGAGGGTGACAATTGAAAATGCCGATCGATTGTAAGGTACTGCAACTGCTACTACTGGATCGTTGGGATTTTTGGCGTTGAACTCCATCATCGAGTAAATGTCGCCAAATCCAATCTCGAATTGGCCTGCTGCTACTTTGGTAATTGTATCAGAGGAACCGTAGCCGCGCTCGATTTTGACATCCAATCCTTCGGCTGGGAAATAGCCTTTGTCGATCGCCATTGTCAGCGGTGCGTTGTCACCTTGCAGCAGCCAAGATGGATTGACTTTGATGGTGCGTTTCTGTGACGTGTCTGCCGCTGTTGTGGCAGTTGCACCCCCCGATGCCGGGGTAGTTGTGGCATTTGGCGACTGAGATTGGCAGCTACTGAGGATGACTGGCGCTGCAACCAGCAACAGAGATAGCGATCGTCCCAACCAGATATTTTTCATAAAAAAATGCTTGCTATTTGGACAACAAACCTGAATCGAAAACCGATCGCTCGTCTCTGCGAATTTCGCCTCAAAGTTCAGCAGCGATCTGGTTTCTTGTATACGGTATTCTTAAATTAATTGACTGGCTGTATACAGAAACACAATTTTTTTTTTTTTCAAATCACAATCAAATAGATAACTTGATATTTGCCTTATTTTGATGTTGCGTTCGCTTGCGCTCGACCTTAGTCTAAAAGTTTGTATGTTCTGATACAGCAAGATTCCCAGCTATCAACAATAAATAAACAAATAAGTTGGTAAAATTTTCGTGCATACAGGATACGGTTGAGGTTCTGCTAAAGAAAGGAGGTAGACTAACTGTGGTACAGCCTAAAATGATCACAAATGCGATCGGCACTCAAGAACCGACTCTGTTGGAATTCGATCGCGTGGGCTTGGAGTATCGAGTTGACGGGCAACCGCGGCGAATTATCGACGAGATTTCGCTGTCGATCGCCCAGGGAGAATTTGTATCCTTCGTAGGGCCTAGCGGCTGCGGAAAAACATCTATCTTAAGGATGGTTTCCGGGCTGTCTCCAGCGCCGATCGGCGAAATTCGGATTCGCGACAAAAAGATTACCAAACCGCTCAAAAATGTCGGCATCGCCTTTCAAAATCCCGTACTTTTGCCTTGGCGAAATACCCTCGATAACGTGCTGCTACCACTGGAAGTAGTGCAGCCTTACAAGCGAGAATCAAAAGATCCGAAGCGCCGGGAAATGTTTGTGCGCCAAGCCCAAGAATTGTTAGCTACAGTCGGATTGCAAGACTTTCAGAAACAGTTTCCCTGGCAATTATCGGGAGGAATGCGGCAGCGGGCTTCGCTGTGTCGCGGCTTGATTCACCAACCGGAAATCCTGCTGCTAGACGAACCTTTTGGCGCGTTAGATGCTTTCACGCGCGAGGAAATGTGGGTGATGTTGCAAGAGTTGTGGATGCGGGTGAAGTGCGTTTGCATCCTGATCACTCACGATTTGCGCGAGGCTGTTTTCTTATCGGATACAGTTTATGTGATGGGCCCGCGTCCGAGTTCGATCGTCTACAAAGTCAAAGTCAACCTGCCGCGTCCCACAAATCTAGATATGATGGTGTCGGATGACTTCAACCACATCGTAGCAGAACTGCGCCGCCACATTCACCGCAATTAAAAAAAGTTGTGAGAAAGCAATGGATAATTTAGAGAAATTTGCTCGCTCAAAAACAGCAAGTATTGTGATGCCAATTGCTGCGACAATCTTGCTGTTCGTGCTGTGGGAAATTGTGGTATTGCTATTGAAAATTCCCCCGTACAACTTGCCCGCACCTTCGGCAATTCTCGCCGCCACTTTAACTCAAAGCAAAGCACTGATTGAAAACTCGGGACAAACTTTGTTTACAACTTTAGCGGGTTTTTTGCTCGCGATTGTAGCTGGAATAGTGCTGGGGTTTCTCATCGGATATTCGCGGCTTGCCTATGTAGTTTTGTACCCGCTATTAGTTGGGTTCAATACCGTACCGAAGGTAGCGTTAGTGCCGCTGTTTGCGCTGTGGTTTGGTATCGGTACTGTGCCGGCAATTCTGACTGCTTTTTTGCTGGCATTTTTCCCGATCGCCGTTAACGTAGCTTTAGGATTGGATACAGTGGAACCGGAGATGAAAGATGTAATGCGATCGCTAGGTGCATCGCAAATCGAAATCTTCCAAAAAGTCGGGTTCCCCCACACCTTACCATACGTTTTTGCATCCCTAAAAGTAGCAATTTCCCTGGCTTTTGTCGGCGCTGTAATTTCGGAAACAGTAGCATCTAACAAAGGCCTCGGTTACTTAATTGTCACCGCAAGTTCTAACTTTGACGTGCCTTTAGGTTTTGCAGGATTGATGGTTTTGGCTGTGATGGGAACCGTACTTTACGGCTTGTTTGCGGCGGCGGAAAAATACCTGATTTACTGGGCGCGCTGATGGGATGGATTCAACCAAACCCACTGCCGGAAATTGGGGTGCAAGTGGCCTAAAGGTTCTTCGTGCCCAGGCTGTTTGATGTCTTCTACAGGTACTGGCGCGGGGATTTTTTTCGTTAGCGATCGATTGAAGAATGTCATAACTTTGCCTCCAAGAGCATTTTTCTGGGAAGCACATGGAAACCTGTCACCATACCAGCTTTATTTGGTATGTCCGAATCTTTTTCTGTGCCTTATGATACTATTCTACAACTTTTTTGGCGCGAAGTATCGCTCGATCGGGGGATCTTTCCTGCATCTGAGTGTCGTTGGGCCCCAGAAACCGGGTTTTTTACCGAATCTGCGCATAATTTTCGTAAAAAAACCCGGTTTCTTGACTCCGATCGATTAATTTCGGATTGCTGACTCCAGGCGAAAGCGGGCGATTTCGCAAATTTCAGCTACAGCCTGCTGCATTTCTGTTTCAAAGGAATTGTCGAGGCGCTGTTTAAATGCTTCGAGAATGCTGGTTTTAGTGTGTTTTTTCACCGCCACAATGAAGGGGAAATCAAACTTTTTGCGATATTCTCGGTTGAGGAATTGAAAGCGATCGAACTCTTCAACAGAAAGTTGATCCAAACCCGCACCGGCTTGTTCGCTAACCGAGGCTTCTGCCATTTTTGCTTTGCTTCCTAAATCCGGGTGGGCTTGAATTAAAGCGAGTTTTTCGGCTTCAGTCATGGCGCTGACGGCTGTTACCATTTTGGCGTATAATTCGGCTGTGGATGCGAAAGGGCGATCGTCCCAAGTGCGGCGGGCGATGGCTGGTGTATGTTCAAAAATCGCGCCCAGGGCTTGTGTGAATTCTTCCTGGTTGAGTTGGTTGAGTTCAACTAAAGAGTATGGCATTTTGAATTGGGTTGATTGAGTTCAATTAGCTTTGTTTTACTTTTTAGTAAATCGAACCGCGAAGGCGCGAAGAACACGAAGGAAGAAGAGGGAAGAAGCGGGAAGAAGTAAATAATCTTCTACCGGGAATTTATATTATGTCCGGTCGATTGACCGTGATTCCTGTAGGGGCGGGTTCACCAATAATAGTTGCCAAAAACCGACAATCCCAAAAACCCGCCCCAGCCTATGTATTATGGGCGATCTAACTAATGACTGATGACTGCTAAGAGGGCGGGCACTCTTGGCACCGCCCCTACCTGACTAATGACTCCTGACTTTAGTTTCTTCGACTTCGCCGTGGGCTTTGAGGAGTGCGGCAATTTTGCGGCGGATGATGATTCCCGGTTTGTCTGTCAACATATGTTGTTCTTGGGCGATGTCGAGGGGTACGTCCCAATCGGTGGTTTCTAAAATGCGTTTGTCTTCCAATGTCACAGCGCGATCGAAGGCAATAATATCGCTGGTTTTGGCATCGGCTTCGGTGTCGTTGCGGAGGCAAAATTGCACCATTTGAGATGTCGAATCGTCGATCGGAGTCATGGTGTTGACGATGATGTGTACGAGTCCGTTCGGGTAAGCAATCCGCAGTTTTACGGTAAAGGGCATGAACCAAATTCCGTCAATTGTCCGCACGGTTTCTTGTTGTTCTATTTTTAAATTTTGCTGTTGTTCGGCGGGATTGGCGACGCCTAAAACGCTGCGGTAATGCAGTTCCCATTCTGTTTCTTCAAATTCCATTAGCTCCGGTGTCAGATGCTCTTCGCTGCCGAAGGTTGTAGTATGTACAAAAGTGGGATGCGCCATATCTAATTCATTTTCCATTACTCGCAATCCCGCACAATTCCAAGGTTCGTAAAATTCGTGAATTTGGCGGTAGTTCGAGTCAGCAGCTTCGGGAATATCGGGAATGTCGGCGATTGGTTCTCCCAAGCAAACCCAAACATAACCGTAGCGATCGCGCGTGCGGTATGCTTTGACTTTGTAATTTGCAGAAATCGCGCCGTTTTGCTGCTGCGGAACGCAAACGCAGGTTCCAGATGAGTTAAATGTCCAGCCGTGGTAAGCACAGGAAATGTTGCCGCTGACAACTTTTCCGAGGGAAAGTTTAGCAGTGCGGTGACAGCAGCGGTCTTCTACTGCTGCGGGTTGGCCTTGGGAATCGAGCCAAAGTGCGATCGGCTGACCTAATAATACAAAAGGTTTTGGTTCGCCGGACAATTCGGCGACGGGAATAACGGGGTACCAGAAGCGTTTGAAAACAGGTTGTTTTGTGACTAACATGGTGTTTTTTTAATTTTAAATTAATTATTTGACATCTCCCCTCTTTAGTTAAAGCATGGTGCGTCGCTCCAACAATTTTGGATATTTACAAATATATAGCCTTTCTCAGGTAGATGAGGTACAGTTGACAAATTGGTAATTGGTAATTGGTAATAGCTTGAGAGGGTACCTCACCACGCTTGAGAACTGCTATATATGGGCGATGCACCCTACCGCGATCAACACTGCGCCCTCAACTGTCCCAGGTCCCAGGTCCCAGGTCCCAGGTCAACTGTTTAATCAACTACCGCGATAGGTGCTGTACGACCAAGGCGAAACTAACAGCGGTACGTGATAGTGTGAGGTTGAGTCGGCGATGCCGAACTGAATCGGAACGCTATTTAAAAACGGCGGATCGGGCAAATTTTCGGCGGACTGCGCGAAGTATTCGCCAACTGCAAAGACTAATTCGTAAATTCCCGGTTTGAACTCGTTTTCTGATAGTAACGGATCTGCGGTGCGGCCGTCAGCATTAGTTGTTACAGTTTTGATGAGTGTTTTGGCGCCGGATTTTGGGTCAATTGAATGCAGGGCGATCGACATATTTGCCGCCGGACAGCCGCGGGCTGTATCGAGAACGTGAGTAGTAAGTTTGCCTGACATTATTTTTTCCTGGTTGCAAGAGAAAAGAGAGGCAGAGCCTCTAAATATCGGTTCCCCGGCAGAGCCAGGGAACCAGTTTATCAGTTATTTACTCGTTTTACTCGTTCCCAGGCTCTGCCTGGTAACGCAGATCCGGAGGAAGAGCCTCCAACGTTAATAACGTGCTAGTTTCTATTAATGTAACGGGCCTGCCATGATGACTTTGGCGATCGCATCAGTCACGTCAGTTGGCTGTTCTTTAGCCAGTTGTTCGTACCACTGTTGTGTCACCTGCGGATCTTTACCGTGAATTTGTTCGGCACGCTGGCGCGCTTTTTCTACAACTGCATTCGCCCGCTGCTTGCGCTCTGTTTCGTAACGTTTGAGCGCGTATTCTACCCCCAAATTCGTGGTCGAAAGGTAGTTGCTGAGTACCAGTCCATCTTCCATGGCTTGACAGCCTCCCTGGCCCAAATCCGGGCAGGTAGCGTGGGCGGAATCTCCCAGCAAAGCAACTCTACCGCGAACGTAGGAGTCGATCGGCCCTACGTCGTGAATTTCCGGGCGGGCGACTGCTGCGGGATCTAATCTTTCTATCAACAATTGCACTGGTTCGGCCCAATCTGTAAAATGTTCTTTAAGCTCGGCTTTGTAATTGTCGGGATTAGCCGGAGTTCCTGTGGGTAACGGAACATCGAAGAAAAAGTAAAAGCGATCGCCCGCTACGGGCATTAAGGAGGCGCGCTTGCAGTCGCCGACATAAATCGCCCAAGTATTTTTTGGTGCTAGTGCTTCATCCGCCGGTACTAGCCCGTTCCAATTGATATAACCGCCGTATTTGGGCTGTACTTCGCGGCCTAATACATAGGTGCGCAAAATTGAGCGAACGCCGTCCGCAGCCACCAGCAAATCGCCCCGGGCTTTGTCTCCGTTCTCAAAAATTGCAGTTACTCCGGTTGCGTCTTCTTCCACGGCAACACATTTGCGATCGAGCTTGACTTCTCCCTTAAAAGCTGCTAATAACATTTGTTGTAAATCGCGGCGCGCTACCGGATAAGGACGCTGACCGACTTGTTGAATTAGCGGCATTAAATCGATGTCATTTAGCAGTTGACCGATTTTGGTGCGATATTCCATGCGCTCCATTTTGCCGCCAATTTTTGCCATGTTTTCGCCTAAACCCAAGCGGTTGAGCACTTTGACGCCGTTCGACCACAGGGAGATGCCAGCCCCGGCTGGACGCAGTTCTTTTACGCGATCGTAAATTGCAACTTCATACCCCGCTTGTTGGAGGGCGATACCCGCAGTTAAGCCGCCAATTCCCGCACCAATGATGACAACTTTTAAGTCGTGCATTCTGTGTTTCTCCTGCTGAGTAACCTTCTAATACTATTTTAAATTTTAGATTTTAGATTTTAGTATCGAGCATTACATCTGAGGTAGGCTGCATCAGATTGGATTTATATCGGGGCCTGTCAATCACTCGTAATACAAACAGGTTTGTAGTGAGGACTTTAGTCCTTCTTGGATTCGGACTCGCATTCCGTACTACGAACCTGGTTTGTAGTGAGGACTTTAGTCCTTCTTGGATTCGGACTCGCATTCCGCACTACGAACCTGAAAAAAACAACTGACGCACCTTACATATTAATTGCGAATTATCTTAGAAACTTGGTTAATTCCCCGAGATTTTGCTGAATCGTATTTATACCCCGAATATGAGACAGGGGAGAACCTCCGTACAAAAAACTATCCAAGCTGACTTGATAATTTTGCTGCACCGCCAAATCCAGCCACAAATTCTTAAATGCTGCTCCCGGTTTGTAGTCGGGAATGTTATGCTGGTAGTAGGGAAAACTGTCAAGGCAAGTGTTGAAAAAGTTTTTGCGGCCGCAATGTTTTAAATACTGATATCGCGGCTTAAATTCCGTTGGATTTTCCAATACTGTATGAATCGTATCGGCTAAGGATTCCGGATCGAATTTGGCATAAAGACCCGCACCTTCCGGGAAAACTGGCGAGTTTCCTCGGGCGTATTGATTGAATTCTTCAAAACAAATTACTGGTACGTTGCAACTCATGGCTTCGGTAATTCCCCGGTTTTTTCCTTCGAGGAGGGAACCCAGCACGAATGCTTGCGCCCGCGAATAATAGTTGGGGATTTCTTGGTAGTAGTCAACTCGCGGCAGTAAGTTGATGTAGTCGGAGGGATTGCCTAAAATTGCCTCTACTTGATGCCATTCTTTTAAGGCGTACTCGTCGAGAGTTTTCAGGTTGTTGACATCAAAGTCGTGACCGCTGACAACTGTTAATTTTATAGGTTTTTGGGGATACTTCTGGCGGTAAATTTTTAAGGCTTTGGCAATCATCGGCAAGTTCTTTTCTTCGGAAATGCGGGCGACGGCGAGGAGGTCGATGTCTTTTGCGGGGACGTTACGAGGGGAAATTAAGTATTCGTTGATAAAGTCGGTGTCTTGCAGTGGTATAATTGGTTTGTTGGCGCGATCGGGATATGTTTCGCGAAACCACTTGGCTCGCTGCGGGTTTTTGTATAAACTGGAGTATGCGTCGGCTACGGGCGCCCAGGAGTAGGACGTTCCGGGGGAATAGGTGAAGGAGAAAAATGCTGACGAAAGTTGGGGAAAGAGTTTGTTGATGAGTTCGACTCCTTCGCTGAAGTAAATCCCTTTGATGAATTTTCCTTCGTAAAACAGCGGCGGAAGCAAGACGTAGAAACTGACTGTATCGAAGCGGTGGGGTTGGTCTTCAAATATCTCCCAGCTAAAGGCGTCTAAGTCTGCATAGATTTCGGCGATTGGTTTGTTGATGTGGGGGTTGCGTAAATAGGGTTTTTGGCGATCGTAGTTTCCGCGTACCATAGATTTTTTGGTAGGATTATTTAACTTTTTTATTTAACCGCAGAGGGCGCAGAGGGCGCAGAGGAGAAGAAGAGAGAGTTTTTTACAATTCATCTAATGGTTGTTCGGGTGATTCGCTGTCCCCAAGTGTTAAGGCGAGTTGGTAGATTTGGCGCCGGGGGAGGGATGTTTGTTGGGCTAGCTGTCGGCTGGCTTGGGAACGACTTACTCCTTCTGCGATTAATGTTTGCAATTCGGCTTTGATGGCGTCTTCTGAGAAAATTGGTGCGTCTGTTTCGAGGCCGGCAATCACTAGGGTAAATTCTCCCTGGGGTTCGCGTGTGGTGTAAAGTTCGATCGCGCTTTCCATACTACCACGCCAAAACTCTTCGTGCATTTTTGTCAATTCCCTCGCCAGCACAATCTGTCTGTCGCTTCCCAAGGTGTTTGCTAAATCTTGTAAAGTTTGTCGCAACCGGTGCGGAGATTCGTATAAGATAATAGTGCGGGATTCTATTTGTAAACTTTCTAAACTGCGCTGGCGTTCTTGACCTTTGACGGGTAAGAATCCTTCAAATACAAATCTGTCTGTAGGTAATCCCGATGCACTAATCCCAACAATGCAGGCGCTCGGCCCGGGAATCGGAATAATGTTAATATTAGCATCGGCGCAGGCTTTGACTAATTCGTATCCGGGGTCGGAAATTCCCGGCATTCCGGCGTCGGTGACGAGGGCGATACTTTTTCCTAACAGCAGTTTGTCGATTAATTCCGGGAGTCGCTGGTGTTGGTTGTGTTCGTGATAGCTGATTTGGGGCGTTTTGATTTGAAAGTGGTGTAAAAGTTTCCCTGTGTGGCGGGTGTCTTCGGCGGCGATGAAGTCTGCTGTTTGCAAAATTCGGATGGCGCGATATGTCATGTCTTCGAGATTGCCGATCGGCGTTCCGACAATGTATAGTGTTCCTGTATTGGGATTTGGCTGCATTTTGATATTTTTTATTTTTAACCGCAGATGAACGCGGATTCACGCAGATATGAAGACTGGATTGTTTTTGGGATTGGCGACTTTGGATTTAGTTTATTTAGCCGAGAAGCCTCCGGGGGAAAATCAGAAGGTTGTTGCTGCTGATTGTACCATTGCTGCGGGCGGGCCGGCGACAAATGCTGCTGTGGCTTTTAGCGGTTTGGGGAATGCGGCGGTATTGGCGGGGGTTTTGGGCACTCACGCGATCGCCCAATTAATCCGTGCAGACTTAGCGGAGTACAATGTCAGGATAATCGATTTGCAGCCAGGGCGATCGCACTCGCCGCCAGTTTCTTCGATTGTGGTAAGTGAACAAACGGGCGATCGGGCAGTAATCTCGATTAATGCTACTAAATCTCAGGTTGACAGTCAAGCAATTAACCAGGATTTTTTAGCATCAGTTAATATCATACTGTTTGACGGACATCAAATCCCAGCCAGCACAGAAATCGCTCAACTCGCCAAAGCAAAAAGCATTCCAATCGTCCTTGATGGCGGCAGTTGGAAACCCGGATTAGAAAAAATATTACCCTTCGTTGAATGGGCTGTGTGCTCGGATAACTTTCATCCGCCCGACTGTCACAATTCCGAACAAGTCTTTGCTTATCTCTCAGCAGCCGGAATTCCCAACATAGCCATCACACGCGGCGAAAAACCGATTCAATACTTCAGCAATGACAGTTTCGGTAGTTTAGAAGTTCCTCTAATTCAAGCCACAGACACTTTAGGCGCCGGCGACATCTTTCACGGCGCTTTCTGTCACTACATTTTACAAGAAAACTTTACAAACGCCCTAGCCGCCGCAGCTAAGACAGCTTCCGATTCCTGCAAATATTTCGGAACCCGCCAATGGATAAAAAATCTGCAACCTTAACTTTAAATTAACAAAAAAATCCGGAAAAAAGCGCTCGCACCCAGAAAACTCAAACAGCCAACCCTTGTTAAGCTAAAATAGTGATAGCAACCCCGACAAGATTTGTGAACTCCTCTCCTCTCTTCCTTCGCGCATGAAAGCGTCTTCGCGGTTCATCAAAAAACTCATTCACAAATCAAACCAGATTGCTATATTAGTTAAGCAACTTCAAGCACAACCAAACTACCCCAAAACAAAACACTCCAATCATGTCTGACACCCAACCCCTAACCATCACACTTCCCCCCTTGCGGATTACCCTCACCGAAGAACAACAAGTTAATCTAGAATGGCTGACGCAAAACTTGCCCAATCTACTCGCAGCAGCGCCAAGCAAGCCAGAAGTCCCCGACAACCTGAAACAGTGGGTGGCAGCCAACAAATTATTAAATCAACCAGATGCAGACATCATTCAAGGCTTAATAAATACAGGCATTGATGCCGAAACAGCAACCGCAGAAGTTACCAAAATATCCTCTCATCCGTACTTCCAAGCAGGCAGCCATTACGTGCAGTTATTGCAGAAACTGGAATCGCAACTCACCATCAACAATCAATTAGCAGCCCTCTCTTCCAAGTTTGGCACAATCGAACGCAAAAGCAGTCTTTCCCGAGAGTATTTCTTAGAAAATTACTACGCGAAAAATACTCCGGTAATTATCACCAATATCATGCACAACTGGAAAGCGTTGCAGTTGTGGACGCCGGAGTATTTGCAGCAAAAATACGGCGATGCAGAGGTGGAAATTCAAGCCAACCGCAACTCTGACCCGGAATACGAAATTAAGATACACAACCACAAAAAAACCGTTCAGTTCCGCGAATATATAGATATGGTCGTCAACGGCGGCCCCAGCAACGACTGCTACATGGTTGCTAACAACCAAACCCTGGAAAGAGAAGAATTTAAATCGCTATTCAACGACTTTGAGATTTTCCCAGAATATCTGACTCCTGACGATACAAAAGGGCGAGTTTTCTTTTGGTTTGGCCCCAAGGGTACGATTACGCCGCTGCACCATGACCCGGTTAACTTAGTTTTAGCACAGGTATCGGGACGCAAACTGATTAAATTGATTTGTCCGCAGCAAACGCCTCTGCTTTACAATCATGTCGGAGTTTTCAGCAAGGTTGATGGCGAAAATCCTGACTATGACAAATATCCGCTTTATAGAGATGCAAAAATCATTGAGGTGATTTTGGAACCGGGAGAGGTGATCTTTATTCCTGTGGGTTGGTGGCATCATGTAAAATCCCTGGAGGTGAGTATTTCGGTTTCGTTTACTAATTTTGTGTTTCCCAATTATTACGAATGGAAATATCCTCATATTAATTGGTCGTAGGGTGGGTTAGCTTCACAAAAAATATCCCAAAATCCCGTAGGGGCCCGTGAGCCAACCATCTATAAAACCCACAAACAATCTCATAAACCCGCCCCATCCCCACCCTTATTTACATCAACGTTTTACAATAAATTCACCCTACATTTTTATTTTTGGTGGGGGAGGGCGGGTTTATGAGATTATTCATTTTTACCGTAAATTGTTGGCTCACGGGCCCCTACAAATTTCATTTTTTGATATGGCGAACGGTTATGTTGTCTCATAAAAAACGTCCCAAAATCCCGTATTCGTAGGGTGCGTCAGTCGGGGTTTTTTCGATTATTATGAAGTAGATGCAATCAGACGCACCCTACTTAAATTGATAAAACATGAAAAATCTCGAAGAATTAAGCGAAATTGCCCAGGCTGCCGCTTGGGGTGCCGCAGATATTTTACAATCCTATTATCGCCCAGATTCCAACACTCCCAACCTGGACATTCAAGAACAAAAAGACGGCCCAGTTACCGCCGCCGATATCGCTGTCAATTCTTACATCCTAGATAAACTGCAATCAGTTTTAGGGAATGCAGAATTTGGCTATCTCAGCGAAGAAACTTACAAATCTTATTTAGAAACTTGCGGCAAAGTTCCTTTACCTCAATCTTGGGTTTGGATTATTGACCCTTTGGATGGAACGCGCGATTTTATTGACAAGACGGGCGAATTTGCCGTTCACATTGCTTTAGCTTTTGAGGGAAAACCTGTACTAGCAGTTGTGGCTTGGCCAGAACAACAAAAGATTTATTATGCCATCCGGAATGCAGGCGCTTTTGAGGAAACTCGCGGGGGTTCTGCGGTAAAATTGCAGGTTTCTGCGCGCAATATAGTGGCAGATTTATCTATAGTAACCAGTCGCAGTCACCGGGACGATCGCCTAAATCGATTATTGCACAAATTTCCCTGTCAAAATCAACTGGCTGTCGGTAGCATCGGCTGCAAGATTGCGACGATTGTCGAACAAAAAGCTGATGTTTATATTGCGCTTTCGGGGAAGTCTGCACCGAAGGATTGGGATTTGGCGGCGCCGGAATTGATTTTGACGGAAGCGGGCGGCCGATTTACTCGTTTTGATGGTTCTCCTTTGCAATACAACCGGGGAGATGTTAGTCAGTGGGGGGGATTGTTGGCGAGTAATGGTTGCTGTCACGATGCTTTGTGCGGGGATGCCCAGAGGCTTTTGGCAGAGATTGATTCGGGTTTGCGGTAATCACATTGGTTCGCAGTGAGGAATGCGAGTCCTCTGATTTTATGCGGACTGAAGTCCTCACTACGAACCTTTTTTATCGCACATAACCTTACTTGCCTAAAATAAGTATAATTTAATACATTTAAATCTACGTAATATTACACTTACGTTTTACCAATATTTGTGATATCAATCTCGCATTCACCGCAGTAATTATACTTAAAGATTTTCTTCCTCTTTATCGGAACTTTAAATTAACCAGCTCTTTTTAAAGAAAACTTTATATAGCTCGTATAAAAAAACTGTTACTGTTACTACAACAGATCAGAAATAACCGAATTTTTACGCAGAACTGGTGTGTCTGTGTAAATCAAAATTGATTGATAGATGGTTTCGGATGCAAGTCACGAGACAGGGGAATTGTTGTCTTTTTTTTACCCCAAATAGGTGTATTATGTCGAATTTAAACTTTCCTGTTTCAGTAAAGTCGATCGCCTTTATCGACACAAAAGTACAAAATTATCAAAGTTTAGTGGCTGGGGTAACACCGGGTACGGAAGTTGTGGTGTTAGATGGAAACGAGGATGCGATCGACCAAATTACTCAAATCTTAGCTCATCGCACCAATATTGACAGCATCCACATTATTTCTCACGGCACTCCCGGCCGCTTGCAACTCGGTAGCGGTAGCTTGAGTTTAGACAATTTGGAAGCTTATTCCGAGAAATTGCAGCAGTGGCGGAGCGCTTTGTCTGTGGGTGCGGACATTCTGATTTATGGTTGTAATGTGGCATTAAGTGCGATCGCATTCATCCAGCGCATCGCCCAACTCACAAATACCAATGTTGCCGCATCCAAAAACCTCACCGGAAGCGCGGCAAAAGGCGGCGATTGGAAACTCGCAGCAAGAATCGGGGAAATTAACACGCCACTGGTATTTGCACCCGAAGTGTTAGCGGGTTACGAATATGTTTTGAATAGTTTTGGTGCGGCGAAAAATTTTCCTGTTACCTACAGTCTCCGTAAAGTTGCCACTGGCGACTTTAACAAAGACGGCAATCTTGATTTAGCCTTTGCTACCACTGGAGTCAATCGCAATGTCTCGATCGTACTGGGAGATGGCACTGGCAACTTTGGTACTGCCACCAATCTTAACACCAACCCACCAAGCGATCTCAGTACCTGGTCTGTCGCCGTAGGCGACTTTAACAAAGACGGCAATTCTGACCTGGTTACTGCCAATAATTATCCTAACAACGTCTCCCTCCTGTTAGGAAATGGCGATGGCACTTTTGGTAATGCCACCTATTTTAGTGTGGGTTCAAGTCCCTATAGTGTCGCTGTCGGCGACTTTAACAAAGACGGCAATTCTGACTTAGTTACAGCCAATCAAACCTATAACGACGTCTCCATCCTGCTGGGGAATGGCAATGGCAGCTTTGGCACTAGCACCAGCTTGAGCGTGGGGTCAAATCCCTATTTCGTAGTTGTGGGCGACTTTAACAAGGATGGCAGGTCAGACTTAGCCACAGCGAACTTTGATTCTAACAACGTTTCCATCCTGTTACAAAATGCTAATGGCACTTTTGCCAATGCTATCAACTATAGTGTCGGGACAAATCCCAATTACATCGCTGTAGGAGACTTCAATGGGGACGGAAATTCTGACTTAGCAACGAGTAACCAAGGCTCAAACAATGTCTCCATTCTGTTAGGAAATGGTACGGGTAACTTTGGTACAGCTACCAACTTTGGCGTCGCGACACAACCCCTTTCTATTGCTGCTGGCGACTTCAACGCCGATGGAAAACTCGACTTAGCCACAGCGAACAATCAATCTAGCGATGTCTCCATCTTGTTTGGGAGTGGCAGTGGTAGCTTTGGGGCTGCAACTAATTTTGTTGTGGGAACGGCTCCCCAAGGTATTGCTGTAGGTGATTTTAACAAAGATGGCTTATCTGATTTAGCTACGGCGAATTTTACCTCAAACAACGTCTCGATTTTACTCAATACAACACCTGCGGTGAAATTCGGTGCGGCTACTTACAGCGGGACGGAAGGAACGACAGATACAGTTATCAATATTCCCGTCACTATCAGTGCCACTCCTAGTAGTGACGTAACAGTGCCGATCGCAATTAAGCCCAGTAGCACAGCAACCCAAAATTCTGACTACACCTTTTCGCCTCAAACTGTTACTTTCCCCGCCGGCACTACTACTCTCACTCAGAATGTTGCAGTCACGATCAAAACTGACAATATCCCCGAGAACGCGGAAACCGCAATTTTCAACTTTGGCACAATTACTGGAGCCTTTGCTGGTACAACAAATGAAACAACGCTGACTATTGCAGCTAACCAGCAAATTTCTTACGCCATTGCGGCTGATATTCCCAGTATCCTCGAAGGCAATACTGACACAAGTCCTATAATTTTTACGGTGAGTCGCAGTGGCGGCAAAGATGTAGCAAGTAGCGTCAATTATGCGATCGCCGGAACTGCTAGTAACGGCAGCGACTACAATAGCATCGGCGGCACTTCTGGGGCAACGGATATTAACGGGACTATCAACTTTGCGGCGGCGGAAACATCGAAAACTATCACTTTAAAGGTGTTAGGCGACAGATTAGTTGAACCTGACGAAACTGTTGCGGTTACGCTGTCGAATCCTGTGGCACCGGGGCCGACACCTGCAATTACAAATGCAACTGCTACAACTACTATCCAAAATGACGATACTGCCGGTTTCAGCATTGCACCTACGAACATCACTGCTACAGAAGGCGGTGCAACTGGCAGTTACAAAGTCAAGTTAACTTCGCAACCGATCGCACCCGTTAACATTAGCTTTAATACTGGCAATCAAATTAGCCCGATCGCCACACCGATTACATTTGACAGCACTAACTGGAATGTCGATCAGACTGTGACTGTCACTGCGATCGACGACAGTGTAGCACAAGGAACGCACAGCGGCACGATCGCTCACACAGCTACCAGCACCGACACAAATTATAACGCCAAAGCGATTCCCGATGTTACCGCATCGATTACTGATAACGATAGTGCGGGTGTGTCGATCGTGCAATCGGCAGGAACTACAAATATTGCTGAAGGCGGCGCAACGGCTACCTACGGCGTGGTTTTGACTAGCGCACCTACAGCACCTGTGACGATTAATTTTGACGCGGGCACTCAAATTAGTGCGATCGCACCTGTCACTTTTGGGCTTAATGATTGGAATATTGCTAAAAATGTGACTGTTAGTGCGATCGATGACAGCATAGCCGAAGCAACCCACAGCGGCACGATTACTCACAAATCCGTCAGTACAGATACCTTGTATAACAACCTGACGATTTCTCCTGTGACAGCCACGATTGCTGACAACGATACGGCTGGTGTGAGTGTTTCACCTACGAGTACAACTGCTACCGAAGGCGCTGCTATAGGGACGTACAGCGTTCAGTTAAAATCCCAGCCCACGGCGCCTGTGACGATTAGTTTCGCGAATGGTACTCAAATTAATGCGATCGCTGCTGTTACTTTTGACACTAATAACTGGAATGTCGCGAAAGCAGTCACAGTAACGGCTACGGACGATACGGTTGTTGAAGGGCCGCACACAGGGACTATTTCTCATACGGCTGCGAGTGCTGACAGTAAGTATAGTGCGATCGCAATTCCGAATGTGACAGTGGCGATTACTGATAACGATGTAGAACCGCCAACACCAACCCAGCCAACACCAACCCAGCCAACACCAAC
>NZ_JAUBUN010000010.1:0-20064 GCF_036702665.1 Microcoleus sp. Aus8_D2
AGTCCTTCTTTTCCAGAGGACTAAAGTCCTCACTACGAACCGCAATCAATTTGGTTCGTAGTGAGGACTTTAGTCCTTCTTTTCCAGAGGACTAAAGTCCTCACTACGAACCGCAATCAATTTGGTTCGTAGTGAGGACTTTAGTCCTCTAGCTTTTTATGAGGACTAAAGTCCTCACTACGAACCAGATTTCGGTTATTTTACGGGACATATTAAATTTTAGCGCGCCCAAAAATGAAAACCCCGGCTTCTTTAAGAAGCCGGGTTTTTAGGTATTCTATTGTTGATTAGAAGTTACTTAACTTCAGCAGATTTCCGAGAGTTAGGCGATTCGTAGTAAACTCCAGAACCTGTATCGGAAACAAAGTGACAATCCCAGTAAGAGCGAATAAAGCTCTTCCAAATTGGATCGGTTGATTTGCGATAATAATCACCCAACAATGGCTTGATGGCTTCTGTGGCTTCCTTCAAGTGATAGTGCGGCATTGTCGAGAAAATGTGGTGGGCGACGTGAGTACCGATATCGTGATGGATCGAGTTGATGATTCCATAATCGCGATCGATCGTAGATAGCGCACCTTTGAGGAAATACCAGTCATCTCCGCGATACCAGGGAATATCGGCTTCTGTGTGGTGCAGGAATGTTACCAAATCCAGCCACATTACGAAGATTACGTAGGGAACTAGGTAGAACTTCAGTAAAAACAGCCAACCAAATTGATAGGTTAACGCGCCTAAAAAGGCTACCATCAATACCAAGGATGCGGAACTCGTCAATACGTCCGCTTTTTCGGAAGGACGGAAAATCGGGCTACCGGGCATGAAGTGAGAACCTACCCGATCGGGCGATCGCCGAAACAGGTAAATTGGATAGGCAAATAACATCAAATAAAAGCGTCCCAGCTTCTCGTACCAGGGCATTTGATTGTATTTGCTCTCCGACACGGGATACCAGCTTTCATCGTTATCCAAGCTACCTGTATTGGCGTGGTGGGTTCTGTGGCTGATCCGCCAACCGTGGAATGGTACGAGAATTGGTGCGTGAGAGAGGTGTCCGATCAGGTTGTTGAGCCATTTGCTCTTAGAAAATGAACCGTGCCCGCAGTCGTGCCCGACTACAAACAATGCCCAAAACATGGTTCCCTGCATCAACCAAAAAATTGGGTAAAATAACCAGGAATCGAGGCTGTAGGCGATCGCATATAAACCTGCGATAATCCCCAGATCCAAAAAGAAATAAGCTAGAGATCTCCAAGCCGAGGGTTCAAAACAATGGGCTGGAATGGCTGCTTTGACATCAGCAAGAGTAAAAGGTAACTCTTTTGTACGAGAGGATGAGCCTTTATCGCTCGGCGGATTGATAACAGTGTTTGATTGCACGAAGTTTCCGATTTAAGCTGACTTGAGAAACCGCATTCCGCCTTTTAACAGTCAATCGATTTTAGATTTTAGACTTCGACTTCGCTCAGTCGAACGATTTTAGATTTTAGATTTATTGCAGAGATGAATCTGCGGCTTAAACTAAATATCTAAATTTTTTGGCTGCTCGTGACACAAGTCGAGGGCTTGTATCCCTGTGCGGGTGAGGTAATCTTTTGCCCGCGAGGAGCCATATTCTTACTTTGCAAGGGTTTCTAAAGTTATTTAGTTCGCATGAATAGCCCGCCCGCAATTCTCAAGCAACTGAGCTTGGGGAATACTTATGTGGCAAAAATTTGTGCGATCGACCCTGTTATCTAAAAAAATCTCTTGTACCCGTTGTTGGTGCGAAATGCGACTTCAATTTGAGATCGCATTTCTGGAGGAAATATCTCCAGTTCGCAGGTAGCATACAGCATTTCGAGCAGAAATTGTCAACTAATTTGTAGGTTGAGGCGATCTATTTGAGATTTGAGATTTGAGATTTGAGATTTTTCTCGAATCCCAAACCTCCAATCGGATTCTTGGGTTTCACGCAAGTTATACCCCAATATACTTGGGTTAACACTGTTTATTGCCCGGAGATCCCCCTAAATCCCCCTTAAGAAGGGGGACTTTGATAAGATTCTTGTCCCCCCCTTGGGAAGGGGGGTTAGGGGGGATCTATCTTAACCCAAGCGTATTGAGTTCTACCCAACCGATCGCTCGCTACAGTTCACAAATTCTGCAAGATTTGCTAGAGCTCTCGTTAATTTAACATTTCTACACACACTCTGGCAATGACTTACCAGAAAAATTTGAAAATCCTTAAATCGCGAAAACTGACCAACCAAAAAAACAAAGACAAGCGCCCGACAATCGTCGCAGACAGATCGAAATTTTAGACTCAAGTTCAATCTCCCAGATTCATCTGAAGACTAAATCTAAAATCTAAAATCGTTCGACTGAGCGAAGTCGAAGTCTAAAATCTAAAATCGACGCTCCTGTCGATCGCGCGATGCTGTGGTATTTTCTAGGTGGTAGCCTTTTCTAATAAGAGCTTCGCCCGTTTTACCATTGCCGGAATCTCGATCGGATAATCGCCGGTGAAACACGCCGAACAAAAACTTTTCGTGTCTTCGTTAGTCGCGCTCAGCATTCCTTCCCGGCTCAAGAAAGCCAAGGAATCGGTTCCAATTTGAGCGCCGATTTCGGCGACGGACTTGGTAGCAGCAATCAACTGATCTTGATTGTCGGTATCGATACCGTAAAAACAAGGATGAGTCACCGGGGGCGAAGAAATTCTCATGTGAACTTCGGTTGCGCCCGCATCCCGCAAGGCTTTGACAATTTTGCGGCTGGTAGTCCCGCGGACGATGGAATCGTCGATAATAATTACCCGCTTTCCTTCCAACACATCTTTGAGAGGGTTGAGTTTCATGCGGATTCCTGACTCGCGCATTGTCTGAGTCGGTTGAATAAAAGTGCGTCCGACGTAGCGATTTTTAATCAATCCTTCGGCGTAAGGAATGCCGGAAGCTTGAGAAAAGCCGATCGCCGCTGGGATTCCAGAATCGGGAACACCGATGACGATATCAGCATCAATCGGAGATTCGACTGCCAACCTCCGCCCGAGTCGCAGTCGGTAGGTATATAAATTTTCACCTTCCATAATGCTGTCTGGTCGAGCAAAATAGATCATTTCAAAGATGCAAAGTTTGCGTTTTTGCTGCTGGCTCCAGTGGAAGGAAGCCATACCTTCTTCTGTAATCCAAACCAATTCCCCCGGTTCTACATCCCGCAAAAATTCTGCCCCGATAATATCTAATCCGCAAGTTTCCGATGCTAAAACGTATCGTACCGGAGTTGTGGGGAGAGTGCCAATTACCAGCGGGCGGACGCCGTGGGGGTCGCGGACTCCCATAACACCTTTTGGGGTGGCGATCGTCAAACTAAAGGCTCCTTGGCACATACCAAAGGCACTGATCGCAGCTTCTAACCAATCTTTCCCCTGGTCTACTTCCCAACCGATCGCCACTGCGATCGCCTCTGAATCCGTCGTACTGACAAACTCGCAATTGCGAGACAGCAACTCTTCCCGCAATTCTTTAGTATTGACAAGATTTCCGTTATGTGCTAGTGCAAGACTTCCCAAACGGGTTGGAACGACCACAGGTTGAGCGTTGACAACCCGCGACGAACCCGTAGTAGAGTAGCGAGTGTGGCCTACGGCTAAGTTACCGGGTAAGTGACCTAAACTCGATTCGTTGAAGACTTGTGAAACCAGTCCCATATCCTTATGTAGGTGGACTGTTTCACCCTCAAAGGTGGCAATTCCGGCTGATTCCTGACCCCGGTGCTGCAACGCATACAAACCGAAGTAGGTCAACTTGGCGACATCTTCACCCGGTGCGTAGATACCAAAAACGCCACAAGCTTCCTCGGGCTTGTCGGGTTTGCTAGAATGCTCGTCAGCCTCGAAGGAATGGTTGGGAATCATAGATGGGTTGGCTCGTAATTAGGGATGGTATGTGAGCGGGACAAGTTCACCGGTGGGTTCTGTTCGGGAAGATGTCGCATAACTTAACATTTTCTTAATATTGCCACGAATCAGGCCTCCTATTTTAGATTTTAGATTTTAGATTTACTCGCCTCGATCTGGGGATTAAACTTTGGTCTAAAATTTCGATCTCTCAACTACTGTAAAGTTGGAGGGCTGGTATCCGTGGCAACTGGTGGAGGATTTCAGACAGAAGCGATGCGGCGTTCAATGGCATTGTAGTATCGATCGCCCAGCTCTGTGATATTAACCTCGATTAACGGCAGATTATCGGTAGTAAAAACCCGCAAAGATGATTCGGTACTCCCAACTAAGCCAATTTTCTGCCACTTGGCGGCCAAATTATCCTGCAAGTAGGATGTCCAAGCAGCCTCGTTAGCCGGACTTACCGAAACTAAAATGCAGTTACCCATTTCGCCAAACAATAATTCATCCGAACGCTGAGACTGCTGGTTTGGGTACAGGTGGATTGCGGCACCCAGTTTAGCAGAAATGCAGGATTCCGCTAGGGCGATCGCAATTCCTCCCTCGGCGCAATCGTGAGCAGAGCGTACCCAACCGCTGCGAATGCCATCCCGACAAGCTTTTTGCACTTGTCTTTCTAACTCAAAATCGATAATTGGAGGCTTACCCGCGATCGTACCGTGAACGGCGGCCAAATATTCCGAACCGCCCAAAGTCGGAGAAGTTTGCACATCAGAATTTTCCGACGATCCGCCAATTCCCAACAGATAAATTAAATCCCCTTCTTTTTGCCAAGCTTGGCCGCAAATCTTCGTCAAATCCGGAATCAAACCCACCATTCCGATTACCGGAGTCGGATAAATTGGTTGGGGATTTCCCTCAGCATCAACCGTTTCATTGTAAAGAGAAACATTACCGCCAGTCACCGGAGTTCCCAACTCGCGACAAGCATCAGCAATCCCGCGACAAGCCGACGCTAACTGCCAATATCCCACAGGCTTTTCCGGACTGCCAAAATTGAGATTATCAGTAACAGCAAGAGGTTCAGCACCAACACAACTCAAATTTCTCGCCGCTTCCGCAACTACCGCTTTTGCACCTTCATAAGGGTCGAGATAAACATAACGAGAATTGCAGTCAACCGTTGCAGCAACTGCGGGAATAACCCCCCCCGGCCCCCCCTTAGCAAGGGGGGGAGAAATTTCGGGAGTTTTTCTACCTTGTCCCTTGGAAAATAAGGGAATAGCTGCATCTGCTTCTACTATTTCTTGAGCTTCGGAGACAGCAGCGACCGTTGAGGACTTATCCTTAATAATGGAAGTTTCTGGCGATCGCAATCTGACAACAGCAGCATCCGCACCGCCTGGTAAAAGCACAGTATTGTTCTGCACTTGATGGTCGTATTGGCGATAAACCCAGCGTTTAGAAGCGATGGTGGGAGTATCTAAAAGGGTCAGCAAAATCTGATTCCAAGTTTGGAAATTACCTTGAACTTCGATACCCGCTGCGGTGCATTCCGGCAACTTATCCGCCGTCCATTCCCAGGCTTTTTTAGCATATTCTGGCGCTTCTGTCAACAATTCGCGGTGATAAATTGGCGTGTTATCTGCCAAAGCTGTCGCGGTAATTTCGGCAGCAATTTCGCCTTTAAACAGAATTCGGACGATCGGCTCTGCGATCACTGTCCCCGCAACTACAGCGTGCAATCCCCAGCGGTGAAAAATATCAATTAATTCCTGTTCCCGTCCTTTATGTGCCACGAATAGCATCCGTTCTTGGGATTCCGAAAGCAGGTATTCGTAGGGAACCATACCGCTTTCTCGAACCGGAACTTTATCTAAATCAAATTCAATCCCGACACCACCTTTGGCTGCCATTTCCGATGTCGAACAGGTAATCCCGGCCGCGCCCATATCTTGGGCTGCGACGACTGCACCAGTTTTGAATGCTTCCAAACAAGCTTCAATTAGAGACTTCTCTAAAAACGGATCTCCTACTTGAACGGCTGGGCGATCGTCCATCGATTTGTCAGTCAATTCTGCACTAGCAAAACTCGCTCCTCCCATGCCATCTCTGCCAGTAGTTGAACCGACATAAAGCACCGGATTTCCGATTCCCGAGGCGCCAGATTTAACAATTTCTTGAGTTTCCATTAAACCCAAAGCCATGACATTAACTAGCGGGTTTTCGGAATAAGCAGGATCGAAATAAACTTCGCCGCCAACTGTGGGTACGCCGATACAATTGCCGTAGTGACTAATTCCCGAAACTACACCTTTGAACAATCTCTGAGTTTTGCTATCATCTAAATTGCCAAAACGCAGGGAATTCAAAAGTGCGATCGGGCGAGCACCCATTGTAAAGATATCGCGGAGAATCCCACCGACACCAGTTGCTGCGCCTTGGAAAGGTTCCACTGCTGACGGGTGATTGTGGGATTCAATTTTGAAAGCAAGTTGTAAGCCATCTCCCAAGTCTACGACACCAGCATTTTCTCCAGGGCCGACCAGAATGCGAGATCCCTCTGTGGGAAACTGTTTTAATAGCGGCCGCGAATTTTTGTAGCAGCAGTGTTCGCTCCACATCACGCCGAACATTCCCAATTCAGCCTTATTGGGATGGCGGCCGAGGCGCTGAACTATTTCTTCGTATTCTTCGGGTTTGAGTCTTTCGGCGGCAATTTGTTCGGGAGAAAATGGGAGGTTTGACATAATAATTGCGATGTTTTGTAGGTAGATTTTACATCCCGATTAGGGATTTTTTTGATCGGGAATTAAGCATCAAGATCCAAGAAACCGGGTTTTTTATGGAATCTGAGGGTGGGAGGGAAGTATTTTCTCCAAAAACCCGGTTTCTGACTGCCCGTGGGTTAGTCCTGTTAATGCTAATTTGTAGGAGGAGGATTTTGTTGATAACAGCGTTCAGATTTTAAGTTTGATTAGGAATTGAGGGGGCTGGATTGTTGTCAACTTCAGGTCAAAGGTAGTACGAGTTTTTGGTCGCTCCGGTTAACTCCTAGGACGCGATCGATTATACAGGCAAATTGAGAACTTACCAAATATCCGATAATAATTGACATATATCTTGTTTTCTGCTATAGCAACCGCGCCCGACGGTTAAAATGTTTTTAATTCCTCAAACCCTTGTCGAAGATTCCCTCGAACCTCGAACCTCGAACCTCTTCCTTCGTGTCCTTCGCGTCTTCGCGGTTCTTCCTTCCCTATTCCCTATTCCCTATTCCCTATTCCCTATTCCCGATTCCTTATGACTCAACCTCAAAATCTCAATTTTGCCAACCAAAACTTGCGCAACCGTTCATTTAAAGGGCTAGACTTATCAGGGGCGAACTTCAGCGGTTGCGACATTCGAGGCTGCAATTTCACCGGGGCGATTTTGAGGGGGGCAAATTTTCAGGGCGTCAGAACCGGACAAAGCCGCCGCCGAGTAAAACAATTGATTGCTAGGGCTGGCGTAACAGCGGTGATAGTGACGGCTGCTGGGGCTTTGATTGGACTGATTGGCGGGGTGGATGCGGGGGCTGTGGCTGTGGCGGGAACTGCTGCGACGGCGATTGCTGCGACTCGGGGCGAGGCGGGAATTGTGGCTGGGGCTGTGGCTGGGGCTGCTGCTGCGATCGGGGCTAACGGTATTGTGACATTTTTGGGCGGGGATACTCTGAGGGGAATTGTTTTATTTTTGGTTTCTGGGGTAATTCTGGGGTTAACTGCGATCGGCTTTTTTATCGCAGTTGAAGAAATCGAAAAATTGTCGGTAACGTCGTTTAGAAAAGCTGATTTGACTGGTGCTGTATTCGATCCGGGGGCGGTTCTCGATGCCGATTTTTCCGATGCGCGAGGCTTGCCGTGGTAAGCTGCACAATTATTGATTCCTCACCCATTCCCGGAATTCTCGCACTGCTGCGGTTGCGCCTGTCGTTTGAGTGCGATCGATAAATTCGTCAACTTTTGCAGTCGGCAAAATTGGGAAAGCCAGGGAAAAATTGCACTCCGCATATTCGCCATTTTGCAATCGATAAAACTTGATGCTTCGTCCGTCGTAGCCCCAGATTTCCGGCACGCCTAAATCTGCATATAAATCGAATTGATTTAAGGAACTGCTGGTAATATCAATTTCCAGTCCTAAATCGGGCGGCGGATCTTGAGCAAAGTCCAATTTTGTTCTCCCTCTGACCAGTGCTTCATTCTGGATATAATAGCATGAATCTGGTTCTTTTCCTGCTGATTTTTTACGTTTCTTAATAGTCATCGAGCCAAAAGGGTTGTACTCAAGATTGAGTTCTTCGATGAGAGTGACAATTAGGCGATCGATCAGTCTGTTGCGATTTTCATGTTCCGGTAGCGGCACCATAATTTCTAATTGACCTTGATGATAAGCAATTCTGGTGGAACGTTTGTTTCCCAGTTCCACGAGCAGGTTTTCATATAATTTCCAACTGATATTCGGCAGTAAAACTCTTTGTTCGGGTGGCGTTGATATTGTTAACATTTTATTGGAATTTGTATTTATTACTTTTTTTGTTGCTAAAATAGCATGGAGTGCAAAACATTGACTTTATGACTAAGTTCCCCCACGACCAGTTTGCTAAAGAATACCTTCAAGAGTTATTGTCGCCTCTGGGAGAAGTAGAAACGAGCAAAGATGTCACCGCTGAAGTCAGAGAAATTGATGTCTGGTTTCAACCAACTTCTTTTGATGCCGAATACGTCCACAGTTTAGGTTTATTAGGTCAGATGGCTGCAACTGTAGCTGTGATTGAGCCGTTTCGCAATCCGGTTAATACTGAGGGAATCTTCAGTTGTGTGGTAAAACTATTAAATAGCAGGGCAAAACTGGGGCGGCAGACTAATCGAGAAGACCAGCGTTTAGAAGAAAGACAATTGCCGAGGTTGTGGATTTTAACTCCCACTGCTTCGGAACTTTTACTGGACAGTTTTGGTTTTCTGGTTCCCGAAGAGTCAGAGGGCTGGGGGAAAGGAGTTTATTTTTTAACTGAGGTTTGGAGAGTCGGACTAATCGCCATTCACCAGCTACCGAGAAGTCCGGAGACTATGTGGTTGCGGATGTTGGGCCGCGGGCGGGTACAGCAGCAGGCGATCGCAGAATTAAGTGCATTGCCTGTGGATAATCCGCTCCGAACTAACGCGCTACAATTATTGTACATCTTGCAGGCAAATTTGCAAGCGAATACACCACCTATTCCCGCAGGGGATGATGAAGATCAGGAGTTAGTTATGGCGATCGCACCTCTTTTTCAACAACATTTAGAAGCTGCAAAACAACAAGGTCAGGAAGAAGGCCAGCGGATGATTTTGGAGAGTTTTTTGCAAGTCAGATTTGGGGAGTTAGACCCGCGAACTCTCACATTGCTCCTCCCGATATCGGCTTTACCTGTTGCCGAATTTACTGTGCTGCTAGTGCAATTATCTACTCTGCCTGCGGGACAATACGAACACCAACAAGTGCAAAAATTGCTGGCAGAAAGTATTTTGAAAAAATATTTTCCTCAGTCGGATAGGTTAGCAGAAATCTCGGCTAGCATCATCCCTAATCTGCTGGCATTGTCTCCGGAAGATTTATCATCGCTGTTGGCAGAATTGCCTCAATTATCGCTGGAAGAACTGACGGCTAGATTGGCACAATCATCGACTTAGAAACAAAATAAACTGACGGGAAATTGCCTGTCAATATTGGGGCGGATTATCACAGATACCGCCTCTAAATTTTGGAGATGTCAATAGCTACGGTCATGCGCTACTGTGGTTAAGCAGGACTTGCGCCTTTCGGATTCCTAGAAACCGGGTTTTTACCTCATTTGCGGGCTGCGACGAAGGACGATCGCGAAAAACCCGGTTTCTGACAACGCTTGCGTAAGTCCTATCAATCATAAACTGCGATCGTTAGTCCTTGTTGTATGAAGCTGCGCTCGTTCTTTTCTTTCCTTATTGCTGGCGTCTTGGCACTCTTAGCCTTGAGTGCAGGCGGTTTTTACTGGCTGTCAACCAAAACTCCCCTGAATTTGCTCGCGGGCGGCCCGACAACTACTCCGGCTGCGGCTGTGTTTGTCTCGAAACAATCACCTGTGTTAGTTTCAATGCTGGTAAATCCCGATCGCCTCGAAGCATTGCGACAAATCTTTGCCTCTCCTGAAGAAAGAAGCCGATCGCACGCTGAATTCGAGCAAATCAAAAAAAGCCTCCTCGCCAATACTGGCCTGGATTACAGTCGCGATATCCAACCTTGGATAGGTGACGAAATTACCCTCGCCGCAACTAATCCAGATTTCGATCGCGATCGCAGCAACGGCAAACAAACCGGGTTTCTGCTGGCTGTTTCCTCCCAAAATGGCGATCGCAGCCAAAAATTTCTTACCTCCTACTGGCAAAAACAATCTCGCCTGGAGAAAACTGTGCAGTCGGAACTATATAAAGGTATCAAAATATATTATAAAGAATCACCAACAACCAACCCAAAAAAGAATTCGTTTTCGCCTTTCAACCCGCTTTCTCTGCCGAATTCAGCTTTGCCACCCAGCTTCGCGACGGCGGAAATTCGTAGCAGTTCCGATTCAGTAAATAACAGTTTTGTTTTATTTGCCAACAGTCCGAACGTGCTGCGAGATGCAATTAATAATCTGGAAGCAGCCAACCTAAATCTCAACAATAGTCCTAACTATCAAAAAGCTTTGCAGCAGCTAACTCAAGGCAGAATAGCTTTAGGATTTGTCAATCTCCCGCAGCCAGCAACCGAGCAAAATCCCCCAGTTTCCCCTAATTCCCTCGCAGTTGCTGTCGGAGTCAACCGCCGCGGATTGCTGGCTCAAACTGCTTTAGTCACATCGCGATCGAACACAGCTTCTCCAACACTGTCGGAACCAGTCAAAGCCTTGCAATACATTCCCTCAGACAGCCCTTTTGCCGTCGCCAGCAGCGATTTAAGGAATTTTTGGGCTGATTTGTCATCGGCGGTGTCAGCTAACCCAGAAGTGTCAAAATTAGCCGCTCGCGCGATCGCAGATCTTCAGCAAAATTGGGGCGTCAATTTGCCGCAGGATATATTTAACTGGGTACAAGGAGAATACGCTTTAGCAGTGGTTCCGAGTTCGTCAAACACTCCCGACTGGATTTTTGCCGCTGAGAAATCAGCAGATTCCCAACAGGCGATCGACAAACTCGATGAAATTGCCCGCAGCAAAGAATACAGTATCGGCAGCTTCACTCTCAGAAACCAAAAAATTACTGCTTGGACGCAGTTGACAACGAGTCCGAATTATGGTAATGAAAATAATAGAAAAAGTGCGCTCGAAACCGAGGTAAAAGGAGTTCGAGCTACTGTCGGCAAATACGAAATTTTCACCACTTCCGTAGAAGCAATGGATGCAGCGCTCAAAGCAGCCGAAACAGGCTCTTTAGTCGCAAATCAAGACTTTCAAACCAGCATCGAACCGCTACCGCCAGCTAACGACGGCTATTTTTATTTAGACTGGCCCTCCAGCAGAGCAATTTGGGAAAAACAAATCCCGCTGTTGAGGTTAATTGAACTTTCGGCGAGACCATTTTTCGACCACTTGCGATCGCTCACTGTCACCAGTACGGGAGAAATAACAGGAATTCGCAAAGCCACAATATTTATGCGGCTCAATTAGTCATCAATCCAATTCCGTGTACCCGCAATCTGTAAAGGTTCGTAGTGAGGACTTTAGTCCTTCCTCTTAAAATTTAGAGGACTAAAGTCCGAACGATCAAACCTAGGACTACTCAGGGTTGACAGGCTTTTTCGGTGTCCCAAAATAAGCTTGAAACACCTCTTTGGCGATCGGGGCCGCGGCCATAGAACCAAAACCGCCATTTTCCACAACCACGGCGATCGCAATTTCCGGCTTGTCAGCAGGCCCGAATGCCACATACAGCGAGTGATCCTTCTGTCCGATCACCTCCGAAGTCCCTGTTTTGCCCGCCGTCAGTGGAATTGAACCGTCATTGAGCCCCTGTCCCGTACCGTCGGTAACTACTGCCACGAGTCCCTCCTTAATCACGTTAACTGTCGAAGGTTTCATCCCCGTAGGCACCGGTTTCGTCTCAGGCTTGCCAGTCAGAGAAGTCAAAAGATGCGGCTTGACGCGATTACCACCATTGGCGATCGAACTTACCATCACCGCCGCCTCCAAAGGAGTAACCAACACGAACCCCTGACCGATCGACATCGTTACCGTATCGCCAGCATACCAAGGTTCTTTGTAGATTTTTTCCTTTTCCGCCGGAGTCGGCATTTGACCGTGATCGCCGCCGCCTAGGCCCAAAAGCTTCAAATCCGTATCCTTGCCAATGCCCAAGCGGTGTCCCCACTTAGCAATTTCCTCCGGCCCCGCACTCATCCCGATTTGATAAAAAAACGTATTGCTGCTGAAAGCCAAGGCATCCCGAAAGCCGATGTTCCCGTAACCGCCGCTGTGTTCGTTAAAATCAATTCCCCCCACAGTAATGTAAGACGAAGTACCCACAATTGAGTCTGCCGAAAACTTGCCCGACTCCATGCCGGCTACGGAAGTCACAATTTTAAAAGTGCTGCCGGGGGGATAGCCTTGCATGGCCCGATTCAAAAATGGATTTTCCAAGTCTTGAAGAGTTGCCCACTCATCCTTAGTGATTTTTCGCGTAAACAGATTGGGGTCAAAAGTCGGGTGGCTAGCCAGAACTAATACCCCGCCGGTTTTCACATCCAGCGCCACTACTGCTCCCCGCCGGTTCCCCAGGGCTGTTTCGGCTGCTTTTTGCATGGACAAGTCTATGGTTAGCTTCACCGCCTCACCCGGTTTGGGGGGTGTCTCTCCCATCAGCCGCAATTCTTGATTTTGGGCATTTACCTCGATGAGCCGATCGCCCCAAACTCCCGCAATCTCCTGATTAGAACTCGCTTCTACGCCCATCTGACCGACAATCATCCCCATCGGATATTCCGGGTGAGCCTTCAAATCTTCTGCGGTAGCTTCGCCAATATACCCGAGAACGTGAGCCGCCACACTGCCTTCGGGATAGTACCGACTCGCTTCTGGCCGCACTTCCACTCCCCGCATTTGTCCCACCTGTTCTGCTAGCGGCACAAACACATCTGGTGGCATCGCTTGCTTGAGGCGCACCGGTCTGTAGGATAGAGGATCGACCTGTTTGATTTTTTGTAAAATTTCTTTGGCCGGGATTTTCAGCAGCGGACTCAACTTTTCTGCTGTTACTTTCCACTCTTCCGGCGTTTGTTCTTTCGGCCATACATATACCGAGCGAGCTAAATTGTTTGCCGCTAGCAGCTTGCCTTTGCGATCGACAATGTGTCCGCGATTCGCCGGCATTGGCACTAGGCGAACGCGATTGTTTTCGGCTCGTTCCCGGTTTTGCTTGCCTTGTACCAGTTGCAATTCCACCAGCCGGCTAGCGTGCAGGCCCAGCAAACCGGTTGCTACTAGCATTAACACGATCGCCCGGTGTATCGGACGCGACTGTTTCTTATGAGTTTCCCCTAGGGTTTTGTCATTCGAGCGAAATCCAGAAAGCGCAGAAATTTCTCGTTGCATCATTACTACTATAGGTAGATGTTAAATTCTAGATTTTAGATACCTGATTCTCAATTGTGCAGTATATAGCATCAAACCGCGGGCGATCCAATAGCTGCAAGCTTCGTCCGTCAGCCATTGACCGTTGGGCAAAGCGGAATGATTGATCGTGGGCTTTTGACTAATAACTAATAACTGATGACCTATCGCTGCTAGCTAATCGCCCAAACACCAAGAAATAGCCAGCAAAATCAAGGTCAGGCTCAGCCAATTAGGTAGGTGGAGCCAGCCGGATAGACCCATAGGCAACAATACCAAAACCTGTGTCAATAGGGAACCGATCGCCAACAGCAAAGCCAGCATTATCAAATTGAGCATCTTGACACCGTAGAATTTCGGATATGAGTCTCGGGCGTGTGGCAGAACTCGGAGTGGCACGAGCAAGGGCGATCGCACAGGTGTTGTCCTGATAGAAATAAGGAACAGAAGCCTGAAGGTTTTGAACTAATTTAAAAATTATTCTTCCTCCAGAAATTCAAATTCATGGGGCTGCGATGGGTAAATTCTGAGTTGTGATTTTAAGTTGTGACAGAGGAGTATTGCCATGTTGTTTAATCCGCGATCCCATTTCAAAAACGGTGCGCTCTTGGCTGCGATCGGCGCGATCGCCGCCCTACCAGTTTTAGCAGAAACAACCAATTTCGGCACATTAACTTTATCGCGAGGTTTTGGGTACCCAACAGCAGTTTTGAGAGGTTCCACAGGCGGATCGTACTCTCTATCTGCCATTGCCAACGCCGATCGCCACAAAAACAAATGTTTAGGTTTTGCCACCCCAACTCCCGACCACATCATACTCTTGCAGCAAAACTTTTCCCAACTCACAATCCAACTCAACAGCCGAGGGAAGGACACCACCTTACTCGTACAAGGCCCCGATCGCACGGTGCGCTGCGGAGACAATGCAGGTCAGAATAAAGATGGTGGCATAGTTGATTCAGACTGGCAAGCAGGCTCTTACAAGATTTGGGTCGGCACTCTCGAACCCGGAGTCAAGTCTAACTATACGATCGCAGTACAAGAATAGAACGCAGTGGCACTGTGGGATGGGGACGATCGAATATCCTCAAATTCTCCGCCCATCTCCCCATCTCCCACTCCCCCAATCTCCCACTCCCCCGATCGACCGATCCGCCGCTAACTTCCCCCGTCGAGTAAAATGTAAGATCTAAAGTGCCGTGTTTAACCAAAATTGGTAACTCCGAAAGTGCTAAAGACTCTTAGAGCTGACTTCAGTATAATTTTCGATCGCGACCCTGCCGCTCGCAACTGGCTGGAAGTGTTGTTTTGTTACCCAGGTCTTCAGGCCCTAGTGCTGCACCGCCTCGCACACTGGCTTTACGTACTGGGCCTTCCCTTCATTCCCCGCTTAATTTCCCACATTGCTCGCTTTTTGACCGGCATTGAAATTCACCCCGGGGCAACGATCGGCAAAAGCGTCTTCATCGACCACGGTATGGGGGTTGTAATCGGCGAAACAGCGATCGTCGGCGATTTTGCCCTAATTTACCAAGGCGTCACCCTCGGCGGCACAGGCAAAGAAAGCGGCAAACGTCACCCTACCGTCGGCGAAAATGTAGTTGTCGGTGCCGGCGCCAAGGTACTCGGCAACCTGCTAATTGGCAACAACGTTCGCATCGGCGCCGGTTCCGTCGTCCTGCGCGACGTACCATCTGACTGTACCGTTGTAGGGATTCCCGGCCGCATTGTTTATCGATCGGGAGTGCGCGTCAATCCCCTAGAACACGGCAGTTTGCCGGATTCGGAAGCTGCGGTAATTCGCTCTTTAGTCGATCGTATCGAGTCCCTCGAACAGCAAATAAAAACTTTGCAGAGTCAACCATCTGCCTCCTTAACTTCTGTTCCCAATTCCCATTCAGCATTCCCAACTTTCAATCAAAGCAGTCATGTAGCTGTAGCTGAAAAAACCCAATTAGCTGTTGCTACCACTTGTCAGTTAAAAGATAAAGCAATTCAAGAATTTTTCGACGGCACCGGCATCTGATACCATTTTTGCATTGGAGCATTGAAGATTTTCGATTAAAGAATCGATAATTGAATTGAATTGCATTCATTCACTCACTCTCCCATCAGGAAACTATCTGCGTCGCTCTGTGTTTATCTGCCTGGAATCGGCGGTTAATTTATAAATCAAAAAAATAGGTAATTCAAGTCTAATCACTTACTACATAAGAGTTTGGGAGACTGACTGACAGTTACAGTTACATTTTTTTGTAAAAGTGGTATTAATTTAAAATTTAAAATTTAAAATACCACTCTCTGTTTTTAATTTTTAATTTTTCACGGATTGACCGATCGCACAAACCAATTGCCATCTCCGTCGCGCCCGTAAAGCGATCGGTTCTGCGGTTCCCCCCGCAACTCCAAAAAATCCACCGTTTCCGGTTCCAACAGCAGCAAGCAAAAATTAGGCAGTGGCTCGATCGCATCTGGGGAATCACAATCAAAAGCAGTAGCCTCTGCCTTGTCTTCCCCCGGCTGGGGCCAAGCAAACTGCACCCGCGCCCCCTCAGAAAGCTCCTGCCAAGCTGTGCGGCGCGACGAGCACAACTCTGAATCTGGACAATCTGCCCCTACCAAAACTAGCTTTCCAGCAATCCGAAATTGTTCGCGAGTTTTAGGGAAATACCAGCAAATCTCCCCCCAAGGATAGAGATTAATTTCCTCTGCCTTTTGACTGCGAATATCTGTAATAAACTTTAACTGGTTGGTGTTTTCCAAAAAGCCTCGAAACACCACAGTGCGGTTGGCAGGACGCCCGTCAGGACGAACCGTTGCTAGTTGCAAGTAGCGGGCATAAGCAAGACTGCGGTTGCGGTGGAGCGATCGCGCTAAGGGAGCTCGCCAAAGTGCTAAAGACATAATTAATATCCTATTATATTGGTAATTGGCAATCGGTAATCGGTAATTCACTGCTCCTGCTTGTTTCTTATCCCTAATGACCACTAATATCATGTCCGCTCGGATAACCACAATCAGATTGGTTTGTAGTGAGGACTTTAGTCCGCATCCATCTGAGGACTAAAGTCCTCACTACAAACATTTTTTATTTTAGGTAATTGACCGGACATGGTATGACTAATGACCAATAAATCTCCTTTCTTATATTAGTAATTTTATGTCAAATTCACCCTCAAAAATCAAAACCATTGAAACTCCCCACAGCGGCTACCACTGGGACAGCAGTTCCCGGCGCTTTTTTGAAGGCTGGTACTACCGAATAACATTACCAATTCACGGACAATCCTTTGCCTTCATGTATTCCATCGAAGACCCCAGAGGCGGTCAACCTTACAGCGGCGGTGCCGCCCAAATTCTCGGCCCAAAAGATAGCTATTTGTGCCGCACCTTCCCCGATGTAAATAAGTTTTGGGCGCACCGAGACACCTTAGGTTTAGGACATTGGGGCAAAACAGACTTACAAATTCAACCAGAATATTTAGAACCGCCAATATTCGACAGCCGCGTCGAAGAAGGCTATCAAGCTACTGCTACTTTTAATCAAGGTTATCTGCACGATCCAGGAAGCGGCAGCCACTGTTTTTGGCAGTACGAAATTCAACCTGTTTACGGTTGGGGAAACTCTGACGAACTTCAGAAATCCACGGCGGGAATGCTATCTTTTCTGCCCGTATTTGAGCCGGGATGGCAAATTTTAATGGCTCACGGTTTAGCCACGGGCTGGATCGATTGGAACGGCGAACGCTACGAATTTAAAGATGCTCCAGCTTACAGCGAAAAAAACTGGGGCGGTGCTTTTCCGCAAAAGTGGTTTTGGATTAATTGCAATTGTTTTCAAGGCGAAAGCGATTTAGCTTTAACTGCTGGTGGCGGCAGGCGTGGCGTGCTGTGGTGGATGGAATCGGTGGCAATGATTGGCCTCCATTACCGAGGCAAATTCGTAGAATTTGTGCCTTGGAATTCCCAAGTTACTTGGCATATTGAACCTTGGGGAAGCTGGAAAATGCGGGCGAGAAACAGTCAGTTTGAAGTTGAGTTAATTGGTACTACAAACAGTGCTGGTACCTATGTCCGAACTCCTACAGCAAAGGGGCTGGCTTTTTGCTGCCGGGATACGACGCACGGCGAATTGCGCTTGCAACTGCGAGAATTGTTGGGGGGAAATGTTGAAAAAAATGGCAAGCAGCGTTCTAAAATTATCTTAGAGGCTCAAAGTTCTTTGGCCGGTTTGGAAGTTGGGGGCGGGCCCTGGGATGAAGTTTGGCGATCGAATTAAGTTATTAGTCAGCAGTCATTAGTCAGCACTCATCTTATGCCCCGTAAATTACCAGTAACAAAAACAGTTTGTAGTGAGGACTTTAGTCCGCATAATTCAGAGGACTAAAGTCCTCACTACGAACCAATTTTGTTACAGTTTGTAGTGAGGACTTTAGTGTGCATAATTCAGAGGACTAAAGTCCTCACTACGAACCAATTTTGTTACGGTTCCCTCGGAGACGAGATCAGTTAACATTAGCAGAACAGCCATGATGAATTTACTCGGTTTGCAATTATGCAAATTCTACCGCAGCCAGCGGTTACAACAAACTCTGAAGGTGATTTTGGGGCTAATTTTATGTTTCGGCACAATCTTGATGCCGGCGACAATTGCCAATGCTGGAGATTTGTCTCGCCAACCAGTCACAGAAATTACTGTTAGTTTGGGTAACGAAACTGGAGAACTTAAGTTTTTTCCCAATCTGCTAGAATTTGAATCGGGAAAACGCTATAAATTAGTGCTGAAAAATCCCAGTTCGCAGAAACATTATTTTACTGCTAAAAACTTTGCTGATGCCAGTTGGACTCAAAAAGTTGAAGCTGGTAATGTGGAAATTAAAGGAGGTATTCACGAACTGGAACTTAAACCTGGGGCTGTAGCCGAATGGGTGTTCGTGCCGGTCAAATCGGGAACCTACAACCTGCGCTGTACCGTAGCCGGACATACAGAGGCGGGGATGATTGGCAAAATTGCGATCGCCTCTTAAGGCCACTTAATACATTAAGAGCTTGACCAATTCTTGTGTAATAGGAAAACCAGTCTGACGCTCAAAATGTATAAACATCGGACTAGGATTTGCTTCTAAAAATACATACTCACCCGTTGGCTTGACACGCCAATCAATCGCAGTCCAGTCTAGCATAAATGCCTTTGATATTGCCAAACATTGTTTGTGAACTGCTTCTGGCAAATCTATCGGAATTAGCTCGGCCTCCAAATCTTCCCGAAAGTCCAACGCCGGACTCCGAATTTCGGCAGTATACACTGATTCACCAATCACATAACTGCGAATGTTTGTCCCAGGAATATACTCTTGGATTGTGACGGGAGAAATACTCAAAGCCATGTTCAGCCGATTAAGTTCTAAATGCGCCTCTGTCACCAACTTGGTATGAGCACCACCATAAACAGGCTTGAAAATTACTTTTTGGTGAGCTTTGACAAATTCCCTAACTTCCTCTGCATCGTTACTGATTAAAGTTGCAGGAATCGTCACACCTATTTGTTTGGCCTTACTCAGTTGTAGGGGTTTTTCTTTGTGAAATTGGTATGCCGGCCAGGAATTGATCCAGCGAGTGCGACCAGCTTGCATTAGCGATCGCACTGTACTCATTGAATCATTAAATGCGACCTGCTGTTGGTTAAAATCTTTTACAGGTGGAACGGAAACACCCGAGAAATTGCGCCAAAATACACTGTGAATATCTTCGAGATTCAAGCGACGACCGGACGGTAGCGTCAAGCATCCTAGCTGGGTGTCAGGGCGCCAAGACAGGCGTAACTGTTTCGGAAACAAGCTGGTATCCAAATAATCTACTACTGCACCGGCTTGGGTGAGAGCATTCTTGATATGAGCAGCATGAGCATCTGAAGCATCGCCCAAAATTAAAATGTTCATGGCCAACCTGAGAATTCAATATGTGGTCAATCGACGAATAAAATTCGTTTGATCGTGAGGACTTTAGTCCTCATCTGAGGACTAAAGTCCTCACTACAAACCTTCTTGGTAATTTATGGAGATGATATTTTTACAATAAACCCGGTTTTTTGTGTAAGTGATAAATATGAAAAGTGGCAGCACTTGTTAGGAGAGTGTTGCAACTTTTTTGAAGAGCAAAAAAGCATCAAATGAGGCTCTAGCTTGGAAAGTCCCATCACAGAAACGCTCTGAATAGTTCAGGACTTGGGCAAAATCTCTAAAAGTGTCAGCACTAATGAGATTATTAATAAATGGGGCCTCCTCCACATTCAAACCAAGCCTTAGTGTAAGGGCCTCCACCCTCTTCACCTAGAGCCATAGTGGTCATCGGAGGGTCAATGGGCATAGGTTTGGGAGGATGTTCTCCTGTTTCACTTCCCGGACATGGAGCAGAGATACACACAATCCCGCCACCTTCTTCACCCACACGCATAGTGGTGGCCATAAGTCCACCGCCAACTTGGGCTGCTTGTTCATCAGTTAGCTGCTCTTCAAAATCCAAATCCATTGCTTCGAGGTCG
>NZ_JAUBUN010000010.1:20164-48594 GCF_036702665.1 Microcoleus sp. Aus8_D2
ACTAATGAGATTAGTAATAAATGGGGCCTCCTCCACATTCAAACCAAGCCTTGGTGTAATGGCCTCCACCCTCTTCACCTAGAGCCATAGTGGTCATCGGAGGGTCAATGGGAATAGGATGGGGAGGATCTCCTCCTCCTTCACTTCCCGGACATGGAGCAGAGATACACACAATCCCGCCACCTTCTTCACCGAGAGCCAGAGTTGTGTAAGTGGGGGGAGCTTTAAGTCCACCGCCAACTTGGGCTGCTTGTTCATCAGTTAGCTGCTCTTCAAAATCCAAATCCATTGCTTCGAGGTCGGCAGCGTCTAGATCAAAAGGATGATTCATAACATTCTCCTAATTGATTACAAGATTATTCACCTTTTCAAATAATCTAAATCATCAGGATAGAGTCATGTTGCCATTTTGGCAGGTTTCCCAATAAAAATTTGCAACACTTATTGGGAGAGTGTTGCAAATTTTGGGCTATTGACAAGAAAGAATCGCCGGAGGTTAAAGCTGGGAAAGTCCCATCACAGAAACGCTCTGAATAGTTCAGGACTTGGCTAAAATCTCTAAAAGTGTCAGCACTAATGAGATTAGTAATAAATGGGGCCTCCTCCACATTCAAACCAAGCCTTGGTGTAATGGCCTCCACCCTCTTCAGAACTCATTTTAGTGGTCATCGGAGGGTAAGTGGGCATAGGATGGGGAGGATCTCCTCCTCCTTCACTTCCCGGACATGGAGCAGAGATACACACAATCCCGCCACCTTCTTCACCGAGAGCCTCAGTGGTAGCCATAAGTCCACCGCCAACTTGGGCTGCTTGTTCATCAGTTAGCTGTTCTTCAAAATCCAAATCCATTGCTTCCAGGTCGGCAGCATCTAGATCAAAAGGATGATTCATAACATTCTCCTAATTGATTAAAAGATTATTCACCTTTTCAAATAATCTAAATCGTCAAGATAGAGTCATGTTGCCATTTTGGCAGGTTTAAAATTGAGCTAACGGGACTTCAATAAGTTCTGGGTTGAAATCAGCCTGTATTCCTCTGTATTCAACAAAGTAAGATTAAATATCATTGATCGTTGAAACAGATAAATACAGTCATGGAGACCTCAGAAACCCCGTTTCTGCGAGAAATATTGGTTTGGTAGTCGTAGGGTGCGGAGCCATTAAAAAGCCCTAAATTCAACAAATAATCTCATAGCAACGCACCTGAAAAACAGGGCCCTGAAACAACCCTCCGTTTCACTCTCGCCCAACAGTTCTTTTGTAGCAAGACTTTTTAGAAATGGTATAAATACAGTCCTGGAGGCCTCATAAACCCGGTTTCTGCGAGAAATATTGGTTTGGTAGCAAAGTATCTACGCAGAAACTGGGTTTCTCACCCGCGTGCGTCCAGTAGTCCTAGGGTGCGGAGCCATTAAAAAGCCCTAAATTCAACAAATAATCTCATAGCGACGCACCTGACAAACAGAGCCCTGAAACAACCCTATGCTTAAGGTGCGGATACATGAGATTTACGATTGAATGCAAGAGATTAAAGAGGGATCCGCACCCGCTCGATTACTAGAATAGGCGGGGCTTTCAACCCATAATTTTCGGTAAATCAGGACTTACACAGAGATTCCTTGTCCTGGGGCGAAGTACGAAGCAATCTCTGTGAGGCTGAGATTGCTTTAGTCGCGGAGGTTAAAATGCGATCGCGAACTGTGAATAGCAGTTAAGTAGACTCTAGCGGAGCCATTGTCAGCCCAGCACGGCTCAATTGCATATGATAAAGTTCTGCTTGTTCTTGCGGGCCTACCCAGACGGTGGCTTGGCCTTCGTGGTGGATTTGGTTGGCGAGTTTCCAAGCTCGATCGCTCGTCATCCCTGGAATGTACTTAGTCAGACACTCGACAACGTGCTGAAATGTGTTGAAATCGTCGTTGAGGACTATTACCCGGTAATTTGGATAAGGCTTGCGGGTAACTTGACTCGATCGAACGGGTGCTATGGTTGGTGAAGAGGTCATCGCGCGAACAGCCACTGATACTACAAAATTTGTAAAAGAGTTACCGATCGCACTATAACACAATTTCACTGGTTTTGAATCCCGACTCGGCAGCTCGATCAGCTTGGGCGATTTGAGATTTGAGATTTTAGCACTCCTGACAAAGAAACCGGGTTTTTAGGAGATTGAGGGTTTTCACCCTGGATTTTGGTTAAAAAACCCGGTTTCTGGCTGCTCGTGAGATGCACCGCGCCCGTTAAACTACCGTTAACTCTCGATCGACCTCAGAAGTGTCGCCGTTAGAGTATGCTTGCAGCAGAAGTTGCTTTAAATCCTCAATCAGCGGGTAGCGGGGGTTCGCTCCAGTGCATTGATCGTCAAAAGCGCGATCGGCCATTTCCTCAACCCGAGCAAAAAAGAAATCATCGCTGATTCCCTGACTGGCGATCGCCTCCTGAATCGCGATCGGAATATCTACCTGACGCTTCAGCTCTTCCACCGCTGCGATCAGCTTCTCAACTTTCTCATCTTCCGTATCGCCGCCCAAATTCAGATAATCCGCAATTCGCGCATAACGCCACTTGCTGTTAGGATACTTGTTCTGAGAAAAAATCGCTTGTTTGAACGGAACATCCGTTGCATTGTAGCGAATTACGTGAGAAATCATCAGCGCGTTGGCTAAACCGTGAGGGACGTGACAAGTTGCACCTAATTGGTGGGCCATGGAGTGACAAACCCCCAGAAAAGCGTTCGCAAATGCCATTCCGGCGATCGTCGCAGCATAATGTACTTTCTCCCGCGCTTTCGGATCGTTAGCACCATTTTTGTAAGCGCTCGGAAGATATTTAAACAGCAAACGAATCGCTTCTAAAGCCAAACCATTGGTATACTCAGAAGCTAACACCGAAACATAAGCTTCTAAAGCGTGAGTCAGCGCATCAATCCCACCGTAAGCAGTCAGTTTCTTCGGCATATTCAGCACAATTTCAGGATCGACAATCGCCATACTCGGAGTCAGAGCATAATCGGCCAACGGATACTTAATTCCCGATCGCTCATCGGTAACAACCGCAAACGGCGTGACTTCCGAACCCGTTCCCGAAGTAGTCGGAATTGCTACCATCATTGCTTTTGCACCCAAAGGCGGCAGTTCGTATACGCGCTTGCGAATATCCATAAACCGCATCGCCAATCCTTCAAACTCAATATCTGGATGTTCGTACATCAGCCACATTACTTTAGCAGCATCCATCGGCGAGCCACCACCAAAGGCAATAATTACATCAGGATGGAAACTCTTGCAGATTTCTAAACCTTTGCGAACAGTAGCAAGGGAAGGATCGGGTTCCACATCGTAAAATGTATAGTGAGCGATGGCTAGTTCTTCCAAACTATCTGTGACTTCCTTAATCAATCCCAATTCAAACAAAGGTTTATCCGTCACTATTAAAGCACGTTTCTTGCCTGCCAAATCCCTCAACGCGACAGGAAGACAACCAGACTTAAAATAAATCTTGGGAGGAATGCGGAACCAAAGCATATTTTCGCGCCGCTCTGCTACAGTTTTGATATTGAGCAGGTGGTGGGGTGTGACGTTGACAGAAATCGAATTATCGCCCCAGCTACCGCAACCGAGGGTAAGGGAAGGATCGAGGCGGAAATTGTACAAATCGCCGATCGCACCTTGAGAAGAAGGCGTATTAATCAGCACCCGCGAAGTCTCTAATTTGCTTTCAAAATAACGGATGTGCTGCTGGTTGTCCGCAGCAGTGTAGAGTACAGAAGTATGTCCGTGCCCGCCAAACAAAATCAGCGCTTCGGCTTTGTCTACCGCTTCAGTAAAGTCATGGGCGCGGTACATGGCGAGAATCGGCGAAAGTTTTTCATAAGCAAAGGGTTCTGCTTTACCAATTACTTCCACTTCCCCAATCAAAACCCTGATGTGTGATGGCACGGTAAAACCAGCAATTTCTGCCACTTTTTGCACCGATTGTCCGACAATTTCCGCATTCAAACGACCGTCCGTTAAGATTACTTGCCGCACTTTTTCCCGTTCTTCTGGATTCAGGAAATAAGCACCGCGCTTGATAAATTCCAGTTGCACTGCATCGTACACATAATCGACAACAATCACCGATTGTTCCGAAGCACAAATCGTACCGTTGTCGAAAGTTTTGCTGAGCAAAATTGAGCTGACAGCCATTTGAATGTGAGCCGTTTCATCGATGATGGCGGGGGTATTTCCGGCGCCCACACCGAGGGAGGCGTGTCCAGAAGAGTAGGCCGCTTTTACCATTCCCGGCCCGCCGGTGGCCAAGATTAATTTGATATCGGGGTGCTGCATCAGAGCTTGGGAAAGCGGCACTGTTGGCTCGTCAATCCAGCCAATGATATCCGGGGGGGCTCCGGCTGCTACAGCAGCATCGAGGACGATTTTTGCGGCCGCAGCGGTGCAGGATTTGGCGCGGGGATGGGGGGAAAATATGATGCCGTTTCTCGTCTTCAGCGTGATTAAAGACTTAAAGATTGTGGTGGATGTTGGGTTAGTTACAGGGACGATTCCCGCCAGCAGTCCCACGGGTTCCGCAATGCGTTCGTAGCCAAAATGGCGATCGGACTCTACGATACCGCAAGTCTTGTCGTTTTTGTATTTGTTGTAAATCATTTCCGAGGCAAAATGATTTTTGATGACCTTATCTTCGATGACTCCCATTCCCGATTCTTTAACTGCTGCTTTAGCTAGGGGAATGCGGGCGGCGTTGGCGGCTAATGCTGCTTGTTTGAATATGCGATCGACCTGTTCTTGGGTGTAGGTGGCAAATTTAGCTTGAGCTGCTTTGAGTTTTTGAATTAGCAGTTCTAATTCATCTAAATTGGTAATTTTCAGGGTTTTTTTTGATGTTTTTTGTTTCAACTGTTTTGGATGCCCTGGCGACTTTAAGCAACTCTGAAATTCTGGGAATTTCAGGTTTGTATCCAAGTCGATATCCCCCTAAATCCCCCTTAATAAGGGGGACTTGAAGAATACTCCTGTCCCTAAATCCTCCGGATAGTCGGGGGACTTGAAGAATACTCCTGTCCCCCCCTTTTTTAAGGGGGGTTAGGGGGGATCGAGGGCCTAATAGTCTACATTTGACGTTACATTGACACGCCTTGGTCAAGCCGCCCAAATTGCCGAAATTACAGAGCGCTAGCCCCGATCGCATTTACGCCTCGACTGCGAAAAATATCGACCGTTTGCTGCACGAGTTCCGGTGAAGCCACAGGAGTATCTTGGAGTTGATAATCAAGTTTTAATGCTTTCCATTTGTATTCGCCCATTTTATGAAATGGTAAGACTTCGACTTTTTCCACATTGGTCAAGTTGGCAATAAAATCCGCTAGTTTTTCTATATTTTCGATGTGATCTGTGAGCTGAGGGACTACGACGAATCGAATCCAAGTCGGCTTGCCGATTTCGCTGAGATATTTTGCCATTGCTAAAGTAGGTTCGATCGAAACGTTGGTGACTTTGTAATACAGTTCGGGAATGTATAGCCTTTCTCAGAAAGATGAGGTACTTGACGGGCTATGGGCATAGGGCTATGGGCATAGGGCATAGGCCAAACCGCGCATAGGCCAAACCGGCCAAACCGCGCATACCTCACTTTTTTGAGAACCGCTATAGGATTTGATATCTAATAAAACCAAGTCGGTCATTTCCAAAACCGGTTTAGCAACTTCTAACAGACAGTATCCCGATGTATCGAGGGCTGTATGCAAGCCGATTTCGTGGCAGCGGGTAAAGATTTCTCTGACAAATTCCGGCTGCATCAAGGGTTCGCCGCCGCTGACGGTGACGCCTCCTTTTCGCAGGTAAGATTTACATTTTTGAATTTGCTCGATTAAATAATCGACGGTTACTTCTTTGCCATCCTGTAAATTGCGACAATCGGGATTGTGACAGTAAAGACAGCGCAAGGGACAGCCTTGGGTGAAGACGATAAACCTGATTCCGGGGCCGTCAACTGTGCCGAAGGTTTCGATTGAATGAATGCGACCAATTCCAGACATTTGATTTGCTGTTTGTTGGTGGAATTTCGAGATTAGGGATGAAATAATGTCCGGTAAATTACCCGTAACAAAAATCGTTTGTAGTAAGGACTTTAGTCGTCTAATGGATGCGGACTAAAGTCCTCACTACGAACTAATCTGATTCTTGCCACCTCTAGATAACTTTTGTGCAATTTAAACGTGTTGGTGGAAAGTCCGTTTAATCACATCTAATTGCTGTTCGCGGGTAAGCTTGATGAAATTAACCGCATAACCAGAGACGCGAATTGTTAACTGTGGATAGTTTTCGGGATGTTCCATCGCATCTAGTAATGTTTGTCGATCGATCGCGTTAACATTTATGTGATGGCCGCCATCGTGGAAATAGCCGTCTAGCAGCCCCACTAGGTTATTTGTCCGATCGCTCTCAACTCTGCCCAAAGCCTGCGGTAGAATCGAAAAAGTATTCGATATGCCATCGAGACAATCGCTGTAAGGCAGTTTGGCGACAGAAGATAAGGATGCGATCGCCCCACAGGAATCTCGGCCGTGCATCGGGTTAGCACTGGGCGCAAACGGTTCGCCTGCTTTGCGTCCGTCGGGTGTGCTACCAGTTTTTTTGCCGTACACTACGTTAGAGGTAATTGTGAGTACCGATTGAGTTGCTACGGCGCCACGGTAGGTTTTGTGCTGGCGAATTTCGTTCATGAAACTTTGCACGAGTTCGATCGCCAAACTGTCTGCGCGATCGTCATTATTGCCGTATTTTGGATATTCGCCTGCGATCGAGTAATCGACTGCTAAACCTTGTTCGTTGCGAATCACCTTAACTTTGGCGTGTTCGATCGCCGAGAGGGAATCCGCCACCACCGACAATCCGGCAATTCCGCAGGCCATGGTGCGGTACACATCGCGATCGTGCAATGCCATTTCCAGGCGTTCGTAGCAGTATTTATCGTGCATATAGTGAATGACATTCAGCGTATTGATATACGTTTTTGCCAACCACGACATCATGTCTTGCAACCGCAATCTTACTTCGCCGTAGTCGAGATATTCGGAAGTAATCGGTGGAAAAATTGGCGCGATTTGGTCGCCGGACTTCTCATCTTTACCGCCGTTAATCGCGTACAGCAACGTCTTAGCTAAGTTGACTCGCGCGCCGAAAAACTGCATTTGCTTGCCAATTCGCATGGCGGAAACGCAACAGGCGATCGCATAATCGTCGCCGTAAGCAGGACGCATCAAGTCATCGTTTTCGTACTGAATCGAACTGGTATCGCTGGATATCTTCGCGCAAAATTCTTTGAAGTTTTCCGGCAATTTTTCCGACCACAAAACGGTCAGGTTTGGTTCCGGTGCAGTACCGAGGTTTGACAGAGTGTGCAAGAATCGGAAACTGTTGCGAGTTACCAATGTCCTACCGTCATCGCTCATCCCGCCGATCGCCTCTGTTACCCAAGTTGGATCGCCGGAAAACAGCTCGTTATAGTCGGGAGTTCGCAAAAACCGCACCATCCGTAGCTTCATTACAAAATGGTCGATTAGTTCTTGCAATTCCTGTTCGGCGATCGCACCCGAGAGCAAATCGCGCTGGAAATAAATGTCTAAAAATGTCGAGACGCGACCGAGAGACATCGCTGCCCCATTTTGTTCTTTTACTGCTCCCAAATAGGCAAAATACAGCCATTGGACAGCTTCTCGCGTGTTGGTCGCCGGACGGCTAATATCGAAGCCGTAGTTAACAGCCATTTGTTTCAACTCAAACAAAGCCCGAATTTGCTCGGATAACTCTTCGCGCAGGCGAATTGTTGTTTCGTCCATCGCCTCTAGTTCGAGCGATTCTTGCTGGTTTTTTTTATCGTCAATCAGGCGATCGACTCCGTACAAAGCAACGCGCCGGTAGTCGCCGATAATCCGCCCGCGTCCGTAGGCGTCGGGTAAGCCTGTGATGATACCAGAACGCCTCGCCTGACGCATTTGGCGCGTGTAAACATCGAACACGCCGTCGTTGTGAGTTTTGCGATATTTCGTAAAAATTTCTTCAGTTTGGGGGTCTAACTGATAGCCGTAAGCTTCCAAACCTGCTTTGACTACGCGAATCCCGCCCAAGGGCATAATCGCGCGTTTCAAAGGTCGATCGGTTTGCAAACCTACTATTTGTTCTTTTTCGCGATCGATGTATCCTGCTGCATGAGCGGTGATGGATGTGGGAACTTTTGTATCGACATCCAACACACCTTTTTCGCGCTCTTGCTTCATTAATTCCAGCACTTTCTGCCAAAGCTCTTGGGTTGTTGCGGTTGGTGCGGCGAGAAATTCTGCATTCCCTTCGTAGGGGGTGTAATTTTTTTGAATGAAGTCTCTGACGTTGACTTCCTGCGTCCAATTGCCTTCAGTAAAGCCCTGCCATTCTACAAACATAGCTTGCTTTCACCTCAATTGTTTGTTAGCGATCGAACTCCAGTCCTCTCCTCGCTACATCTATTATAAATTCACTCTCAAGATTGGAAACATCCGACCAAGTATTTGTTACAAAAGTTTACTGCTTGAACCCTTGGTAAGAATTAAGATAGATAGTATCCAGCACCTACTCTTTTCTTGTCGATCCAGCTCGGGCTAAATTTGCTAAAAACTAATACTTTAACAACTTGAATGTTGTTTAATTTCGGGTCGCTCGGAAACGCGCAATCAGATGTTTGCTAAAGAGCAGTCCGCGCGAAAAAGAGAAGAAAAAAGCATAAAAACAGTTCGTAGTGCGGACTTCAGTCCGCAGCCGGAGAGCGGACTTAAGTCCGCACTACGAACGAAGGAACGAATCATCCGATCGCGGTTAATCGATCCGACAGAATATCACCAATTACCTTTTCCCCTGTCTCTCCTTTACTGAGTTGAGACTTCCGAGAAAATAGCCACATTATTAATTGCTGATTAATTCAAGCAGGATAATATGCAGATAAATTCAATCAATCAATGCACGGCGAGCGATCCGGCTCACGATATTTGGAAAGAACAGCGCAATCCGCTCGATCGCATTTTCCGGCCTCGTTCAGTGGCTGTCATCGGCGCTACAGAGAGAGCAGGAAGCGTCGGGCGCACTCTCCTGTGGAACTTGATTCGGAGTCCCTTTGGCGGAACAGTTTTTCCGGTGAATCCGCAGCGCCGCAGCGTTTTGGGGCTCAAGTCTTATCCAGATATTGCTAGCGTCCCGGAAATAGTCGATCTCGCGGCGATCGCCACGCCTGCTGCTACGGTACCCCAAGTCATCCGCGAATGTATCGCTGCTGGGGTGAAAGGCGCAATTATCGTTTCGGCTGGTTTTAAAGAGATTGGCGCGGCGGGAGTTGCTTTAGAACAGGAAATTCTGGCCGAAGCGCGTCTCGGTGGAATGCGGATTATCGGCCCCAATTGTCTCGGCGTGATGAATCCTGTGCTGGGGCTGAATGCTACTTTTGCAGGAACGATCGCTCGGCCGGGTAATGTCGCCTTCATCAGTCAAAGCGGCGCCCTCTGTACCTCGATTCTGGACTGGAGTTTGGGCGAAAATGTCGGTTTTAGCGCTTTTGTGTCGATCGGCTCCATGCTCGATGTCGGTTGGGGCGATCTGATTCAGTATTTAGGCGACGATCCGCAGACGCACAGTATCGTTTTGTACATGGAATCGATGGGTGATGCTCGATCGTTCCTGTCCGCCGCCCGCTCCGTCGCCCTCGATAAGCCGATCGTCGTTCTCAAGGTAGGACGTACCGCCGCCGCCGCCCGCGCCGCCGCTTCCCATACGGGAGCTTTGACCGGCAGCGATGACGTGCTGAACGCTGCTTTCCGGCGCTGTGGCGCGTTGCGCGTACACACAATTTCCGATCTGTTCGACATGGCTGAAATTCTGGCCAAGCAACCGCGACCCCAGGGGAACCGCCTCTCGATCGTCACTAATGCAGGAGGCCCAGGGGCGATCGCCACTGATGCCTTAATTGGCGGTGGCGGTACCCTCGCCGAGCTTGCACCCGAGACAGTGCAACAGCTTAATGGCTTTTTACCCGCCCAGTGGAGCCATCAAAATCCGATCGATATTTTGGGCGATGCTGGTAGCGATCGCTACGCCAAAACTCTAGAAGTTGTCGCGCCCGATCCCCACAGCGACGGATTGCTGGTCATCCTGACGCCGCAAGCGATGACAGAACCCACCAAAACCGCAGAAAAACTCAAGGCTTACAGCCAACTCAAAAAGCCCTTATTAACAAGCTGGATGGGCGGTGCGGGAGTGTTGGCGGCCACGGAAATTCTGAATCAGGCAAATATTCCGACTTTTCCCTATCCCGATACCGCAGTCCGGTTGTTCAATTATATGTGGCGGTACAGCTACAACCTGCGCGCTATCTACGAAACGCCGGCTCTCTCCCCGAACGAAATCGGGATTTCCGGGCGATCGGCGGCTGCCAATATTTTGACTTCTGTTCGCAGGTGCGATCGCACTTTGCTAACTGAATGCGAATCCAAGCAGTTGCTCGCCGCCTACGGGATTCCCACTGTCGCCACCGAAATTGCTCTCACCCCAGTCGAAGCTGTGGAAATTGCCGAGCTCCTCGGTTATCCAGTGGTGCTAAAACTGCATTCTGAGACGATTACTCACAAGACCGATGTGGGGGGCGTACAGCTCAATTTATGCAACCCTAGCGCTGTAATTTGTGCCTTTGAGGCGATCGCTCAGCGGGTACGGGCGATCTATCCGGCAGCGTTTCTCGGCGTGAGCGTGCAGCCGATGGTGCATTTGGAGGGCTACGAACTAATTTTGGGTAGCAGTATCGACCCCCAATTTGGGCCGGTGATGCTGTTTGGTTCCGGCGGACAATTGGTGGAAGTGTTTCAGGATCGATCGCTCGCACTGCCGCCTTTAAATACTACTCTGGCGCGGCGGATGATGGAGCAAACCCGCATCTATAAAGCTTTGCAAGGAGTGCGCGGGCGATCGGCTATTGACCTAGAACCACTCGAACAGTTGTTAGTTCGTTTCAGTCAACTAATTGTAGAGCAACCTCAGATTTGCGAGATTGATATTAATCCGCTGTTGGTTTCTCCTCAAGGTGCGATCGCCCTCGATGCGCGCGTGGTTCTCCACTCTACCGAAAACACCATTTCACCCGCGATTCGCCCGTATCCCGTGCAGTACGTTCAAGAATGGTCAACTCCGGGCGATCGTCCGATCGCTATCCGTCCGATTCGCCCGGAAGATGAGCCGCTGATGGTGCGGTTTCACGAAGAGCTTTCGGAAGAGAGCGTGTATTTGCGCTACGCTCACATGGTAAACTTGAAGCACCGCATTGCTCACGAACGTTTGACGCGGATTTGTTTTATTGATTACGATCGCGAAATGCTATTAGTAGCCGATCGCCAAAACCCGCAAACCTCAGAACATCGAATTTTGGCTGTAGCACGTCTCAGCAAGCTGCACGGCACCAATGAAGCGGAATTTGCGCTGATTGTGGGCGATCGCTATCAGCATCGCGGTTTGGGAACGGAATTATTGAGGCGGCTGCTGCAAATTGGTCGGGAAGAGAGGTTAAATGCGATCGTCGGCTACATTCTCAACAGCAATTACAAGATGCAGAGTCTCTGTAAAAAATTAGGATTTGAACTGCAACCAGACCCAGGCGAAGGAATGTTGAAAGCTGTTTTTGTTTGCTAATAGCAAGTTTGCTTAAATAATGCTCATTAAGAAGGACTTGCATTCCGAACGATCGAACCGATGAAAGTTTGAGCGTGAGGACTTCAGTCCTCGTTAAGAAGGACTGAAGTCCGAACGATCGAACCTATCAAAGTTTGAGCGTGAGGACTTCAGTCCTCGTTAAGAAGGACTAAAGTCCGAACGATCGAACCTATCAAAGTTTGAGCGTGAGGACTTCAGTCCTCGTTAAGAAGGACTGAAGTCCGAACGATCGAACCGATGAAAGTTTGAGCGTGAGGACTTCAGTCCTCGTTAAGAAGGACTAAAGTCCGAACGATCGAACCTATGAAAGTTTGAGCGTGAGGACTTCAGTCCTCAAACTCCTATACTACTAAGCCGCGGCCAAATTAGCTGCTGCGAAATCCCAGTTAGCCAAATTATCCAAGAAATTAGCAATGTAATCGGGACGGCGATTTTGGAAATCCAAATAATAAGCGTGTTCCCACACATCCAAAGTCAGCAACGGAGTTTGGCCGTGCGCTACTGGGGTGTCAGCGTTAGCAGTTTTGGTAACTTTCAAAGTACCGTTGTCCAAAACCAGCCAAGCCCAGCCGCTGCCGAACTGAGTTGTCGCCGCAGCCTTAAATTCTTCTTTGAATTTATCGAAGCTGCCAAAGTCGGCATTGATTTTATCAGCTAAAGCTCCTGTCGGAGTGCCGCCGCCGCCCGGTTTGAGCGAATTCCAAAAGAAATTGTGGTTCCAAACTTGACCTGCATTGTTGAAAATGCCGGCTTTGGATGGGTCTTTAGCAGATTCCATCACAATTTCTTCCAGGGATTTGCTGGCTAGTTCGGTACCTTCAATCAGTTTGTTGAGATTGGTCACGTAAGCAGCGTGATGCTTGTCGTGGTGGAACGAAAACGTGTTGGCCGACATATGACCTGACTCTAAGGCGTCAGCGGCGAAGGGTAACGGTGCAAGTTCAAATGCCATTGTGTTCAATCCTCTCTTGGTGGCTTTTTTTGGTAGACTTTCCGGCTTTTGTATGATTTGAGCCTAGAGTCGCTAGCTTGAGTTTATCAAGCTGTGGTAAATAATTCTTTACAATTTTCATATTTTATCTCAGTTGCAGCATTTTAGGATTTTGAATTCTGGTTTTCACCAAATCTACTAATACCAGGTTTCACATAGCACAAACCTTGGCAAAAAGTCAACCCGCCTCCGCGATAAATAAAAGTTTGTGGGAAATTGTCAACAGAGGGAAGTTTGATGAGGGTTATAAATAAATTAAACCTGTTTTTTGTCACAGATCAGCTCAATTTAACTTAAGCTGTAAGCAAGTCCAACAGATTCGAGGAGCAGTCAATGGAAAACCGTTCAAATAACCAGACCAATCACCCCACGCAATGGTTGAATTTGAAACTAATAGTCAGCGGTCTGGAAACAGTTCAAGACTTAATTGTAATTTCTTTGTGTATCGGTTTGTTCTGCTTCATGGTGCTCGAACTGCGAGAGATGTTTTTCTCGCTGCTGCCTCCTTTGAATTTTCAGGAAGTGACGGCAGACATTCTATTTTTATTGGTTTTGGTGGAATTATTTCGGCTACTAATTATTTATTTGCAAGAGCAGCGCGTTTCGATTGGTGTGGCGGTTGAAGTTTGTATTGTCTCAGTTTTGCGAGAAGTTATCGTGCGGGGAGTTCTGGAAACTCCCTGGGTTCAAATATTATCAACAGGCGGATTTTTGCTAGTTTTGGGAGTATTGTTGGTCATCCGAGTTTGGTTGCCACCAACCTTCGAGGGAATTGACCCGGAACGCCGTTTTGCTAGCAGAAAGAGGAATCTGTCAGAGTCTGAATCTTCTGCCGAGCCTGTTGCAGTCAATAGCAAGTTTAATTCTCATTGATTGTGGCGGGACAGGCGATTTGAGATTGGCTCTACAGCTTGTCTCGTTACCAGCCATCGTCTCCCGTAAAATAAGTAATATAAGGTTCGTAGTGAGGACTTTAGTCCTCTGAAAATAGAGGGGAAGGACTAAAGTCCTCACTACGAACCTATTTGATTGCGGTTCGCAGTGAGGACTTTAGTCCTCTGAAAATAGAGGGGAAGGACTAAAGTCCTCACTACGAACCTATTTGATTGCGGTTATTCGAGGTGACACAATATTAGCTGTTCGCCTGCAATTCCCCCAAACGAGCCAACACTTCTTTTGAGTGAATCGCCGGATTGACCTTGACAAAAGTTTCTCGCAAAAAGCCTTCTGGGTCAATAATAAAACTGTGCCGCGCCGAGATAAAGCTCATCCAAGAACCGTAAGCTTTACTCACTTTCCCGTCGGTATCGGCTAACAGCGGAAATTTCAAACCTTCAGAATCGCAAAATTCCGCGTGGGAGTTGACATCATCGGCGCTAATCCCGATAATTTCAGTATTCTTTGCCAAGTATTTCGGCAAGTCTTGCTGGAATCGGCGCGCTTCGATCGTACAACCCGATGTAAAATCTTTGGGATAGAAGTAGACTACCAGCCACTTACCGCGATAATCGGCGAGGGATACTTGTCCGTCGCCGCTGTTTGTCGGTAAACTAAAATCCGGTGCGGCTTGATTCACCGCCGGCAGCTTGCCGCCAAGCGCAAAGGCAGGGGCGGCAAAATTGAAACTCAAAAAGGCTAGACAAATTGCCAATAAAGTGCTAAAAAACTTGCGGCGGGAAATCATAAATTTAGAACTAGAACTGTACTTAACACAAGTTTACAGTTTTCTGATTAAATGAGTAAGGGCAATTCGCGGATTGCTTGTAATACCAAATCCGGCGTTAGCCACCCCTTGATGATTCGGCGGTTAAAACCGCTTCTATACAGACGAAGCCCGCCTCTGCGGGCTAACAAATAAAGGGGATTTTTAGCCAGGATTTGGTATAAAACCCAAATATCACTCACTAAAATAGCAATTTACTTATGAGCGCTGCACTCCCGTTAACAGGCAAAGTTACAGTAGTCCAGGTAATTAATGGTCAACCGGTGACGATCGAAGTAGACGGCACTAATGCCCCGATTACTGGGGGAAATTTTGTTGATTTAGTTGAACGGGGCACTTACGATGGGGTGATGTTTCACCGAGTTGTGCGCCAGCCAGATCCTTTTGTGGTGCAAGGAGGCGATCCGCGCAGTAAAGATACTAGCATTCCAGCAGGTCAATTGGGAACGGGTAATTTTATTGACCCGGATACCAATCAGGCGCGTTTTATTCCTTTGGAAATCAAGCCGCAAGGCGCGGCGCAACCTGTTTACAACCAAGTTGTCACCCAGAAGCCGCAGTTGCCGCACACGAAAGGGGCAGTGGCAATGGCTCGTTCTACTGCTTTGAATTCGGCTTCTTCGCAGTTCTATTTTACTTTGGATACTTTGCCGTTTTTAGACGGCAATTATGCTGTTTTTGGCTACGTAACTCAAGGTTTTGACACGGTTAACGCGGTGCAGCAGGGCGATCGCATTTCTACCGCCAAAGTCGTTGGAGGAATTGTCCCCAGTCGGACTTCCAGCATCATTACCAATGCTGCTGTACTCAACAGTTTGGTCAATAATACCAATTTTGTAAATCTGCCTTTGCGATCGCTCAACTTGCCTAATACCCCGAACAACTATCAAGTCACCGCCCAAGACTCTCAGCAAAACCCCACCGGCGTGCGGGGAGGTAGCGCAAACGATCGCATTATCGGTTCATCGATTGATGATGCCATCAACGGCACTCAAGGCAACGATACTCTCACCGGCGAAGCAGGCGACGACTTTCTCAGAGGCGGCAAAGGTAACGACGTAATTAGCGGCGGTGTTGGCAACGATATTATCAACGGAAATCTCGGCGACGATACTCTCAATGGTGATGCTGGTAACGACTTTATCAGAGGCGGTAAAGGGAATGACGTGCTAATTGGTGGCGATGGCAATGATATTTTGATTGGAGATGCAGGCAACGATACTCTCACTGGCGGCGCTGGTGCAGATAATTTTGTTTTAATAGCAGGTGATGCAGAAACAGATACAATTACTGATTTTATATCGGCCCAGGGCGATCGCATTGGCATTGGGGGCACCAGTTTGTCAAACATCGCATTCACTCAATCTGGAAGCAACACTTTAATTCAATTTGGCGGGGCTACTTTGGCCACTGTTCAAAATGCCACCCCCGCAGCAGTTCAAAGCGCTGCCTTTGCAATTAACTTTTCTACTATTTCCCGTCCCAATGACTTGCCAGTCGGCGACGCAGCCTTCAGAATTGGCTAACTTTAAGTATAGGTGTAGGGTGCTTGTGGCGCACCTTGCCAGACGCTCGATTTCCCATTCCACCTTCCCAAATTCTACTAATAACATAACTGTCTAAGTTTAGCAACCGCATCTTGATAATAATCCATTCTCGCTTGCTGCTTAAACAGCCCTGCCGCTTTCTGAAAATCCTCAAATGCTCCCTGAACTTCTCTCAATTTATATCGAGTCACTCCTCGGTTGAAGTAAGCTTTCCCAAAATTGCGATCGAGCCGAATTGCTGACTCAAAATCAGCTAGTGCTGCCAGGGAATTTTCCATTTGCAGGCGGATAGTGCCTCGGTTAAAGTAAGCTTGGGCTAAATTGGGGTTGAGCAGCAGTGCTGAGTTGTAATCTGCGATCGCCCCAGTATAATCTTTTAAACCAGCCAGCATAAACGCCCGATTGCTGTAATACTTGGCTCGGTAAGGATTGAGTTCGATGGCGGTAGTTAAATCTTCGACGGCAGACTCTTTGTAGCCTAATTTGTAGCGTGCCACACCTCGATCGTTGTAAGCTGGCGCAAAGTTCGGATTAATGCTAATTGTGGCGGTGAACTTTTTAATCGCAGCGTGCAAGTCTTGTTGTTCGAGATTTTTTAAACCCTGAGTGTAAACCTTTTTGGTGCTAACCTTTAAATTTGCGTCTTGTCGGGATTCAGCCTGCTCGCCCGAAAATACTTTGCTTGCAATATTAGCGAATCCCAAAGATTCGATCGAATTGAAAATAGTTGTGACAGCTAATTGACTCGGGAGAATGGGGATAGTAGGCATGGGAGGGCGGGTGTTTAACTGTATGCTCTGATTTTCCTCGATACTTCAGCTACTGACGGTGATATCCGTACTCTGCGGCACGTGATAAGTTTAATGAGATTGGGTGATGCGCGGGCATTGACTTGTGTGATCTGAGTTCGGCTTAGTTAGTGATGCCGATCGCAATTACGGAAAATAGCGTCTATAACCGCCTAAATCGGGGCTTTTAAGGCGAAATGGGCGGTTTCTGCCGAACCGTCTTCAGAAGTTCCGATCGGGATTGTTTGCAGGTAGACCCCGGCGGGTTCGTCGCCACTGTCCGCCGTCGGTATGACCATGTAGCGATATTCCATCCGTAAATCCCGATCGAACTTGCGGCCATCTGATACCCTTTTTTTACGAAAAATATGAGTTTGACCGCGAGCTATCCGTGAAACAACCGGGTTTCTAGCTCAGAGCGCGTCTCAGACGGCTTGAGTTAAGTTGGTACCTGCGCCAACCCCCGATCGACATTTCACTAATATTTTTGAGTAATATTGCCGATGAAAGTTGCCGGTTATTTGGTATGCTTTGATTACACATCAAGAATCTATTGCGCAAATTAGTGTCAATGAAAATAGTTCTGAGGTTAAAAACTTTAGCGGTGGCAGTGTTCGCGATCGTCCTGTTCGCTCTCTACTTAACTCCTCCTGTGATGGCCGCGAATGCCGAGGATGTCAGTCAGCTATTAAAAGATAATTGGTGCGTCAGCTTTCTGTGGAAGCAATGCGATTTGAGCGCTGCCGATTTGCGAGGAGCTAATCTCCAAGAAGCCAACTTGAGCGGCGCTAATTTGTCCGGCGCCAACTTGTCCGGTGCTAATTTAAAAAATGCTGACCTTTCAGACGCAGAGCTCAGCGGTGCCAATTTAGCAAATGCTGATATTTTGGGCACGGATCTCAGTCGAGCAAATTTGACAGAAGCTAATTTTAACCGCACGAAATTGTGGGATGCCAATCTGACTTTGGCAAATCTGAGTCGGGCTAATTTAACTGATGCTAATTTGTTGGATTCTCGACTTTGGGGAAGCAATCTCACCCAAGCTAATTTAACTGATGCGACGCTGCACGGTGCTGACTTGCAATATGCTAATTTGGCAGACACTAATTTGACCAACGCTGACTTGCACAGCTTCTTTTTCCGAGGTTCCAAACAAGTCACAAATCTGAGCAATGCGAATTTAGAAGGCGCTAATTTAACCGGAGCCAATCTCAGAGGTGCAGTGCTGGATGGGGCAATAATGCCCGACGGCTCTATTAATAATGAAGAAATTGGCTTTAATTTAAACTAAAGTCTGTCTAAATCATTTCAAAAACAAGCAATCACAGGCTTTCCGGCCTGTTCCACAATCAAGTATTTTTCGGATTCAGTCAAAAAAAGTTCCTAAAATCAGGTTGAGGATGGTGTCAGGATATCAGTTTAAACCGAAGTGCGATCGACCTTTCAACTCCCAACCAGTCAATCTCGCTCAAATCTCTCTCAAATTGCAGACCGAACCTGCACGCATCTGTTACAATTTTCAACAGAGCCAGAACAGCACGCCCGTCTGAGATCGCCTGCATAGGGATACAAGCCCAGACTTAAGTCGTGAAGATCTAAAAAATTAGATATTTAGTTGAAGATCCCACATTCATCTGTAGAGTCAATCTAAAATCTAAAATCGACTGTGGAGTCAATCTAAAAATCTAAAATCTAAAATCTAAAATCTAAAATCGACTGTAGAGTCAATCTAAAAATCTAAAATCTAAAATCTAAAATCTAAAATCGACTGATGGAAACCCTGCAAACCCAACTTTACGAAGTCGCACAATTTGCTAATAATTTAGTCAACACTCAACTGACACACCTGAGTTTAGTCAGCGTGGGAGTCATCTTTCTGGCAGGGTTGCTAACCAGCTTAACGCCCTGTATGCTTTCCATGTTGCCGATCACGATCGGCTACATCGGCGGATACGAAGCAAAAAGCCGCCTGCAAGCCGCCGCCCAGTCGGCGTGGTTTTCCCTGGGATTGGCGACAACCCTCGCGGGTTTAGGGATTGTAGCATCATTTGCGGGTCAAGTTTATGGCAAAATTGGTCTGGGTTTGCCGATCGTTGTCAGCATCATCGCGATTTTAATGGGGCTGAATTTACTCGAAGCTTTACCCTTGCAAATGCCGTCTTTTGACGCTGTGGGCTGGGTTCCTTCATATTTGCCTGCGGGCGTGCGATCGTACTTATTAGGCTTAACTTTTGGTTTAGTAGCTTCTCCCTGCAGCACCCCAGTTTTAGCTACCCTCTTAGCTTGGGTTTCCAAAACGGGAGATACAGTTTTAGGCGGTGTGTTGCTGCTGTTTTACGCTGCTGGCTACGTCGCTCCGCTGATTGTAGCAGGTACTTTTACCGCGAGCATTAAAAAGTTGTTAGAATTGCGCCGTTGGTCGAGTTGGATTACGCCTGTGAGCGGCGTTTTGCTAGTAGGATATGGCGTGTTCTCCCTGCTGTCCCGGATACTTCCCGCCTAAGCTTCGCAGTAAGGTTCTATCGTTCGGAATTCAGTCCTTTAACAATTACCGAAAACAATACAGAATTCAAGGATACACAGAATTAATTAGTTGTTATAGGTTGTGTATTAGTTATCTGCCCAATGCCCAATGCCCAATGCCCCATTCCCCATTCCCCATTCCCATTCCCAATGACATCAAAAGAAGTATTTCTATCAAAACTATCAGACTGGGCGACTGCGCCTCAAAAGTTTTTCAAGCGAGAAATTTTGCCGGTGCTGGCAGATTTGCGGCTGGCAATTATCTTGCTGCTGGCGATCGCATTTTTTAGCATTTCCGGTACCGTCATCGAACAAGGCCAATCTGTAGAGTTTTACCAATCCAACTATCCAGAACACCCGGCTTTGTTCGGCTTCCTAACCTGGAAAGTTGTGCTAATTTCAGGACTAGACCACGTATACCGCACTTGGTGGTTTTTGTCAATCCTAATTTTGTTCGGTAGCAGCTTGACAGCTTGTACTTTTACCAGACAATTTCCCGCCCTAAAAGCCGCTCGCCGCTGGAAATTTTATGAAGAACCGAAGCAGTTTGAAAAATTAGCTCTCAGTGCGGAATTAGAAACAACTTCTTTAACTTCTTTGGAGCAACTTTTGCAGCAAAAAAACTACCGCATCTTCCGAGAAGGCGAAAAAGTTTATGCTCGCAAGGGCATAGTTGGCAAAATTGGCCCGATTATTGTTCACGCCAGTATGCTAATTATTTTAGCTGGCTCGATGTTGGGTTCGATGACCGGATTTACGGGCCAAGAAATGGTTCCTAGCGGTGAGACGTTTCAGGTGCAGAATATCACTGATGCGGGGCCTTGGGCCCGGCCGCAAATACCGAAGGATTGGTCGGTGCGTGTGAATCGGTTCTGGATCGATTATAGTCCGAGCGGGGCGATCGACCAATTTTACTCGGATCTGTCAGTTTTGGACAAAACAGGCCAAGAGGTCGATCGCAAAACCATTCACGTTAACGAACCCCTCAGATACCGGGGAGTGACATTTTATCAAGCAGATTGGAGCCTAGCCGCCGTGCGAGTTCGCCTCAACAAAAGCCCGGTTTTGCAATTACCAATGGCTCAGTTAGACACCCAAGGTAAAGGCAGAATTTGGGGTGCTTGGATTCCGACTAAACCGGATTTAAGCGCAGGAGTTTCTCTGCTAGCAAAGGACTTGCAAGGAACTATGTTAGTCTACGGTACGGATGGCAAATTGTTAACTACAGTGCGCGCCGGTACAGCAGTTGAAGTTAACGGAGTGATGTTGGCAATTGATGAAGTTGTAGGCAGCACGGGATTGCAAATTAAAGCCGATCCGGGAATTCCGCTCGTTTATACTGGCTTTGGGTTGCTGATGCTCAGCGTGCTGATGAGCTATTTGTCTCACTCCCAGATTTGGGCTTTGGAAAAAAACGGCAAACTCTATGTCGGCGGGCGCACTAATCGCGCTCAGGTGATTTTTGAAAGAGAAGTTGTGGAGATTTTGGACAAGTTGGCAGAATTGAAAACGGCAGAGGCCAAAAGTGCGATCGCCCCCACTTCTGTTGCTAGTCAAAGCTAACCATCTCAATCCGTAGGGTGCTTGTGGCGTACCTTACACCAAGGGATAAATATGATGAAAAAGATTAGATACAGCCCTGATGTAGACGCGATGTCGATCGAAATTTGCGATCCTCTTCTGCAAGCTTCGCCAACGCCCGATCGCCTAGGCCGAAGATGAAGGGCAAATCATTCTGCACTATTATAGCAGCGGAGAACTGGTATTGATCGAAATATTAGATGTGAAACAATTTATCTCCTTAGAATCTCTCTCCGAAGCAATTAAGTAGGGTGCCCTACTCTAGCGTTATTTTCGATCCAAACCAACAGTCTCACTGATGCACCGAAAGCAAAAAACGGTGCGTCAGAATCATGCTTTCGGTGCTGATTGAGAATCTCAAACCTGACGCACCCTACCGCAATAAGTACCAGCCGCAGAAGACTCTACCTTCTACTTCTCGTGCCGCACCTCAACCACAGTGTGCACGTTCCCCCGTGGCAGAAAATCGCCCTTAATCGTCACTTCCAGCGGCGCGCAAGCTGCGACAAAATCGTCTAAAATTTGATTGATCGATTCTTCGTGAGAAATGTAGCGCTCGCGATAACTGTTAACGTACAGCTTCAGCGCCTTCAACTCCACCACTCGCTCGTCGGGCACGTAAGTAACGTGAATCGCGGCAAAATCGGGATAGCCAGAAAACGGGCACTTGCAAGTAAATTCTGGCAAAGTAATGTCAATCGTGTAGCGCCGCCCGACTCGCGGGTTCGGGAAAGTAATTAACTGCCCCTCCAAAATCTCGCGTTCGCCGTATTTCATTTCCTCGGTGCTTGACTTTTGCGACATACTTTGTTCTGTTGGGTGGTTGTTCATAGCGATCGACTCAGAAATTGTAACATTTAATTAAATTTACTATTAATATCTGTAACAACTATCTCGATCAATTGTGTTGCGATCGATCAAATTGCAAATACTCTCAGGCTAAACTAAAAAAAGTTCACCCTCGCCATCTACAATTATGCAAAATACTACCTTACCTGACAATACTTCCCCTGAAAACTCAAATAGTTACTCTCCATCCGTACCGATTTCGCTCTATCGAGAAGTCACGGCCGAGCTGCAAGCTGCCCAAGCGATGATCGACTCCCTCAAAACCCACAACCAGCAATTAGTTCAACAAAATCAACAACTGCGGCGAGAAGTAGAAACAGTAGTTCAAGTATCCCAACAGCTACAGCAAGTAGTCAACTCGGCTCAGAGCGTCACCCAGACTGGGATGCCTCCAATGCCCTCAGTCAAATTCAATTTCAGCGTTGAACCTGAGCCCCCAGCACCTCTAACCTCGCGGACTAGCTCTGCCGTACCTCAACCACCTCAGAAAGTGGCTTTCCCCTTCCCTCTACCTGAGCCAACAGCCCCTCCGATGCCGGATACACTCCCTGAAAAATTATTTACAGAGGTGCCGGAAACTCCTTACCGCATTCGCTCTCAAGCAAAAAAAGCCTCAGACTTAAGCGGATTGTGGTTGGCTATTGCCATTTTTCTCATTGTCATTGCCGCCTTCGGTGCAGGTTATTTAGTTGTTCGCCCTTTGTTGAAGGGAAAGTAAATTGCAACAATAATCCCACGGCTCGAACCGTGGGATTTTAACGAAAACCTAGCATAAAATGTTCAAAGTTACGCTAATTGGCTTATCATCCTCTGGCTGCACTCGTTTCTACTAAACGAGGTGCATACTGCTCTTCACAAGCAGAACCTAGAATGCCCACCCCGGGCTCGAAACCGCGCGTGAACTCAGTGAGTTTTACCTGTTTAGCTTCCAGAGCTGTCTGTAGCACCTTCATGGCTCGGTGAGGGTCGCCGGCTCCGCAGAAAAATAAGTCTGCTGCAAAATAACCGTGTTCAGGCCAAGTATGGATTGCTATATGAGACTCTGCCAAAGTTGCAGTAGCCGTCACTCCGTGAGGACTAAACTGGTGTACGCACAAATCGATGAGAGTAGCTCCTCCGGCTTCGATCGCATCGAGTATGGCGCGGCGGATACGTTCAGGATCGTTGAGGAGGTCTCCAGGAGACTCCCAAGCATCAGCGACCAGATGGGTTCCCAATTGTTTCATTCTGCGGGGTTTTACCTCTAACTCACAATGTCTCAAACCTTTTGACCATAGCACGGATTCTAGAAAATTTCAAGTAAATTACCAAAAAAATCCCAAATAGCGGCGAGGGCCCTCGCCACTATTTTTTTGGGGGCGCTTTGTCGCCAGTCAAACGCGGGTGCGAGATCTCGCACCCGCGAGTAGCGCGCCACTGCAAAAAAAACGACACGACGTAAGTGAAGCTTTTGACTTCACGCGCGATCGATCGCTAGCCTCCTCCCAACTGACAATCAACACGCTACCGGACATCCGATCAATCGCGGCTGTGAGTAGCCCCATTCGGCAAAATCGCCCCGCCCAAAGCCGCTTCATTCAAATTAGCAACATTCAAGCTAGCCCCAATCAAATTAGCCTCCGACAAATTAGTTCCTGTCAAATTTGCCCCTGTCAAAGAACTCAGCAGCAAACCCGCTCCCGACAAATTGGCGTGACTCAAATTCGCTCCCCGCAAATCAGCTTCCAGCAAGCTAGCACCCGACAAATTCGCGCCGCTCAAATCAGCTCCCCGCAAAGAAGCCTTGTTCAAATTCGCAGCCCTCAAATCAGCATTGTGCAGAATCAAACCATTCAAATTAGCTTTACTCAAATTAGCCCCTTGCAAGTCAGCACCGCTCAAATTAGAACCATTTAAATTAGCTCCTTTCAAGTCAGCACCGCTCAAGTCAGCACCGCTCAAATTAGCAGCACAAATACAAGCCTCCCGCAGACTTGCTTCGCTCAAAATCGCCCCAACCAAATTGACACCGCTGAGATTTCCGCGATTGAGATAAGCCCGAATTAGATTTGCACCGCTCAGGTTTGCTCCGTTCAAATCTACTTCGCTGAGAATCGCTCTAGTCAGATTTGCTCTGCTTAAATCAACCCCGCTCATAATTGCTCGGCTCAGCGTCGCCCCGCTCAAATTAGCCTCAGTTAGTTTCGAGCCACTTAGCAAACAAGCTCCGACTAAACTCGCTCCAGTCATCACAGCTTTGCTCAAGTCAGCGCGAGACAATATTGATCCGCTGAGATTTGCTCCGCTAAAATCGGCTCCGATCGCCACAGTTCCCGTTAAACTACAACTGCCTAGGTTCGCTTCAATTAATTTCGCCTTAGATAAATTAGCCCCGCTCAAGTCGGCGCCATTTAAATTAGCTCCTATTAATTTACTTCTAATTAAGTTGGCGCCTTTCAAATTAGTGTTGCTCAAATTAGTTCGACTGAGATTAGATTCAATCAAATGAGCGGCAATGAGGTTGGCTCTTCGAAAATCTCGTTCCCCGTTTCTATGTCTAGTTAAAAGTTCATCGGCACTTAAAAGCTCAGTGAAATTCATAAAAAAATTGAGTGAGTTTCCTTAATTTATCGATGTTCAATGTTGTCTGAAAGTTTGTATGCTCGTGTTTGCTAGTCAGTTCTCAAACCAATACTGCAGCAGTAAGAATTATCAAAACTGGTTGATTTCTAGCATCACCCTGATAATTTACGTAGAACTTACGAAAAGCCACCCGGTTTTTCGTAAAAGTAGGGCTTGGCTAGGGGGCATTTATCAAGAAACCGAGTTTCTCGCTTCCGCCTGTAAGTCTTATGCTGCTAAGAGTTAGTTGCGGCTGATGTTAGTTGTTAATTGTTAGTTGTATTTATACTAACTGCTAATCACTAACTATTAACTACTAACTATTTACAAAATATCGATAAATCGATAAGTTGTCGATCGCATATTTTTGGGGTTATTGCTGGCGGCACCCGCGCCGCATTCACAGCCCAAAAATTGCTGGTGCAGGGGAGCAAATCTATTAGTTCCCGAAAGAAATAAGGGCTCGAAGCTTCAACTCCGAATATCTTTTACTTTTTGCCTTCTTTCTTCGATCGCCAATGAAAGCAGAGCCCGGTCAGCTCAGCTAGTGTCACCTCCCCCCACTGTGCTCAATGCAGCGTGAAATCGAACAGGAAGGCTGTTTCGCTCGGAGTCCCGATCGAGTCCCAGGCGAAACCAGCAATAGCCTGCCATGGGCCTGAGATTTCGCCAAAAAAAGCGCCGCGAGCCGTTCCCGTACTCCCGCGCTGCTGTGCTTGCTGTTAATGTTTACTCGATCCATGAGCGCTTGCGCTTCTAATTAACAGAACGCCCGACACCAGACGCGCTCCCGGACATAAAAGCTGTTCCTGGGCTTGAAAAATGCTTCGTTGAGGCATTCCCAGAAAAACTATATTCCTTTAGCCGGTCTTGCCAAAGGCAATTGGGCTGCTACAGCCAACCAATGACCAGCCTCAGTCTTGCCCCAAGGCGACGACAATATTATTCTAATAATTGCCGACCACCGCAGGCCGTACTCGGCGCGCGGGACTGGCTACTTCACCTGATATAATTTGCTGAAATTAGCCACCCCATAATTAAAGATAGTCGCTCTTTGACTAACGGGGCAATCTCTGCTGCAATTTAAGTCATCCAATTTAATAATACTCCGACGTTTGCAACCCTTGCAGTAGTGAGTGTTACAGACTCAAAAATCGCTGCGGATTTAGGGTGTAAAAATTTAGAGAGCCGATCGACCTCCCGGCGCAAAGCCCAGCTCGCACTCTCAAAATTAAACTTTTATAGCAGTTGACAGTTGACCGCTTGACAGTTGGCAGTTGACCGCTTGACAGTTGACTGTTACAGATTACCGAAATCAAACTGTTTAGGTTTCGACAACCAAACAAAAGCCGGCTTTCACAGAAAAAGCCGACTTTTGAGATGTTTTACCGGCCTTGGGGTAAACGTCTGCGCCTTCCACAATCAGAGTGCAACAGGGCTGCTGTCCTGCGGGAAGTAGAAACAATACCCAAACCAAGTCTCAACCATCAAACTCGAAGTATCTAAACCCGACGGTGGCCCGTAACGCCCTGATTTGGGTCGTAAATATTAGGCGTAGTATCAACGCTAGGAGTGCCGGGAACGCTGTAATCAGCCCGAGCGGTATCCACGCTGGGATAGTCGTAGGTGTTCCAATGCTGAACGCCTCCGCGGCTCATAATTGCTTCAGCTTTAGCGACTTCTGCTTCGCTACCGTCAAGCATTACCAAGTAATCTCCCCTCGCGACTCGATCGTTATAAGCTATGGCTTCCTCTTCGGGAATTCCCAAACCGACTAAAGCTCCGATCAAGCTACCCGCAGCCGCACCCAAAGCAGTACCTGCTAGCGTAGTGGCGATCGTCGTAGCCGCAGCTCCAGCCAGCATAATCGGCCCGATACCCGGAATTGCCACCAAGCCGAGACCTACCAACAAGCCAGTCAAACCGCCCAGCGTTCCGCCTGTGAGCGCACCCTTAGTCGCCCCTTCATCGGCCTTGTTGTCTGCGCTGTCGTGCACGTCAATGCCTGCGATATCCCCTTTAGAATCGCCATCCTTAGCAATGACCGAAACCCGATCCATGTCGAAACCCCCTGTTCTCAGTTCTCCCAGCGCGTGTTCAGTCTCGCGGCGGGTGGAAAACACGCCCACAGCGCGCTTGTGGCGGGCCATCGATCTGCGGCCGGTGTCTGCCGGCACATCGTAAATGCCCCAATCTTGAATGCCCCGCACGCTCATAATTCCTTCGGCGGTGGCAAGTTCGGCATCTGTTCCTTCGACGAATACCAAATATTCTCCGCGCGAGAGGCGATCGCCATAAACTTTAGCTTTGGCTTCGGGAACACCCAAACCCACCAAACCGCCGACCAAACCGCCCGCAGCAGCCCCGATCGCGCCTCCGACTACAGTATCAGCAAGCAGAGTGGCGATCGCGCCCCCCGCCATCACCGGGCCAACTCCCGGAATCGCCAGCGCCCCAATGCTGCCGAGCAACCCAATCAAACCGCCCGTCACGACTCCAGCCGTCGCGCCAGCTTTCGCCCCGCCACCCACTTTCTCATCGGTACTCTTAGCAGCGCTAGCGCCCGCTATTTCGCTGCCATTGAGATTTTCCCCAACTACCGAAACCTTATTCATCGGAAACCCGGTACTTTGCAGTTCCATCAAGGCTAGTTCCGTATCGCGGTAATTATAAAACGATCCTACAGCCCGTTTGTGTTGACCTAAAGCCATTTCTTTTCTCCTTCAAAATATACTGTTTTTACACAACTACAGAATTTATGCTCTGCTTGCTGCCATCAATCACATTTAGTCATTTTTTCCCCACATTTTTCATCGGTCGCTGGGAATAACCTCGGTCTCTATCTTCCGACAGGTTTCCACTAATTATCAGGAATTTTAAATCGTAAATTGCCAATGGCAAATTGCAGGTAGTGCGCGAGTTTGGAGCGCGGATTTTTGAGTGGGTTAATCTTCAACTCTTTAACTCAAAAAAACGCAACCCGGAAGATTCACGTAAGCGTTGTAATCCACTGCGAAAGCACTTTTAAAATCCCCAACTTTCCCTCTTCCTTATATCGGTTAAATCCGTCAAACAATCCGTTAAATCCGTTACCAAATCCGTTGCCGAACTTCCTTCTCATTTATTACTTGCTAGGCGATGCGGGTGCAGCGGGGGCGACAACAGCCGTAACATTCACCGTTTTGACACCCTTAATCTCTTTAGCTAGCGGCTCAATTTTAGCTAAATCAGTTTGATTTGGAACTGTGCCACCTACGGTTACAGCCCCATCTTTTGCCTCAACAGTTAGCTGACCTTGAGCGATGTTCACTTCCAACTTAGAACGAACTTCACTTTTCAGATCGCCATCGGCTCTGATTGCATCGCCGCCCGTCACGTTGTTGCGCTGTTCTCTGGCCCTGATATCAGAATTTGCTTGTGCTCTGCGAATATCGCTAGTGGCGTCGGCCTGAGTTTTTTTAACTGTCTCCGCTGGGGGCGGGTTCTTGCTATTTTCTGTGGCAGAATTAGGAGCATCAGCGCTAGTTTTAGCCCCGTCGCTGCAAGCAGCAGCTCCAAATAATAGGAGGCCGCTGATGATAATTGGTGTTAGTTTGTTCATAATATGTTAATACCCTCCGGGTAAGCTTTCGATGAGCGAGACTTCGTTGAGTTAGATTAAGCCACACAGAATTTTAGCTGGTGCTTTCTGCTCTCTAAAAAGCCTTATATCAAACATATAAAATTGAGGAACCCGCTACATCGCTCCACAGGTGTAAAATTTACCTCTGTCCTTAGATAGAGTACAAAAAACCAAATAAGGTCTTATAGCATTTTAGATTTGAGATTTGAGAATTGGGCGCGAGGGCGAGCGTCGAAGGATTTGCGATTGGGGATGAGTGAGTGAATATGAGTTTGAAGCTGACCTACAGTTGCATTCTTTTTTCAAACGGGTATTAGATTAAATTTAACTTAATTATTCCTGGACGCACTATTCATCATAAATCAGGTTGATTCCGATATTTTTATTTGCTAAAGCTAATATTTTCAGATACACCAAGTTCAAAAACGTAAGTGTTATTAATAGATTCGATCGCCACTCAAAAATAATTTTTTCTGATGACTAAT
>NZ_JAUBUN010000010.1:48694-67573 GCF_036702665.1 Microcoleus sp. Aus8_D2
GACTGATGACTAATGACTGATGACTAATGACTGATGACTAATGACTGATGACTAATGACTGATGACTAATGACTGATGACTAATGACTGATCGCTAATGACTGATGACTAATGACTAATCGCTAATGACTGATCGCTAATCACTAATGACTAATCACTAATGACTGATCGCTAATCACTAATGACTAATCACTGATCGCTAATGACTAATCGCTAATGACTGATCGCTAATGACTGATCGCTGACATCCGTTGCCGAACTTCCTTCTTCAATACAAACGAAAAGAGTCGAGAAATTTTTGAGCATTTTCTGGTTCTGGAGTAGTGACAACCAGCCCGTAAACGCGCGTTTCCACCAAAAAAACTTGACCTACACCTACAGGTTCCTTGGCGGAAAGCGGCTGAAACTCAAACTCTTTTCCCGGATATCCGCCCAGGGAAATATCCCGCACTTGGAGCAATTTTGCATTTGCCCCCACGACAAAAAAATCAACTGCATTATTTAAAGTAATTTTGATATTCTTGTTGCTGATCCGAAAATCTAGGTCAAAGTATTGAAGTAAATAAGTTTCTTTATTTTTTAAGATCGATCTGTATGTATGAGTGGTAATTTGAGTTGAAAAAGTTTCAGTATTAATTTTGGGAGTTCCTGGCATATCGATCGCAAACTGACCCATCGCCGAGCAAAATGGCTGCCACTCCGGCTGAGGAAGTGGCGCCCGCAGGGGGGCTGCTTCAGCTTTTTCGGGACTGGCAAACTTGAGGGCCGAGACAAGTAATGTAGCAGTAACTAGGATTATATGCAATAATTTCATTTGATTAAAAAATATATTTGTCCGATCGATCTGCGCTAGCCTAGAAATATATCCGCAAACGAGGGATTTATGCTGAATACTATATTTACTCAACGGCAACGCAACTCGATCGGGCGATCGCCAGCTAAAACCAGTAAAACCAATAAAACCAATATACTCGCTGCTGTAAATACTTGGCTAGCTGTGTGTCTGCTGGCTGCTGTCACAGCTTGCGCAAACAGCCCCAACAGCAAGGCACTCGAACAATCCGTAGCAGCCGATCCGAAATTACAACAAAATCCAGCAGTTTTTTCTTACCCGCCACCAGCAACAGCAGTTGAAACAAACTCTACAGCCAAACTCCCGGACGATTTCCCCAAAGAGATTCCACTCTATCCTAATGCTCAGTTAATCGAAGTTGGTGCGCCAACCGATGCGCCGTCAAAAAACGTGCGGCTGCGCTGGGAAAGCACAGATCCGGTTAATTCGGTTCAGAACTTTTATCAATTAGAGTTTGGGCGCCGCAACTGGAAAATAGTCAGCCTCCCAACCGCAGACGGACAAGGTGCTTTAGTCGCAACCCGAGATAAATTGCAGGTAACAGTGTCGCTTTCTCCGACTCAGAAAGTAGGGGGATCCACAGAATTTGCGATCGACTACAGCAAAGACAGCCCAGAAATTGCAGCCAGTCCCCAACCTAACAACTCCGAGTCTAGCCCATCTCCAACCGCTTCACCGACTCCATCAAATTCAGAGGGAAGCACTCCAACCCCATCCGCTTCGCCAAAATCAGCAAAAGTTAGCCAACTAGACACCAAAATTCCTCAACAGTTGCAGCAGTATGTGGCAGATTTGGCTCAGTTGGAAGTGCTGAAAGTGCGAGCGAAAAAAAATGCTAACTTAGAAACAGGCAGCACTTTACCCGAACCCAACAAAATAATCACTCGCCGCGAATACGCCCGCTGGTTAGTAGCAGCAAACAATCAAATTTATGCCAGCCGTCAAGCCAAACAAATTAGATTAGCAGTAGACTCTAGCGAACCAGCCTTTTCTGACATACCCAAAACAGACCCAGATTTTTCAGCAATTCAAGGTTTAGCAGAAGCGGGTTTAATTCAGAGTTCACTTTCAGGAGAAACGAAAGATGTGAAATTTCGCCCGGATGCACCTTTAACCCGCGAAACAATGATTCTCTGGAAAGTACCATTAGATACTCGTCAAGTTTTACCCACAGCAAACATTGAGGGAGTGAAAGAAAAGTGGGGTTTTCAAGATGCTTCTAAGATTGATTCCCAGGCGTCGCGGGCAATTTTAGCTGATTTCAACAATGGAGACTTGGCGAATATTCGCCGGGTTTTTGGTTTTACAACTCTGTTTCAGCCCAAGAAATCCGTGACTCGCGCCGAAGCTGCTGCAAGTTTGTGGTATTTTGGCATACAAGATCAGGGATTGTCGGCTAAAGATGCTCTGCAAGCCAAGTCTCAACCAGCCCAGTAGAGTTGTTTAGGATGATTAAAAGTTTTAAACAAAGCCTCAACTTAAACAAAAAAGGTTCGATCGTTCGGACTTCAGTCCTTCTTTTGCTGAGGACTGAAGTCCGAACGATCGAACCTGTTAGATTACGATCCTGACTCTGGTAGAAAAGTCTCGCTTCTTTAATTTCTCTGCCCGAGTCACCGTCACAAATCCTTGCAAACGCCATAAATCATACATCGGCCTCTCTGTGCGCGGTGCGCGCGCTACGGGATAGATTTTTTCTATTACTCTTGCTTAGTCTTAATTTCTGTATCCTGCCAGACAAGCGCTGCATTTGGCTGGCAAACTTTGTACATATTTTAACTAGCACTTGGAAAAACTCTCAGTAGGATTCCGGATGGGGTAACGGACTTAAGGATAAATGAAAAAGAGTGTTTGAGTCTGGGAGAGCGTTTTTCAATGTACGATATTACCCTATTTACCCCGCAAGACATCGCGAAATGCAGTTTAGTCCTGCGCCAGTTCGGTAGAAATGCTGCTAGTATGGAAGCCAGCAGCCAGAAAATTGTCAAGTATATTTACCAACATTTTTGCGATTCGCAAACCGGAGAAAATACCTGTGTTTTAGTGCGTTTGTTCAAAACTCATCCCTACGGGGAACTAGAAGACTCCTTGCAACAATCCGCCCGCCGCTTGATGAACGGAAATTCCCCCGCCCCCGACATGAAATGCTGGACTCTGCTAGCAGCAGCCGGCCCAGAACCCCATTGGAATTCTCGGCACACAGCAGCAGAAAATACAGCTATTCCGTTAGTTAGCGCCGAATTAGTAGCTAAAAACCCGGCGATTTCCGAAATAATCCGGCACTTCGGTTTAGACATTCCTACAGTCCTCGGAACCGAGCGAGAAAGATTCCTGCAATTAGAACCCGCACCATTAAATATTTTTCACGTATCAGAGGCAAAAGGCAGCCCCTTTATTCCCGAACAAGATTCCTTAATTATCCCCTACCAAGTTAAGTCGGTCTTGGGATTTGGGGGACTTCTGCGGTCAGGAAGTTTGTTTGCTGTAGTCATTTTCCTGAAAGTAAAAATTCCCCCAAGCACGGCCCAAATGTTTAAACATTTGGCACTTAGTGTCAAAACATCCCTGTCTTTATCCGACGAAAAAGTTGTTTTTGATTCCTCAAATAAATCGGAAATTATTGTGAATTATCACAATATTTATGAAACTCAATTACTGGAATATCAAATTTCTAATTTGATTCAATTACTGGATTTTTCGGAACAGGAAATCCTCAGGCAAGCAGCTCGTTTTCAACGGACAATTGACAAGTTGCAGCGCGAACTTGCCGCTAGAAAAAACAAGGAACAAGCTTTGCAAGCAAGTCAAGAAGCATTCACAGGCATCCTCAATATTCCCGAAGAGCCTATTGTTCGTGTCGATGAAAATCAAGGAATGCACAGTTTTAATCAAGGGGAAGAACTGATTTAATCGAAGCTATGTTATTGGTTAGTAGTGAGGACTTCAGTCCTCAAGAAAAGAAGGACTGAAGTCCTCACTACTAACCTTATTTAGGGTAGGGGGTTCGGGATGCTAATATCGAGCCGTACCATTTATCTATTGGCATTTGCTTTCTGACCCGAAAGCCTAAGTTTTCAATAACTTGTCGGGTTTCGGCGTGAGTGTGACCAGACCACAAGTGATATTCTAAAGACAGGTTTTGCACCAGTTTCCAAGAATCTCGGTCTTCAAATAACAGCCATTCTGCACCTTCGCAGTCTACTTTGGCTAAATCGACGCTGCCGCCAATGCGATCGATCGCCCTTTTCAACGATACCATCGGTACATCGCCGTTTTCGCTGACAGTCGATCGCGTTTTTCCCGAGACTTCCCGAATATCCAGAACTACTTTACCATCTCGGTCTCCCAAAGCTTCCATAAAATACGTAAATTTTGCGATTTCAGATTGATGTTTGAGGTAAATTTCCAAGTTGGGATTAGCTTCGTAGGCGTGAATCACCGCCTGGGGAAACCTGTTCCTCGCAGCAATTGGAAATAACCCGACATTGGCTCCAATATCAATAATTGTCCTCAGCGATTGGGATAATTGCTCGACTCCGTAGCAGTCGTCTAAAAGCACTTCTATAAATTCTCCATCCATACCTTTCTCTGAAGGCACATTTACTTGATGGCGCTTTCCTTGTACAAGCAAATTATCTGGCAATTGAAAGCTAGCAACTCTGTTGAATTTTATGCCTAACTTTTTGGCTCTAATTTGGCGCTGCATCAGTTGCTGAAGTTTATGGAAAAGCATAGGAATAAGTTGAGTATATTTTCATTTTTATGATAACAATATTTCGGACTATAGATGTAGGGGCGAGAAACCGGGTTTCTCCGAATTTTAGGTTGGGTGACGAGAAATATCGCAAGAAACCCGGTTTCTGAGATCGGCGCGCAAAGTATTTGTAGGGTGCGTCGCCCTGAAAATTTCCTAAATTTAATCGATTTTTCTAGGGCGACGCACCTCATATACAAGTTCCCGTCAAAATAAGCCCCAAAATTTCTTTGTTTTCTCAACTATTTTGTAAGGTGCGTCGCTAGGAAATAGTCGCTCTTTTTTGAGGGATTTTCAAGGGCGACTACTAATATGGTATGAGTTGGGGAAAAAGGTGCGTCGCTAGGAAATAGTCGCTCTTTTTTGAGGGATTTTCAAGGGCGACGCACCCTACTAATATGGTATGAGTTTGGGAAATCTGGTTCACTTCAGAAAAGAGGATTGCTAGACAGAATAAATCTGCTTTAATATATGTCAAAATACGCTCCCAAACGCCGGAATCAAAAATGTTAGAGTTCGATCGCCTGTTCCACACAATCGCAGAATTAGTCATGCTGCATTCCCCCAGCGGTGCGGAGTCGGAAATTAACCAGCGGTTGATAGAAAAGTTCGCCGCCCTGGGAGTGAATGCTTGGATCGATCGCGCTGACAATGCGATCGCCCTAATTCCCGGGCGCAATCGAGAAAAGTCGATCGCCATTACCGCCCACAAAGACGAAATTGGCGCCTTAGTTAAAACAATAGGCGATCGCGGCCGCGTCGAAGTCCGCAGGTTGGGCGGCGCGTTTCCTTGGGTTTACGGCGAAGGCGTGGTCGATTTGTTGGGCGACAAGCAAACAATTAGTGGCATTCTCAGCTTCGGGAGTCGCCACGTTTCTCACGAATCTCCTCAAAAAGCTCAGCAGGAAGATGCTGCTGTCAAGTGGGAAAATGCCTGGATCGAAACCAAGTGTACTACCGAGGAATTAGCCGAGGCCGGAATTCGGCCGGGTACGCGGATGGTGGTTGGAAAGCACCGCAAACAGCCCCTGCGCTTGAAAGATTGGATCGCGAGCTACACCCTGGACAACAAGGCTTCTGTCGCGATTTTGCTGGCTCTGGCGGAATATTTGACAGAGCCTGCGGTGAATGTTTATTTGGTGGCGTCGGCGAAGGAGGAGGTTGGGGCGATCGGAGCTTTGTATTTCACGCAGCGCCAGCCGTTGGACGCGCTGATTGCTTTGGAAATTTGCCCGATCGCGCCGGAATACCCGATCGCAGATGGCGAAAACCCGGTGTTGCTGGTTCAGGACGGCTACGGAGTCTACGATGAAGGATTGAACGGCCAATTAGGCGCAGCAGCCGCAGCAGTCGATGTAGAGGTGCAGTTGGCGGTGATTAGCGGTTTTGGGAGCGATGCTTCGATCGCCATGAAGTTCGGCCATGTCGCCCGCGCCGCTTGTTTGGCTTTCCCGACGCAGAATACCCACGGGTATGAAATTGCTCACTTGGGGGCGATCGGCAATTGCGCCGCCATCCTCAAAGCCTACTGCGAGCAACTTTCGGACGACTAGAAAAAAAACTTTCGCAAAGTAGTTGACAAATTCAGAAAGATTAGTTAAGGTAATAAAGGTGCGGAACACAAGCAAACGCAACGCAAAACGCGCCCCCATCGTCTAGAGGCCTAGGACACATCCCTTTCACGGATGCGACGGGGATTCGAATTCCCCTGGGGGTATTGAAAATTTAACTCCGATATCAAATTGATATCTAGCAAAAAGGGTGGGCAATATGCTCGCCCTTCTTGCTTAGGAATTACGCACGGGCGATCGGAAACCGGGTTTTTGGGGAGAATACTTCGTTGAAACTCGCAAATTCGGTAAAAAACCCGGTTTCTTTTCTTTAGTTTCGGGATCAGAAACCGGGTTTTTTCCGAAATACTTCGTTGTCACCGACAAATTCGGTAAAAACCCGGTTTCTTTGTCGGAGTCGGTAAATCCTGTTATTGCTTCCTGTTCGTTGCTTTTTAGAAGCGAGACAGTTTATCATAATTAGCAATTAGAAAGAATTTAAGCAACCTGCCATGCTGTGGACGCCCGGACAAATCCTCAAAACTCGCCCCTACCGCATCGACACCATCCTCGGAATGGGGGGATTTGGCATGACTTACAAAGCCACACACTTGCAACTTAACTATCAAGTTGTTCTCAAAACGCCGAATCTGAGTTTGCAAAATGACCCGGAATACGCAAACTTTGTCCGCAGATTTATCCGCGAAGGGCAAATCTTAGCCAAATTTTGCCAAAACGCGCATCCTGGAATTGTCCGCATTAGCGATTTGTTTGAGGAAGCAGGCCTTCACTGTTTGGTAATGGATTTAATAGTCGGGCAAAGTTTATGGGATACAGTACAGCAGCAACAGGGGCGACTCCCGGATACAGAAGCAGTGGCAATTATCCGCCAAATTGGAGAAGCATTAAGTGATGTTCACCAAGCAGGAATTGTCCATCGAGATGCCCATCCAGGTAATATTATGTTGCGTCCGAACGGGCAAGCAGTATTAATTGATTTTGGTCTTGCAAGTGAATTAATGCCAACTATTATTAGCAGCAAACATCCTCATAACCCTGCTTTTGCTCCTTGGGAACAGCATATCGAAGGTAGTGGCAAACCAACGGTTGATATTTATGCTTTGGCTGCATCTTTATATTATGCGGTAACGGGAAAAGTGCCAACAGCTTCCCTCAATCGGCATTTTAGAAATGAAGCATTGCCACCTGCGAAAGATTTTGGGGTGCAAGATTGGGTGAGTTTAGCAATAGAAAAAGGGATGGCATCCGAACCGCAAAAGCGGCCGCAGTCGATGAAAGATTGGTTGAGTTATCTGCGGGAACCGATTCCGTCAACGGTTGCCGGTGTTTCGGTGCAGCTTAAATCAGCGATGGGTGTTGACTATACTCATCTGCGGGATTTATTGGCGGCGGGGAAGTGGAAAGAGGCGGATGGGGAAACAAGAAAGGTAATGTTAAAAGCTGCTAGACGGGAGAAGGAAGGCTGGTTCGATACGGACTCGATCGATAATTTTCCTTGCGATGATTTACGGACGATCGACCAATTGTGGGTAAAATACAGTCAGGGTCACTTTGGCTTTAGCGTCCAGAAAAAAATCTGGTTGGAAGTAGGCGGTAAAGTTGATTATGAGACTGAATGCAAGCTGGGCGATCGTATTAGTTGGCGAAAAGGAGGCAGTTGGTTGAGCAACGGCAGTTGGTTGAGCAACAGTGACATAACCTATAATAAACAAGCACCTAAAGGCCACCTCCCGTGGTTTAAAACGCAATGGTTTGGTTTTTGGGCTAATGAGTTATGGGTGTGTTCTTCTCTCGCATCAAGAGCTGTAAGCTGTAATCTATAGCGATTTGGGCCCCTTGTCAAGTCTTTTTTTGAGAACCTTTTTCTACGAAGTTATCGGCTTTTGGTCATGTCATTACCTGCTACGCGGGGGTTTACTCTTCAAACAACAGACTCGCGAAATTCGGGTGATAGCAATTGGCCAACACAAACTATTTGGGGCTCAGAAACCGGGTTTTTTAGGAAATATTTGGTTGTAGCCAGCAGATTCGGTAAAAACCCGGTTTCTTTGGTGAGTGCGTAAGTCCTAATCAACTCTAAATTCGAAAAACCTGGAGGACTTACGCATGAGATGAGAAACCGGGTTTTTGACAAAAATACTTCGGTTTTACCCGCCGATTCGGCCAAAAACCCGGTTTCTTTCTTTAGTCGCAGCGCGTCGAAAATATTAATAATTTATGCTATACTTAAAATCTAATTTTTTACCCCAGATTCACCTATGCCAACTTTAACTGATGTTGGCACTTTGATTACCCGCGATCCGCAAAGCTAGGGAAATAAACCTAAACGAATCCATAATTGTCGCGCTATTAACTGTGCTTGAGAATTCATTCCCAAAGCTGTAACTGTTACTCTACCTACTGGTGTTATTCCTGCGATCGCACCTGACTCAGCTTGCACTTGAAAATTCTCTTCCCACCTATTTTCTCTTGGGTGAAACAGGGAAACTTCTGTATTAGATGTAGAATCAATTCCGCTTGTATTAGTTCCTTTCCGCAGATTGCAAGAGCGACAAGCTAATGCTAAGTTTGAAATCTCATCATTACCGCCTCGATCAAGTGGAACAATATGTTCGATCTCAAAAGGAAAGTTAAATACGATTTCAGGTGCGCGGCAATATTCGCAACGATGAGCAGCGCGATCTGCTACTAAATTGTAGTTAGGATTCATCAGCTCGATTGTTGTACGAGAACTTCTGTCCGAATAGTAGCAGCTTTAAGTTCAGCTTCGACAAGACTTTCTAATTCCGCTTGTTGTTGGGGAGAAAGAGTTTGTCCTCGATCGCGCGCTGTACGCCACAAATTCATTAATTCTGATAATCTTTTTTGTTGTTGGATAGTAAATAACTCATCAGGATTAAACCTTTGAATGACTATTAATGCGCTGAAGTCCGTTTCGCCTAACAAAGAAGTCAAAGCATCTAAAGCTTGACCCGCAGTTTGACCGACAGATTGTCGATCGCCCGCAATAGCGCGATAGGATTTCTCACCGTTGGTATTAAGTACAGGCAGGATAGCTACCGTAGTCATATCTGATTGCAAGTTAGTTACTAATTTAGTATAACCTGATTCCCTACAATTATAGCTAAGTTTATCGATCGTAGCTCGATCGCCCGCTCTCAATGATTTGCAATTGCAGTTAAAAACGCCTAAAGTAGTTAGAGCGATGCTATTGAAATCCATTTTTTTTTCGACGATCATCACCATGATTAAAAGACACCATTACATCTCCTTATTTTCCGGAAAAATGGTGGCCGCGTATTGCAAAGAAAATGTCGTGATATCGAGTTTATCTTCTTCAGTCCAAGTCTCGCTTTCATCGACAACCGATAGATTTTGCTGCACCAAATCGTTGAGAATAAGAGTTGCCAAGCGCAGTCTATCCTTTGGTGAAAGGGTAGAAAGAACGCGATCGTAAACTTCTAGAACAGTAGTTGACATAGCAAATCCTCCTGCTGCTTATCTTGTGGAATACTTAGGGCAGGTTGATTTGATTATAGCTTAAAAAATTAATAAATTTATGCTATACTTGAATTCAAATTTTTAAGCCCAGATTCACCTAGGCCAACTTTAACTGATATTGGCACTTTGATTACCCGCGAGCCACACCTTCGGAATGGCATCCCTATTATTGCAGATACTGCTACATCGGTGCAGCGAATCGCAGTCTTATACAAACAAGGTAATTGTGCTGAGGAAATAGCAGCGGATCAGGATCATCTCACTTTAGCGCAGGTTTATGCTGCACTGACTTATTATCACGCAAATCGACCAGAAATAGAAGCAGATTTAGCGGCCCAACAAGCAGAATATGAACGTTTGGCAGCATTAAATCTGCTAAAAATGCAGGAGAAAGCATGAGCGAAATTCGTCTTTACTTTAGTTTTTTAAATGAGGACTAAAGTCCTCACTACGAACTTTATTCCCAAGTATATTTATTTTTCGGCTATTCGATCGAGCTTTTCCCTCACCAACAAATCTAGCAAAGCACGCAGCACAAACAAGCCAGCGCATCCCGACACACCAAAAGCTACGATCGCCCCCGTTTGATATCCGCCCACCAGCAGCACCGCACCCGTTAGCGCCCCAAAACCCGCCACACAGGCAAAAATCAGAGTTTTCAGAGCTAAATTTATGCGTTTCAGGGCGCGATCGCTCTCGATGTTACGGACACGAATTTGCAACTCCCCATCTTCAATCCGCTGCTCCAAGCGTTTGAGGAAAACTTGCGATTTGCTCGGCTGCTGCAACTTGTAGGTGATGAAACTTCGCGCTTGCAGAGCCAATTCTCCGATCGCATTTTTCCGTCCTTTACTCACCGCAATGGTTTTGACAAAAGGTTGAGCGCATGATAAGAAATTGTAGTGAGGATCGAGTGTTCTGGCAATGCCGTCGAGAGTCGTCAGCGACTTGACAATAAACATCATTTGTGCAGGCAAGCGAAACGGTTGTTGCTCGAACATGATATACAGTTCGTTCTTGATTTCATTGAAAGCTTGAAAGTCGATCGGCTTATCAATAAACTTATCCAGCAGAAAAGCAATCAGCCGGCGCACCGGCATCATATCCGGCATCGGCTCCACTAAGCCGATCGTAATTAAAGTATCGAGTACCTGATCCGTATCCTTTCTGAGCACAGCAAAAAAAGTCTTGACCATTTCGTCTTTAGCCAGAGACTTAACCTCTGCCATCATCCCAAAATCGTAAAAAATCAAGCTGCCATCTTCTGTCACCGCTAAATTTCCAGGATGCGGGTCAGCTTGAAAAAAACCGTCAATTAGCAACTGCTTCAAGTAACAGGAAATTCCGAGTTGATTGAGCTTTGTAATATCTACTCCAATCGCCTCTAAACTAATGCGATCGTCCACCTTAATCCCGGGAACGTATTCTAGAGTCAGCACTTTTTTAGTCGTGTATTGCCAGTAGACTTTCGGGATAATAATCTGAGGATATTCCTGAAAATTATGGCTGAAGCGGTCGGAATTTTTGCCTTCTTGTACGTAGTCAATCTCTTGATATAAAATCTTAAAAAACTCGTGATAAAGAGATTCTAGGTCGTACTTGCGCGTCCCAGGCAAATAGCGATCGCACAAACGCATTACTTGGCGCACCGCCTTCACATCCAAATCGAATAACCTTTCCAAACCCGGACGCTGCACCTTCACAATCACATCTTCCCCGGTGTGCAGCCTCGCTTTGTGCACCTGTCCCAGACTCGCCGCAGCGATCGGCAATGGGTCAAAATCGCGGTACAAAGCGTAAATATCTTTGCCTAACTCAGATTCTACAAGGGCGATCGCCTCTTCGGAACTAAACTCAGGAACCCGATCCTGCAACTGTTCCAACTCCTTCACGTACTCCAGCGGCAGCAAATCCGCGCGAGTCGAGAGAGACTGCCCGATTTTAATAAAAGTCGGGCCCAAATCCAGCAAAGTATTGACCAACCAATGGGCGCGAATTCTTCTAGTATGAGCAGAGTTATCTTGCAGCAGTCCATCCCACCACAAAAAAAACATAAACTTTGCCGTCGCAGCAAAAACGTCTATTTGTCGTGCCAGCGGCGAATATTTAGAACGTTGCCAACGCAGGAGTTTCGGTGCAGCTTTTGTTAGCATAATATTCACGATCTATTTCCATGCAGTACGACTATTTTCAGGGCAAATCCAGGAGAAATCAACCTGCTTTGATGTACAATAATACTGCGTTGCAGGTCTTTGAAAAAGTTAATAAAACCTGGTTTCTTTGATCGAAACTGCATAATTAAGCTAATCCAGTTATACAACCATAGTTAAGTGTTAAGTTCGTAGTCAGGAATTTATTCCTGATTAATTCATCAAGAGAGGACTAAAGTCCTCACTACAAACAGGTGCTAATTACGGGCAAATAACCGGACATCATATAAGTCCTGAGGAGTATCGGCAATTTATACGGGCAACCAGACAAACAAATCAAAAAGGAGGATTTGGTAGCGTTTGTCACATTTCCAAATCTCCCTATCAAGGCAAGTCTTCGCCCGTTCGCTGCCAATTAAGGGCCGCTTCTCAACCAAACTATTATTCTAGATTAGAGAGTTTCGCTGGCAATTGCGGCAAAGTCAGAGTAAAAGATGTGCGCCACAACTCGTCAGCTTCAGAACTTTCTGCCGGACAGCTAGACACATCAATAGTACCATTCAAGTGCTCTACTAAACACTTTACCAGCGCCAGACCTAAACCGGTACCGGGAATAGCTTGGTCAGTCATGCCAGTGCCGCGGCGGAACTTGTCAAAGATGTGGGGTAAATCAGCAGCAGAAATGCCGCGCCCGACATTAGAGACGCTCAAGACAATGCAGTCGCCCGCCTCAGACGCCTCCAAAACCACCGCCGTTCCCGAAGCCGAGTATTTTCCAGCATTTGTCAGCAGTTCCAGCAGCACCCGCTTGAGAATGTCGGGTTCGGTTTCCAAGGAAGGCGCAAGCTTCGGCAAATTTACCTTGATAGTCAATCCCCGATCCGCCCACTTTTGCTCAAAATCCCCAGCTAAATCTTCTATTAAACGCTTGAGATCGATTTTGATTAGAGAAATAGGGACTTGCTGAGGCTCAAACTGCTTGAGGGCCAGCAAATCGTTAACCAGAGCGGTTTCCTTAGAACACTGCTGATCTAGAATGTCGAGATACTTAGCCCGACTCGCTGACGGCTGTTCAGCTTGTTTGAGCATCAGAATCGCCAGCTTCATGATTGTTAAAGGGGTTCGCAACTCGTGACTCAGAGTGCTGAGAAACTCGTCTTTAATCAGCTTCAAGTTGCGCAGTTGCTCTAGTTGATGGGCAGATTGTTCGTACAGTTTTCCCTGCACGTCGATACTTTGCTCCAACTGAGCGGTTCTTTCTGAAACTAGGGTTTGTGTTTCCTTGAGCGTCTGGATTTGGATAATTGCCCTGCTCGCTTTAGCGGCGACTAATTGCACAACTTCCAATTCTTCTGAACTCCAAGGACGGGGTTCGGAGTGCTGCAAAACCAAGAACCCCAAGACGGTTTCGTCTCCGTTGGCGCCCGTCAGGGGAACCAGCATCAGGCCGCGAATTCCTTGGAGTTTCAAGATTTCTGTGGCGCCCTCTTGTTCCTTGCCGATTAATTCCCCTGCGTCACCGCAGGCGATGGGTTTGGGTGCGCTGTGGAATGCTTTCTCGAACAAGCTAGATTCCGACATCCAAAAAGAAGGGAAATGATTTGATTTTGAGTTGGGGATTTTGGATTTGGAATTAGCAGTTTTCTCCTTGTTTTTTGTTTTGGCACTCGTGCTTTGTTTGCCCCCATCGCTTGGTGCTATTGTCTGTTTGTTTGCATCTTTTTTGACAGCGTATTCGCAAACTAATTCGACTTTTTCTTTGGGCGTTTGATTGGGCGATCGAGTTTTAAATAGAGGAGCTGTATATTTCAACAGCAGGATTTGACCTCTATCTACTTGCAGGGTATTGACGGTATTTTCAATAACTCGTTGCAAAATTAGATCGACTTCTGAACTCGTGTCGATCGCTGCGGCAACTGACCCCAGGAGATTTTTGTATTTAGCTTGTCGCTGTAACTGTTCGTTTAAGCTAGCAATTTCTTGAGTTTTTTGAATGTGAGAAATCGCGATGCCGATCGCATCCGATGCTGCTTCTAGGCACTGCCGATCGGCTGCCGACCACTCGTGAGGTTGCGACTTACCAACCATCATTATGCCATCGATCGCCCCTCCAAATCGCGCAGGCCCTGCCAAAATTGCCCGCCAAGGCAGCGGTGTCACTGGGGAATTGGGCGATGAAGCTGCCCCACTCTCCAGATAGTCTGATATCGCCACTATCTCGCCGTCTGCTAGCACCTTTGCCAAGACGGGATGTTCGAGTGATATGCTAGGCGATTCTAATCTTGTGGTTTGGGAGAGTTCGGCTGTTGCAGTTAAATCCGTTCCGGCATTGGCAGCATTTGCGTCGGTTCGACTTTCCCACAAGCCATGGGGAATTGTTACTTGCTGGTCTTTGACAGCAGCAACTACACAGCAGTCTGCCCCCAAGACCGCCCCCAAAGTATTGGCTATTTGTGGCAGGATTTCTCGATCGATTTTGGTCGCGAGAATTTGGTAAATTTGCCGCCCTACCTGGGCAGGATCGACCTGGTACTGCATAAGACGATCCAGAAATTTTTGGACTGATACTGGTTCTGCGATTTGTGGTAGATGCAAAGTGCAAGACTCTGACGGCGATCGGTCGATCGGAGTAAAATCTTGATTTCCCTGGTAATCGATCATGGCAACGAAGCCTTTATTTTAATGAGGTTTGAGCCGGCTCGCGCTGCAAATATATAACCTATCGATCGCAGTCCGCTTGACTGCGATCAGCCTGCTTTCTGTGTTTGCGCAGCCCGTCGGCGGGTAACTAAATCTGTGAAAAATATACCCAGATCTGACCGAGTTCTATTTGGCTGTTTTCTACCCTTCAATCTGTACGGGATGAACTTTACATCCTTTACCCGATGAGGATAAATCCAATTCCCACTAATTTTGACCGTTATTAGTATGAAGCTTTTCTAGAGACCGCTTGGTGACACCCCTCTCCTGACTCTGTGATGTTTCCTATTTAAGTTTGTGATCCTGGTAAATTTTTATTGTGATACAAATCAGGCTATCGTGTGACGGCGATCGCAAAAATTAAAAATCAAACAATCCTCACTCATCACCGAGCTGAGAGTTTCGGAGTTTTTGCTCAAAAACTCATCGAACGCAACTCAATGAGACGCGCTTGCTAGTTCTATTGTTAAATTTATCTGACTTCCCTGCTTACTTATTTTGTGCTTCCAGTTGCGCTCGATCGCTATTTTGGCGGTAAAGTGCCGTCCGGTTGACAGCAGTGGTGTAGCGGGGATGATTCGGGGGCACGGCGGCCATCAAATCCGAAGCTTGCTGCCACTTAGTCGCTACTACTAACCAATTTTCGCGAGATTGAGCGGTTTTGCCCTCGGTGGCTGCTTGCTGGGCCACTCGCACAGCTTGTGCAAAAGAATCAACAGCAGAATTAGCAGTCTGCTGAGAAATTTTCACAGCAGGTGTGGCCGGATTCGCAGTGGTAACTGCTTGGGTGGTGGCTTGTGTGCTGTTTGAGACTGGGGAATTGAGTCCTTTGTAGATGGCGGCCACCGCAGCAAGCAACAGCACCGTCAAGCTGAGGCCGCCGACGATCCCCCGCTGAAATTGCCGCGGTTGCTGCATCGAGCGAGGTGCAGCGATTCTCGGCAAAGCCCGCTTGCTTTCAGCTTGGCGTTCGTGATGGGAAAGGGCCAAACGCTTGAACAAATTCGGCTTTCTGAGTTTAATTTCTTGCGACCACAGCAATTGATTCTCCGGATCGCGGCTAATTTCTTCCAGCCACAGCAGTTGATGTTCTCGCACCAGCCGACTGTTGATGTTGACTCGGCGAATGTTGCGGGGCGAGAGGCCCTCCAAAATTTCTCGGATGCGATCGACCAAACTAGACTGTTCGAGCAGTTGGGGTGTTGCAGCTTCGCACAGCAGTTGCAGCACCCCTGAAGCAAACACGGCTCTAGCTCTGACACCTACCTGTGCCAGTTGGTCGTTAAGGATTTGAATAATCGATGCAACCGAGCCCTCGCGAGCTTGTCGAGCAATGTCATCTATTGGATTCGCCATAAAAATATCTTGACGCTTAGCAATCTGTTAATTTTTAACCCAAAGTTTTGGATCTAATTTTTACTCATCGAAAAACTGGGTAGAAACCCCGTCCTTCTAAGACGGATTTATATGAGGATTTTAACACGATCGCAAAATAGATGCTAAAATTTTACGCAGGGAAAAAGCCTTTAGTTACCGATTTTACCCAACCCCAGAACAAGAGTCGCTGTTGCGGCGCACTTTGGGCTGCGTCTGATTGGTTTACAATAAAGCTCTCCATGAAAGAACCCAAGGCTGGCACGAAAGACAGGAGAGGATTGGATACAGTCAAACATCCGACCTGCTGACCCAATGGAAAAAACAAGCTGATTTGGATTTTCTCAACGAGGTCAGTTGTGTACCATTGCAACAAGGATTGAGACACCTTCAAACTGCTTTTACTAATTTCTTTTCATGTAGGGCAAAATACCCCAATTTCAAGAATAAAAGAAATGGCGGTAGTGCTGAATTTACTAAGTCGGCATTTAAGTTTAGAGACAGAAATATTTATCTGGCGAAAAGTCTTGAACCGTTGGATATTCGATGGTCGAGACAACTGCCAAAAGGATGTGAACCTAGTAGTGTAACTGTGAGATTGCATCCCTCTGGACGTTGGCATATTTCCATTCGTTTTGACGCTCCAACAATCAAACCCTTGCCAGTTAACGAAAATGCGATCGGGATTGATTTAGGAGCAACCAGCTTGATTGCTACCAGTAACGGCGATCGAGTGGCTAACCAGAAGCAATTCAAGAAGCATTATCAGCGATTGAAAAAAGCTCAAAAAAATCTGTCTCGCAAACAGAATGGTTCTAAAAAAAGAGAAAAAGCAAGGGTTAAGCTTGCTAGAATTCACCTGAAAATCTCGGATTCTCGTCAGGATTTATTGCAGAAGTTGACGACTCGTTTGGTACGCGAAAATCAAAGGATTGCTGTTGAGTCGTTGGCAGTTAAGAATCTGGTGAGAAACCACAAACTAGCTTTGGCTATTTATGAGAGTGGCTGGAATGAGTTCGTTCGACAATTGGACTACAAATGCAGATGGTACGGGCGGAACCTGGTCAAGATCGATCGATCTTTCCCTAGTTCCAAGCGTTGCAGTCAATGCGGACATATTGTCGCAAAAATGCCTTTGAATATTCGCTATTGGCAATGTCCTAGTTGTGGTTGTGACCACGATCGAGATGTCAATGCGAGTAAGAATATTTTGACCGCTGGACTAGCGGTGGAGCGTCTGTGGAGCGACTGTAAGACCCGATCGCGAGTAAATCTGTTAAGGCGGGTGCACGAGAAGCAGAAACCTAAATCGTGAGGTTTGGGAATCTTCGCCGTTCTACGGTCGGGGAGGATGTCAAACAGGTTATCACTGACATTCGCAGGTTAAAATGAACAGGTGCAAATCTTGCATACCGATCGCAGTTAAAATGATCACCACAGAATCGAGCTATCGCCAACAGGAAATAAACTATGGGTAAAGTAATTAGCGGTCAAATTTTTGTTCTAGATGACAACATCGATACAGATCAAATTATCCCAGCCGAATACCTGACCTTGGTTCCCTCGAAGCCGGACGAGTACGAGAAACTAGGCAGTTATGCGATGATTGGGTTGCCCGATCGCTACGGCAAGTTTATCGAGCCCGGCGAAACCAAAACTCGGTATCCGATTATCATTGCGGGCGAAAATTTTGGCTGCGGTTCTTCGCGGGAGCACGCTCCGATCGCTCTGGGGGCAGCCGGCGTCACAGCGGTGGTAGCCTTGTCTTACGCGCGCATCTTCTTTCGCAATTGCTCGGCTACTGGCGAATTGTACCCGATCGAATCAGTCGATCGACTCTGCGACTTATTTGTCACAGGCCAAGAAGTGACGATCGACTTTGCGGGCGATCGAATTATCAACCACACTCAAAACCTAACTTACTCCCTCAAGCCTTTAGGAGATGTCGGGCCAGTGATTGATGCCGGAGGGCTGTTTGCCTACGCACGCCAAACGGGAATGATTGCTGCTCGCTCTTAACCCCTAAAACCTGAAATGTAGGGTGTTCTTCGGCGCACCTTACAAATATCACTCAGAAAACATTTAGCCCGCAGCACACCCTCAACTAACTTATTCACCCTAACGGAGAATTAGTTATCGCCCAGTTAATTTTATTTTATTGACTATAAAAAAAACGCCTTTTTTTTTAGGGTCGAGTCCTTGACTTTGACCATTTTTTGAAGTACAATCAAATAATGGGAATATTGGCAAAATTAAATTTAATGTCACCACTCCCATTCTCTAAAATATACCCCAAAAGTCTCTAAAAAGCAATAGGTAATAGTTCCTTTTTTTAGAGCGAATTTTTTAACAAGATTGGCAGAAACCCGGTTCCTTCAAAAATACTTCGCTCCGAGCATCTCAGTTTGGCTTTTGTACAAGTCCGAGCCGGAGATGTAGCATCTCAAATTGACTCGATAAAACTCAATAAAATCCGCTGGTGAGGACTGCCGAAAGGTCGCACATCTCTAGAATTATGAGAATAGCATTTACCAGCCCTAATATCCTGGGCTGTCAACAACTGCATATCCCAACCCTCATGCAAAACTAAATCCTTGAAATCCGCACTAAGTTGTGAGTGAAAAACGTGGCGAACCACATCTCCTTCGACATCGCGACAGAAAAAAGAGGCACTTGCAGGAGCCCAGCCAATTTCCTCTACTAATTCCCGCAGCAAAGCAACTTCCGCAGTTTCTCCCGGTTCCAAGTGTCCGCCAAACAAAGCCCAATGTCCGGGATATCTGATATTAGGAACATCGTCCCGCAGTTGGCAGAGAAACTTGCCGTCTTGGTATAAAATTGCGATCGCCACGTGAATTTGAGTCATAAATAAGAAGGAAGTAGTCATTCGTCATTCGTCAGTAGTCCGGCCGTCATTCGTCAGTAGTCCGGCCGTCCTGCCGTCATCAGGAAGAAGGAAGAAGGAAGAAGTTGTGGT
>NZ_JAUBUN010000010.1:67673-96953 GCF_036702665.1 Microcoleus sp. Aus8_D2
AGGGGCGGGTTCACCCTCATCTGTAATAAAAACGAAAAACCTCGTAAACCCGCCCCGGCAGAGATTTTGTTTCACCAGTCATTCGTCAGTAGTCATTCGTCAGTAGTCCGGCCGTCATCAGGAATTCGTCATTCGTCAGTAGTCCGGCCGTCATCAGGAATTCGTCATTCGTCAGTAGTCCGGCCGTCCTGCCGTCAAGCGTGAAGTCGTCAAGCGTGAAGTCGGAAGAAGTTGTGGTAGGGGCGGGTTCACCCTCATCTGTAATAAAAACGAAAAACCTCGTAAACCCGCCCCGGCAGAGATTTTGTTTCACCAAATCTGTAATAAAAACGAAAAACCTCGTAAACTCGATCGCATTTCAGCATAAACAAACAGACGCACAGCGCGATCGCACAACTACAAACCTTTGAGTGTTATGAAATGGACGTACTTAATTATTGAAAAAAATTAGCATCTTCCTATTTTTATTTATTTGCCGCTGGAGTGCGATTTAATTGTTCCATTTCCTCGACATAAACTTCACCTAAATCCTTGCCTGCCAACTCCTTCAGGGTAATACTCTTGTAGCGGACTTCTCCCTTGAGCAACACTTCATCGCCAAGCTGGGGCAAATCTTGCTTAGTTAAAATCCAAATTTTACCAGTACCGTCTTGAAGTTGATAAGCCGCATTCCCCACAAACGGAGCGCGATTTTCCACCTTTCCCCGGAGATAAACTTCACCATCGACTTGGCGCTTTTGTTGAATGTCGCCAATGCTAGCAACATTAAAACCAAGATTGAGTTGAGACATGGGTAAATTGCCACAACTGAGCAAACCGCTGGTAAGTATTAGCAAGAAAGAGCCTATGGAGAATCTTTGAACCCAAGCTTGCTTAGGAATGAGAATTAAATAACTTGCAATTTTGATTGTTATTGTGGGATGGGCGTCTCGCCCCTCCAGAAGGGGCGGGCGAGACGCCCACCCCACAGGCTTATGCAAATTATTTAATTCACGATCCTTAATTTCAGTAGTCATTGGTCAACTGATTGGAGATGGGAGATACGACTTACTTTAACAGAATCCCCAGAGTCGATCGCCAGAGCCGAAATTTCTCTAGTGCAATCCTTGACAGCGATTAAGCTAAAATCTAAAATCGTCAGCCCCTAACCCAGAGTCTACAATGGATGCCAAAACTGCTCAAATACTAGATGGCAAAGCTTTAGCGACAAAGATTCAAAGCGAGCTGAGCGATCGAGTCCGCGCCCTACAGCCCCAGATTGGGCGTCCTCCGGGACTTGCGGTGCTGATGGTGGGCGACAACCCAGCCAGCGCAGCTTACGTGCGCAACAAAGAGCGAGCCTGCGCTAAGGTTGGCATAGCTTCCTTTGGCCAGCATTACCCAGCCAACGCGACTCAAGCGGAACTCGAACTTGCAATTCATGCACTCAACGAGGACGATCGAGTAGACGGCATTTTAGTGCAACTACCGCTACCAGAACACTTAGATGCAATTTCGCTGCTGTACCAAATTGCTCCCGATAAAGACGCTGACGGACTTCACCCTATAAATTTAGGCCGCTTGGTGCGCTCAGAGCAAGGTTTGCGCAGTTGTACTCCCGCCGGAGTGATGCGGTTATTGCAGGAATATCAGATTGATTTGAAAGGAAAAAATGCTGTTGTTTTGGGACGCAGTATTTTGGTGGGTAAACCGATGGCGCTGATGCTGTTAGAAGCAGATTGTACAGTGACAGTAGCTCATTCGCGGACGCAAAACCTAGAATCGATTACCAGCCAAGCCGATATTCTAATCGCCGCCGTCGGCCGCACAGAAATGATTGCAGCTAATATGGTAAAACCGGGAGCAGTAGTAATTGATGTCGGTATTAACCGCGTCGTGAATCCAGACGGTACTAGCCGTTTGGCCGGAGATGTAGATTTTGATGCTGTTAAAACAGTAGCCGAATTTATCACGCCGGTGCCCGGAGGAATCGGGCCGATGACTGTCGCTATGTTGTTGGAAAATACGGTGTCGAGTTATACGCTGTCGCGCATTTAAATTTCATATTCGGGGCGGGCTGGTGACTCGTGCCCACCCCACTGATGGTTGGATTGATGGTTGATACACAAGGCATAAAACTACCAGTGGCGGACGAATATAATTCGCTACCATACTGGCTAATTCTGCTTGCGCGGACTATTGCTTGACAGCAACAACGCGAATTCGGCGATAATCTGCACTCCAATGACCGTCGCGGTAAAGGGTGGGCCGCAAACGTTCTTCAACTGCGAGAATTGCGCGCGATCGCACTTTCTCAGACAACCCCGATAAAAACCCGCCAGCAAACATCTCAATCCAATTTACCATGCCAGCGCTGCCCTCTTCTAGAAGAGTTGGGCGATCGAACAAAACCGCATAACTCACCTCAAAACCATGCTTTTCCAGCAGAAGAGCATACTCGCCAATACTCGGAAAATACCAAGGATTAAGCGCTTCAGGCTCCTCGCAGCCAATTTCTGACAAAACACTCAAAAGTGCACGAGCGATCGCCCCCACATTCCCCTTACCGCCAAACTCAGCAACAAAACGTCCCCCCGGCTTCAGCGCTTTTTTCACGCAATTAATCACAGCATCCGGCTGCTTAATCCAGTGCAAAACCGCATTAGAAAACACAGCATCTAACGGCTCTTCCACTTGAAAATTTCTCGCATCCGCTGCCGCAAAGCTAATGTGAGGATAGTTAACTTTTGCCGTGGAAACCATAGCCAAAGATGAATCAATACCTTGCACAAAAGCACCGCTGCGAGCAATTTTTTCCGTTAACTGTCCCGTACCGCAGCCCAAATCCAGAATTTCTTCTCCTGCTTTGGGAGCGAGTAACTCCAACAGCGATTCGCCGTACTGCCAAACAAAAGCATGATTTCCCTCATAAAGAGCTGTATTCCAAGAATCTTGTGACATTTGATACCCCTCAATTTGTAAGTTACATTGACTTTATTTGCCGCAGAATAACATATAGCGCTCCTCAGTTAATGACTTCTCTTCTCTTCTGTCCTCTTCGTGTCCTAGCGCTAACGTGCCTGCGCGGTTCGTTAAAAAAAACCTCCTTCACATATTAATATGACTGACGCATGGGTAGCTAGAAACCCGGTTTCTACCTATCTTTCTGGTTACTAAACGTATTTCTCGTAGAAACCGGGTTTCTGAGACGAGCACGGTTCGTGATTCAATTATTTCCCAGCAAGTAGAGCAATCGCCTCCCCCTCAATGCGACAAACCCTAATATTTTCCAAAATCCGTGCTCCCTGCTTTTGATAAAAAGCAATTCCCGGCGGATTCTTAGCATTAACAGTCCATTCAATCCGCCCGCAATTAGTGGATTCAGCAATTTGTGCCAAATGTTTCAACAAAGCTGTACCGACTCCCATACCGCGCAGAGGAGCTTGCACAAATAAATCATCCAGCCAAAGACACCGCTGCGTCAATAAACTTGAATAGGAAGCATAAAAAAGAGCAAATCCTACGGCTGTGCCTGCAACTTCAGCCAACAATACCCGCACTAGCTGAGGCTGGCAAAACAACGCTTCCTGCAATCGCTCTGCTGTTGCTGCTAACAGATTTATAGCTCCATCGAACTCGCTTTTTTGCGCGACAAAAGCCAGAATTGATTCCAAATCTGCGAGCTCTGCTTCTCTGATTCTGATATCCAAATTAGCCATTGTTTGATTCTCAATCTCACCTATTAATCACTGTATGAAATCTGATTATCAATGTCCAATATATTTTTAAGTAACAACTTATACTTTTAAAATATTAATGATTGGGGAGTTATGGAACTGCGACATTTGCGTTACTTTATTGCCGTTGCAGAGGAACTGAATTTCACTCGCGCAGCGGAAAGACTGCACATGGCTCAACCTCCGCTGAGCCAACAAATTCAGCATTTGGAGGCAGAGTTGGGATTTCAACTTTTTCGCCGCACCAAGCGGACGGTGCAGCTAACCGCAGCGGGAGAGGTTTTTTTTGAGGAATCGCAGAAAATTTTGCAGCAAGTCGATCGCGCAATTCAACTCGGCAAACAGACAAGCCGCGGCGAACTCGGCCAACTGACTGTAGGCTTTGTGAGCTCGGCCGCGCACAATGTAGTTCCAGCAATTTTGCAGGCGTTTCGCACTAGGTGTCCCGCCGTCAAACTCGAACTGCACGAACTGACGACAAACGAACAGTTGCAGCGGTTGCGGTTCGGGCAAATTGATATCGGCTTCGTGCGTGGGCCGATCGAGGAAGATGCCATAAATTCAGAAATTGTTTTCCGAGAACCTCTGATCGTGGCGCTGCCAGAAACGCATTATTTAGCCGATTCAGGGGCTTTTGTGGAATTGTGCGAACTTTCTGCCGAACCGTTTATCTTGTTTCCGCGTTCCCTGGCTCCGGGATTGTACGATCCGATCGTCAGTCTGTGTCTGCAAGCCGGTTTTAGCCCGATCGCCGGTCAAGAAGCGATTCAAATGCAGACAATTATCAGCTTGGTAGCCGCCTCCATGGGAGTGGCGATCGTCCCGGCATCGATGCAAAATTTCCAGCGCAGCGGCGTTGTTTACAAATCTTTGCCAGAATCAACCTGCATGGTGGCGATCGCCCTAATTTGGCGCAGCAATCCCACGGCAGCGGTGCAGCGGTTTTTGGAAGTCGCCAGACACAGTGGCGGATTTGAGATTGAGGGCTAATTTGACTAAAGTTATCAAAACTCAAAGATTTTCTGTGCAACAACACCCGTAGAATAATTAATTGATGCTCAGACTTCGGGCAACCACCGCCGCAAAAGTCGGCGCGATCCGAGCCGAACAACTCAAAGTATCCCCAGTCACATTAAGTACAAGAGAGCAAGGGATGGTATTTACAGCAACAGAAATGGATTCGTCCCAACCGGAATCCGCTTTCGACTTATCTACTTACTTAGTCGAGCAAAAAAAGGCGATCGACGTAGCTCTCGACAGTGCACTACCGGTCATCTACCCAGAGAAAATTTACGAAGCCATGCGCTACTCGCTGCTAGCGGGAGGTAAACGGCTGCGTCCAATCCTGTGTCTGGCTAGCTGCGAACTGATTGGCGGCACTGCATCTATGGCAATTCCCACGGCTTGCGCTTTGGAAATGATTCATACAATGTCGCTAATTCACGACGATTTGCCGGCAATGGACAATGACGACTACCGCCGCGGCAAACTGACGAACCACAAAGTCTATGGCGAGGATATAGCTATCTTGGCTGGCGATGGTTTGTTGACCTATGCTTTTGAATTTATCGCCACTCAAACTCAGAACGTACCCCCCCATCTGGTGTTGCAGACGATCGCCCATTTGGCGCGCGCATCGGGCGCTGCTGGACTTGTAGGCGGTCAGGTGGTTGACTTGGCATCGGAAGGAAAAACAGATGTTTCTCTAGAAACTTTGAATTACATTCACGCTCACAAAACTGGCGCGCTGTTAGAAGCTTGCGTAGTTTGTGGGGGAATTTTGGCTGGGGCTTCGGCTGCGGATTTGCAGCGGCTGTCTCGTTTTGCTAAGAATATTGGGCTGGCTTTCCAGATAATTGATGACATTCTGGATATTACTGGTACTCAAGAAGAATTGGGCAAAAGTGCTGGGAAAGATGTTCAAGCCGGAAAGGTGACTTATCCGAGTTTGTGGGGAATTGAAGAGTCTCGGCGTCAAGCCAAACAGCTTGTTGCTGATGCTAAGTCTCAACTGGCAGTGTTTGGGAGCAAAGCTCTACCGCTGTTGGGAATCGCCGATTATATTACCAGCCGCAGTAACTAGAAATGTCAAACACTATGCAGGAAATTTGCAGCGGCATCTTGCACAACCAGATTCTGGTGGTTGCTTTGATCGCTTGTCTGTCGGCTCAGGTATTGAAGTTGCCGATCGAATTAATCAAAAATCGCAAGTTTAATCTGCGGTATTTGGTAACAACGGGGGGAATGCCTAGTTCTCATTCGTCTTTTGTGGGCGCTTTGGCTACTGGAGTCGGACAAACGATGGGATGGGAAAGTCCAGAGTTTGCGATCGCTGCGATCTTTGCAATTATTGTCATGTACGACGCTGCTGGAGTCCGCCAAGCTGCGGGAAAGCAAGCTCGCATTCTCAACCAAATTATCGACGAGTTTTTTGAGGAAGACCACAACCTTAATGAAGCTCGGCTCAAAGAGTTGCTGGGACACACTCCTTTTCAAGTGCTCGTCGGTTTGGGGCTGGGAATCGCTATTTCTTGGATCGCAGGGCCTGCATATTAGTCATTAGTTAACTAATGACTAATGACTAATGACTAATGACTAATGAGAGTTGGACGTTCACGAGCGGGGATAGCACTTCTAATGAGTAATGACTAATGAGTAATGACTACCCTTCGGCTTCGCTCTTCGGGCGAGATGAGTAATGACTAATGACTAATGACCAGCCTTCGGCTTCGCTCTTCGGCTAAAATGACTAATGACCAGCCTTCGGCTTGCTTCGGCTACGCGGTTATCGAGCGAAGTCGAGATACAGCACCAGTCGCTCTTCGGCTAAAATGACTAATGACGGCAGGACTACTGACCAAATTCTGCTTGCAGCAAGTCGTCGTTGTCATCGGCGATGGTGGCGACAATAGTAATAGCGCGAGAAATTTCCCCTGTGGAGATTTCGGCCATTGTCCGAGTTGATATTACCGCAACTTGGTTGTCAACGATCGCAAAATGAGACTCCAAAGTAGACAGCCAATTCATTTCTAGCAGTTTCCGCATTAACTGAGCTTCATTCTTGGCCGGCAACTGAAGCACAAAAGCCCAAACAGTCAAAGTATCATTTTCGGTTTCGCCCGTGAGTTGCACGAACACTTCAACGCTACCGTACTTAAATTTCCAAAGATGCCCGCCAGCTTCATTTTGACCGACCATGACTTTTTGGTCTACAGCCATGCTGGCAATCACAGTTTCAATTTCTTCAGCATAGGTTACTGCTGTGGCTGTTTCGACCTGCTCGGAGGCGATCGCGCTTTCACTCGATAGGCTTTCTGCGGAAGTTGTTTGTAGGTTCGGCTCGCTGTTAGTCATGATCTATATTTAAGAAAAGTATTCCAATAATCTTTACCAATACAGTTTACCTCGAAGCAGCAGAATGCCCCCATCATAATCTTTGATTTGGTGGGGGATGAATGCGAGTGAGTTGAGGAGGATTGCTTGACCGATGCTGAACGTAGTGAAACAGGGGAAAGCAATCATGACGAAACGAACAAATTCTTAATGGTAACTTTATACACATTGTCGAAACCTGTGTTACCATGAATGTAGAAACACGGTACAAATTCCAGGCTAATGTACAAAGCAGTCAAAGTCAGAATTTATCCCAGTCCAGAGCAGGAGCAATATCTTGCCCAATGTTTCGGTAATTGCAGATGGTTGTATAACCGAATGCTGCACTTGACAACCGAAGGATACAAGGATACTGGGAAAGGTCTGAGCAAAGCTGCAATGGATAAGTTGCTACCCGATTTGAAGCGTGAATTTGAATGGTTGGGACTGGCTTATTCTCAATCATTGCAACGGGTCACATTCAATCTCAGCAGTGCGTTTGTCAATTTTTTTGAGGGCAGAGCCAAGTATCCGACTTTCAAGAAAAGAGGAGCAAAACAAAGCGTTGGGTATCCTCAGAATGTCTTGCTCAACGTCGCGGAAAAATCGCTCAAATTCCCGGGTACATTGGGAACCGTCCGAACCAAATTTCATCGTGACTTGCCAACGGGTAAGCAAGGTTGCGTGACTGTTTCAATGAACAGCGATGGCACCTACTTTGCATCAATCTTGTTTGAAGTATCCCAAGAGACAATTCAACCGGGCAATAGTGCAATCGGCGTAGATCTTGGATTGAAAGATTTCGCGATCGCGTCTGATGGCAATAAACACAATCAATCCAAACGAGTCAAACGCAAGTTGCAAAAGCTGGAACGCAATCAGAAACGCAAACAGCGTAAACTTGCGAAGAAAACGGGAACCAGTAATCGTAGAAAAGCGAAAAAACTGGTTGCTAAAGTCACTGGCAAAATTGCCAGAATCCGCGAAGATTTTCTCCATAAGCTATCCCGCAAGATAGTCAACGAAAACCAAGTGATTGTGGTGGAAGATCTAGCAGTCAAGAACATGGTCAAGAATCCCAACTTAGCCAGAGCGATTTCTGAACAAGGATGGGGAATGTTTCTCACCATGCTCAAATACAAAGCTCAAGAGTGCGATCGTAATTATGTTGAAATCAACAGATTCTTTCCTTCTTCTCAGTTGTGCGCTGAAACGTTGCTACCGATCCCGATGCTTCAGAAAGGATTTGATAGCTTGAATGTTCGGTTTGTAGACTGTCCTCACTGCGGACAAAAACACGATCGCGATATCAATGCTGCGATCAATATCAGAAATGAAGGCTTGCGGATTTTGGCGTTAGGAACTAGCGCTGCTGCCATCGGAGGGAATGTCAGACCAAAGCGATCTGCGGGACGTAAAAAATCCACGATTGTAGAGGCAATTCCCACTGAGGATGGAAGCCTACACCATACTGTGATTCAGTTGGAGTAGGTAGTTCACTTCCTATTTAGGACTTACCAAAATAGGACTGATAGGATTTGGGATTTGGGATTTTAGATTAAAGAATTGGGTATCACTTAAATAATGACTGGTTCCCAGGCTGTGCCTGGGAACCCATATCCTGAGGCTCTGCCTCATCTTGATCTAAGCCTTGGGCTTAGCAGCCGCGGGCTTCTTCTCAATGGGTTTTAATCCATTGAGGAACATCGGCACAAATTTCTCCACAAATGCCTGCGGGTCTCGGTTCCAGGCGCGTTGAGCTACATTGACTCTGGTCATTTGCAAGTCCGGGGCGAGCAGGGTGGCCGGCAAGCGTTCCATCAGGTATTGCGGACGTTCCCACAGAGGCATGGTGTTAGCAATGTCCACCAACCGGGTGACGCGACGCAGTTCTGCTCCCAGCATGATATCCATTCCCGATGCAAATGCTGCTTGTTCGATCGCCGCATACTTGCGTTTTGCCTGTTCCACCTTCTCGCGGTGTGCGGGACTCTTCGCAGCAATTTCGCCCAGCAAGCGGTTGCCCCAGCGGACGTGACCAGCTTCTTCGGGAAAAATCTTTTCGATGGTTTCGCGGATTCTGACGTTTTCGTCGGTTTGGGGAGCATTTTTGAGGGCGTGGATGTGGGCTGAGAAATACTCGCATCCCCGCTTCTCGGTGACGTTAATCGCCGCTAGGGAAGAAATCACAAAATCTTCGCGGTCTTTGGTAGGGTCTTGTTGCTCGCTGTCGAACAACCGTTCAAATTCGTCAATGTAAGATACACCCGGTGGCTTCCCAATGCTACAGCCCATGTCTACTAGCAAGTCGGTGAGCCACATGGCGTGCCGCGCTTCGTCGGAAATGTGCCGGGAAAGGTCGCGCACGAGTTCGGGCGGGTTACCGTCTAGCTGCTCGATCAAGTCGGTGAGGTCTTTGCAACTGCGCTGTTCGCTGAAGCGGTAGCGGTTGAGCGTGATTAAGTGGATTTCGCGATCGCGCACCACTTGACTTAAAATCTCGCGCGCTCCCATACCGTTGCGAAGCTTGCGGGGATAGGCAACTGTCATGTTTGTATGTTGTTTTGTAAATATACCTATATAAGTGTAACGCAGTTTTTGAGAGCACCAATTCCCTCACCAGGCAGAAAGTTGCTGGGGCGCAGGCCGTTGAGATTGGGATTTTGGGGCACAGTTTCCATAAATCGCAGATTACAGGCGGAGCTAGATCTTGAATCTTGTGACAATTTAGTCACAAGGTCGATCGCCCTGCATTTACGTTTAACACCGCGCTGGGGCGATCGCCAATTGTGCGATCGGCTGACCAATGTATTTAGGAACACATTGTTTTGCTTAAAATACAATAAAAGTGGGATAAAATCATCTACCTTTAGATAGTTATTCTCTGAATTTTTGTTATAAAAATATCTGGCTATTTATATCAGAAAAACTGACGGAACAAGAGGAACATTTAGGTAGCAAAATTAACTTTTTAGCGTTATATTGATTTATGGAATACAAAACCTAGGTGACTCACTTGGCTGACATCGTTGATACCGCCGTTTCGGCCGGCTCTTTTACAACCCTAGTTGCTGCCGTCCAAGCTGCTGGTTTAGTAGATACTCTCAAAGGCGCTGGGCCCTTCACAGTTTTCGCACCTACAGACGAAGCTTTTGCTAAGCTTCCCGAAGGTACTGTAGAAGCACTGCTTCAGGACATTCCTAAGCTTACAAAAATCTTGACTTATCATGTCGTTGCTGGCAAAGTCATGGCTGCTGATGTAGTCAAGCTGACATCTGCCCCGACAGTTGAAGGTTCTGAAGTGAAGATTGATGCTTCCAATGGCGTCAAAATCAATGATTCTACCGTTACCACAGCCGACGTTGCTGCTGATAATGGCGTCATCCACATCATCGATGCAGTCTTGCTTCCTGCGTAAGCAAAGATTTAGATAGCGCGATACTATCTTGAGGGCGGTGGCTGTTGTTAGCCACCGCCCTGTTTTAGTTGATCGGTAGAAGGAATTCGAGAAATGGAAGTCGGAAGAAGATATACACGGCAAGTTTTTTAGCGTTCCGTATTTTACTTTTAATTCAGTGTATTTACTTAATTGAAAAATAAATATTTTACCCAGCTCGATAATTTAAATTATTTTAAAATTATTATATAGCAGCGGAAATTGGTCGATCGCACTTGCGTCCGTCTGCCCCAAATTTGTCGCCGCTGGATTTACCACAAAAACAGGCTGCAAGCCAATAGCCTTCGTACTCTGGGGCCCATTTGCGGTTGATGCGTAGATGCCATGCCGCCAAACCCACAATTTCTGCCAGAAACCGGGTTGATGGGGGCTGGGCTTAAATAAGATACAATGAGAAACACAAGGAAAGTGCGATCGACATTATTTGACAGTCAAGCTATGCAATCTACAACTCAGTCCGAGACAGAAACGGCGATGGACGCTCCCAAACACGGATTGCCCGTTACAATCATTACAGGATTTCTCGGCAGCGGCAAAACAACCCTGCTCAACCACATCCTGACCAACCAGCAAGGTTTGAAAACAGCAGTTTTGGTCAATGAATTTGGCGAAATCGGCATCGACAACGAACTGATTGTCACCACAGACGACAACATGGTCGAGCTGAACAACGGCTGCATCTGCTGCACGATTAACGAAGATTTAGTGAACGCAGTTTACAAAGTTTTAGAACGTCAAGAAAATCTCGATTATCTAGTAGTCGAGACCACCGGACTCGCCGACCCGCTGCCAGTAGCGATGACTTTTTTAGGCACAGAACTGCGCGACATGACCCGTCTAGATTCAATAGTTACAGTAGTAGACGCAGCCAACTACAGCTTAGATTTGTTCAACTCAGAAGCAGCCTACAGTCAAATAGCTTACGGCGATATTATTATTCTCAACAAAACAGATTTGGTTGAAGAAGCAGATTTAGATTTGTTGGAAGTTAAGATTCGCGATGTCAAACAAGGTGCTAGAATTCTGCGAACAGTAAAATCGCAAGTTCCCCTGCCGCTAGTGCTCAGCGTCGGATTGTTTGAATCTGACAAATATTTCCAATCTGAGGAAACTTCTAGCAGTCACAAACATCACGACCACGAACATCACGAACATCACGACCACGAACATCACGACCACGAACATCACGAACATCACGACCACGAACATCACGACCACGAACATCACGATCGCGCCCATCACGACCACTCCGGCCATTTAGAAAATGACGGATTTACCTCAATTTCCTTCCAAAGCGACAAGCCGTTTTCTTTGAGGAAATTTCAATATTTCTTAGACCACCAAATGCCAACCAACGTGTTTCGCGCCAAAGGGATTATGTGGTTTGACGAAAGTCCGAAACGGCATATATTTCACTTGAGCGGCAAGCGATTTTCAATGGATGACGACCAGTGGAAAGGTGAACCCAAAAACCAGCTTGTTCTCATCGGTCAGGGTTTGGATACCGAGACTTTGCGATCGCAAATCGAAAACTGTCTCTGTATGGCTTCACCCAATCGCGGCAAAGGTTTTGGGAAAAACTAAAAGTGGAAAATTAAACAGAGAGACTTAGCTGCAAAAACCAAGATATAAAGGTTTGTAGTGAGGAATGCGAGTCCGCATTATCAGAGGACTAAAGTCCTCACTACAAACCGATGTTAATTATGGTCTTTTGAGGGGACATGATATTACTCTTAAAAAGGACTTAAGCAGGGTGGCCAGAAACCGGGTTTTTTCCAACAAAACTGCATCAAAGCCTTTAATGCTGGTGAAAAACCCGGTTTCTCTAGTCATTGATGCGTCTAGGACTGTTGAAAACGGAAGTTTACCTGATGATTGTGAGTTTTTAATTTAAATATTTTTGATTTATAGCAATCGCCACAGCAGTGAGGAAATAAATCACCTGATGAATAGAGCCTATAGCCCATAGCATAAACGGTTTGATTTCCGTACTATGCAACTGTCAACTGTCCACTCTCAACCGTCCACTGCTATAAAATGCGAGTCATCATCCAGCGAGTCAAATCATCTCAAGTCCAAGTTAACGGTGAAATTGTCGGAAAAATCGGCTGCGGACTCAACTTGCTTGTCGGTATTGCGGATACCGACACCGAAGCAGAACTCGACTGGATGGCTCGGAAATGCCTAGAATTGCGTTTGTTTCCCGACTCGGCCAGCGACGGCGGCCGCTGGGACAAATCCGTACAAGACATCGGCGGCGAGTTGCTGGTTGTCAGTCAGTTTACGCTGTACGGCGACTGTCGCAAAGGTCGGCGCCCTTCGTTCGATCGCTCTGCCGCCCCAGAAACCGCCGAAAAACTTTATGCAAAATTTGTCGAAAAGTTGCGCTCTTGGCGGCTTAAAAGTCGAAACAGGGTTGTTTGGAGCCACGATGCAAGTCTCTATAGATAATGACGGCCCAGTCACTTTGGTGTTGGAGAGAGAATCCGGGTGAATTGTTTGACAGGCCTATCTGTACATCTCTTCTCTTGTCTTCCTTCGTGTCCTTAGCGTCTTCGCGGTTCCTTCAAAAAAAGCCGTTGCGCGTTTTACCAAGATCGAATTTGCAAATTCACCGGGTTTCCCAACCGCTGTGGCGTAGCTTCTGAAGACATTGCAGTTAGCTACATTCTGCCGACTCTCAATTCCACAATCTCCAACGCCGAAAACCCCCTCAAAAGGCCAGTTGGTAAATTGTCCACTCAGCGGCCCCGGAACACCGTCCATCTTTGTCGCGATCGCCCTACCAGAATTACAGCTCAGAATGCTTGTACTGTAAGGCTTTAATGACAATAAAACCAATCTTTCACAACCAGCGCTTAGAATCAGATTCAGCAGCCAAAAACTGTTGCATGAGAGAGTGGAACACTGGCATCACTGCGATTATCTCTACTTCCCTATATTCAATGTATAGAGAGTTGAATCAGCACAGCAAGCGAAACCGCCAGCAACTGTCGCCTCACTCCCTGACAAATGTCCTCGCCCACTCTACGCTACTACCCGATAAACGCCATGACTGTCAAAACTGCCACCAACACCGTCAACTGCAACACCGCTTCTAGCCTCAACTTCATTCCCGCCACCTCCATCGAACAAACCGCCGAAATCAATACAGTGTCAAGCATCGATGTCCTGGCTTTAGCTGAATTCGCCCTCAAAGAATTGCAAGCAGAAATGAAAACTGCCAGCCGCAGCGCTCAAGCAGTGGCGATGCGGATTGCTAAGGAAGTCGAACGGATTTGCCAAAAAAGCGATCGCATCCAAATTTCCGGCGAAGTTGAAGCTTGGCAAATCACCTTGGCCGAACACCGGTTGCAAAAAACTCTGGAATTCTACCGCCTCGGTTCCAAACAAGGCCGCGTCCAACTGCACTCTCACCTCGCATCGATGATTTACCGTCATGTTGCTTCCTTCCGCTCGAACTTGAACTTCCAAGCTCGCTACAACATGATTGAAGACTTTTTGCAAGGCTTTTACATCGAAGCTTTGCGCGCCTTCCGCCGCGAACACCAACTGGATCTCAACTACACTCCCCGCACCCAGATTGAATTGGCTGAGTACATGGCTTTCACCGAACAATACGCCAAGCGCCAAATCGGCTTACCCGGCCGCAACCGCCAACGCCTGATCGTGCTTCGCGCTCAAGGATTTGCCAAGGGCCAACCTCCTGAAACTGCGATCGACATTGAAATGGCTGTAGAATCCGGCAAGGGAGAAGAAGCAGAAATGTACAGCCGTTCTCCGGCGCTGCAACAAGTCCGCGAACAAATGGTTTCGGAAACTGTCGATCCGGCTGATGCTGTGCTGCGCGATCGAGTAGTCGCTGAATTGATTGCTTATCTGGAATCGCAAAATCAGCCAGAATGTGTTAGCTACCTAACTTTAAAACTGCAAGACCTTTCTGCTTCTGAAATCGATCGCGTGCTCGGTTTGTCTGCCCGCCAGCGCGACTACTTGCAACAACGGTTTAAGTACCACGTCGAAAAATTTGCCCGCACTCAAAACTGGAAACTCGTTCACGAATGGCTGGGTGCTGATGTGGATCAAAAGCTGGGCATGAATTCCGACAAATGGGAAGCATTTCGCGCTCAACTGTCGCCCGAACAACAACAACTGTTAGCAATGAAGCGCAATCAAGAAAGCGACAAGGCGATCGCCACTGCGATCAAATGCACCCCCAAACAAGTCCAAAAACGCTGGGCGCAACTGTTGGATCTGGCAAGCCAGACTCGCAACAGCACTCAAGCATAACGGGTGATCCAACATGAACGCAACTGTTTTATTGAGACTGGAAAATGCGATCGGGTGCGGCACCGGAACTGGAATGCCCGCCCCGCAGTCCGCTCTCAAATCTACCAGCGCTGCTCAATTATTACCCAAATTATCGCCGCTTTTCGGCAAATTCAATTTATTAAAACAACATTATTTTTAATATTTTTTATTCCCAGGTCATGCCTGGATTTTTTTTGGGTTATTATTCATCATATTTTATCTAAAAAAACCACACAGTAAAATAGGTTCGTAGTGAGGACTTCAGTCCGCATCAAATGAGAGAGGACAGAATTACTAAATACGAAACTATACAGTAAAATAGGTTCGTAGTGAGGACTTAATTCCGCATCAAATGAGAAAACACAGAATTACTAAATACGAAACTATACAGTAAAATAGGTTCGTAGTGAGGACTTAATTCCGCATCAAATTCAGAGGACTGAAGTCCTCACTACGAACGTATAAAGATGATTTTACCAAACGTGATGTGAGTGATTAATTATTAGAAATTGCGCGCTAGAAGGGGAGTACCTCCCTCGGTTGAAAACTGCTGTATTCGCTGTCTGCCCGCAATAAAAAATATATAATTTTTAGGCGGGCATAAAAACTTTTGCTTTGAGGTGCGGCTGATGTTTCCAGTGTGGTTGCAGGCAGGATTTTGGGGTTTAGTGGGCGGTTCGGCGCTGCTGCTGGGAGCGGCGGTGGGTTACTTTGTGAGGATTCCCCAGCGGGCGATCGCCACAATTATGGCTTTTGGCGCCGGTGTGTTGATTTCGGCGCTATCTTTTGAATTGATGGATGAAGCTTACAAGCGCGGCGGTTTCGACTCGACGGCGATCGGCTTTGTGGGCGGCGCTGCTGTGTACACCGCCGCCAATTGGTTTTTGAGCCAGCAGGGAGCAAAACACCGCAAGCGATCGGGCTCTTTGCACCCTGCTAAAACAGAATCAAGCGATAGCGGATTGGCGATCGCCCTCGGCGCGCTGTTAGACGGAATACCGGAGTCGATCGTCATTGGCGTCAGCATGATTTCTGGAGGCGCTGTCAGTTGGGTGACAGTAGCGGCAATTTTTCTCTCCAACATTCCGGAAGGACTCTCCAGCGCCGCCGGTATGAAAAAAGCAGGAAGATCGATCGGCTACGTTTTTGGAGTTTGGGGGGCGATCGCAGTTATTTCCGGTATCGCAGCATTTTTAGGATATGCGGTTTTCAGTCACTTTTCTTCCGAAGTAATCGCCGCCACTACCGCCGTAGCTGCGGGCGGTATTTTAGCAATGATTTCAGATACCATGATTCCCGAAGCATTCGAGGAAACTCACGATTTTGCTGGTTTAATTACTGTCTGCGGGTTTTTAGCTGCTTTTGTTCTTAGCAAGTTAGGGGAATGATAATTAATTAGTCCTTAGTCCTTAGTCATTAGTCCTTAGTCCTTAGTCATCAGTCATTAGTCCTTAGTCCTTAGTCCTTGTAGTTTCCAAGCCACTTGCCCGCCCGCTTTGCTGAGGGGAGGCGAAGGGTAGTCATCAGTCACCATTTATATAGTGTCCGCTCGATTAACCGCACTACAAACAGTTTTTTTAGGTAATCGATTGGAGATGATATTATTAGTAATTTACCAGATAAAATTAGTAAGTGCGGAAATTTATAGTGTTTTTGAGAGCGACAAAGACAAATTTGATATACTATCAAGCTGTAGGTGGCAGCGAAAAAGCTTATAATCAACATTAAATATCGCAGCCAGTCAAGAGGTGTTGGAAAATCTATGTCAGTGAACTTAGGGCAGATCCTGCACGAAAGCTACCAAATTATCGCTTTGTTGGGATGCGGAGGGTTTGCGAGAACCTACACGGCTAACGATCTCAGCAGACCGGGAAATCCCCTGTGCGTTGTTAAAGAAATTCCTTTTCCCCAATCGAACGATCCGCGCGTCTTGGAGATGGCAAGGAGGCGATTTGAAATGGAAGCTAGCGCTTTGCGCCGTCTGGGGAATCACCCCTGCATTCCCAATTTATTCGCTTGCTTTGAAGAAAACAACTATTTTTACTTGGTTCAAGAATACATAGAAGGAACTCCGCTCAACGAAGAACTTGCTGCGCGCAAGTTGACGGAGCAAAATACCGTTGTTTTTTTGCGGGAAGTTCTGGAAATATTAAAATCTGTCCATCAAGAAAATATTATTCACCGCGACATTACACCTTCTAACTTAATGCGGCGCCAAACAGATCGAAAAATTGTTTTGATTGATTTTGGGGCGGTTCAAGAAATCAGCACTTTTACGACTAACTCTACAGGTGAAATATTGACATCGCAGGCGATCGGCACCAGCGGTTATATGCCGGCAGAACAATACAATGCCCGGTCTGTCCCGCAACCCTACAACGACATTTACGCCGTAGGAATTATCGCCATCCAAGCTCTCACCGGCCAACGTCCCACCAATCTGCCGCAAGACCCCCAAACTTGTGAAATTGTCTGGGATTATTCAATGCCCGATCGCCCTGCACTACAAGTTAGCGACCGTCTCAAAACTATTTTAACCAAGATGGTGCGCTTCCACTTTCAAGAGCGGTACCAATCTGTTGCAGAAGTTTTACAAGACTTGGATTTGGCAGATCGAGTTGTGCAAGACTTGAATTCGCCGCCGACAAACCCAAACTCCCAGTTACTCAAAGCTTGGCGGATATTATTGTGCGATCGCAATCGCAGGCGTGCGCTGTTAGGCGTTGGGGGTATTGCGGCTGGATTGGCGATCGTACTTTTAATCCGCATAATTTCCCCGCCATCCGCCACGCCTAAACCCTCTCCAGAAATTGTAGCCGAAAAAACACCAATCTCCGCGCCTACACCCTCCGCAGATGGTGTAAGTTCTGGTGAAAAACTACTAACCTCTGCCGTTTGGTCAAAACAAAGGGGAATAAATGAATTTGCCGACAAAAATTATCCCGAAGCTTTAAAATTGCTCAAACAGTCCTGGAGAGAAGACCGCAGAGACCCAGAAACTTTAATTTACATCAACAATGCTCTGCTAGAGGCGATCGATGCAGAGTATTATACGATCGCGATCGTTGTCCCCATCCGCAGAAATCAAGACGGTAGCATCATCAACGCCAATTTAGCCGAAGAACTGCTGCGCGGCATTAGTCAAGCTCAAACCGAAGTTAATTTAGGTCTCCTGGCTGCAAACGACAGCAATAAAGATTTTCCCGGCCAAGGCTTTCTTGAACCAAAAGCTATTAAAGGCAAAGGTCTCAGAGTCATCATCGCAGATGATGGCAATATCAAATCCTACGCTGTGAAAAGAGCAAATTCTCTCGTGGCTCAACCCGATATTTTAGCAGTAATCGGACACTACACCAGCGACATGACAGTGGAAACAGTAGATATTTACGATCGAAATAAACTGGTCGCTATTTCTCCGGGAAGTACCACAGAAGAACTAACGCGCAAACCTCGAAAATTCTTCTTTCGCACGGCTCCCACAACCAGCATAGAAGCTGAAGGTTTAGTCAATCAACTGCTGTCAGCAGCTCAAAAAAAAGTTACCGTTTTTTACAATCCCAACAGTCCCTTTAGCGCTTCTTTGTGGGAAGAACTCAAAAAGCAATTTGAAGCCCAAGGAGGCTCTACTTCTAGACTCGCTAATTATTACGACTTATCTAAAAATGATTTTAACGCCGAAGCAGCAATTAAAGAAGTTGAGAAATCCGGAAAAACAGCCATAGCTCTCATTCCCGACGGTCAAGTTACTAAGGCTGTCGAAAATGCGATCGATATGATTAAAGCTAACAACGATCGCAATTGGATTGTCGGGCCTTGGACGCTGTACGAACCGCGAACTTTAGAAGTAGCAAAACAGCTAAAATCCGTTGACAAACTCGGCATATCCGTGTTTTGGCATCCCACAATCAGTTTTGACAAAAAGTTTCCACTCAATGCTGAAAAATTGTGGGGAGGCCCGGTTAATACTCGATCTGCCTTAACCTACGATGCCACTAAAACGCTAATTAAAGCCTTTGAAATGCAGGCAGAACCCAGCCGCGAAGGAATGCAAAAGACCTTAGCATCCCCTGATTTTAAAGCTGATGGAGCCACCGGTATAATTGAATTTGACTCGACGACGGGAAATCGAAAAAACCCTCCTAAACGAGTGGCGCACATTGTTCCGTGTTCTAAAGAACAATTTGGTGTTACCTTTGTGCCGATCGAGTTTCCGACAGCCGCTGCCGCAGGTTTAAAGTGCGACTAACCCTTCGCAGTACCTGTGGGTATCAGTGAGTATTCGTAGGGTGCGTCGCCATTTTTGAATCTTAAATTTAATCGAAAATCTCACGGCGACGCACCTTACATAGGATCGTGCAAACAACCCTTCGTTCACTCTCGCCCAACACTTGTTTCTTAAGCGATTGTCGCTTGGTGCGTCGCTGTAAGATTGTTGCTCTTTATCTAAGGGATTGCCGATGTATCCGCATCCTACGAATCTAACCCTTTGCAGTACCTGTGGGTATCAGCCCCCAACATTTAAAGAAAAAATTAGATATAGTGAACAAAGCTAGTTTTTTTTATAATAGCCCTTATGACGGTCGATCTCGCTCCCTCAACAACTTCTAGCCTAAAACCAGAAGCCCAGAATATCGCAGCACTCAAACAAGTCTTGCAGACGATTGATGCCGATAGCTGTCCGGGTTCCTATAACTTCCACATGCACACAGTCTATTCTGACGGTAGATTGCAGCCCGAGAAGTTGATGGAACTAGCCATAGCAGGTGGTTTGAAAGGCTTCGCTATCACCGATCACCACAGCGCTAAAGGCTACGCTCAAGCTCAAATTTGGCTGGATAACTGGAAATTAAAGCATCCCGACAGGACTACCGCAGCACCGAGTCTTTGGACGGGCGCTGAAATTAACGCTGAATTGCTCAACAACGACGTACACATTCTCGCTTACGCTTTCGATCCAGAACATCCCAGTCTCACACCTTACTTGCGAGGTAAAGCTACTGAAGGCCACGCTTCTTATTCCGCAGCCAGGGTAATTGAAGCGATTCAGGAAGCAGGAGGTTTAGCAGTTCTAGCACATCCTTGCCGGTATCGATCGACCGCAGAGAAACTCATACCAGAAGCAGCGCGTTTAGGCATTGACGGCGTAGAAATTTACTATGCTTATGCTAATCCCAATCCTTGGAAACCGAGTCCGAAACAAACTGCTTTAGTCAAGGATTTAGCTGAAACCTATGGTTTGCTGGGAACTTGCGGAACAGATTCTCACGGCCAAAGTCTTCTAGTCCGAATTTAGATAGTTCGGGAATTGGGAATTGGGAATTGGGAATTGGGAATTGGGAATTGGGAATTGGGAATTGGGAATTGGGAATTGGGAATTGGTGCGTGACAGTCGAAAGTCACAAGCCACAAGTCAAAGCTTTCTCGCTGTCACACACTCTACAAGCCAGATTCCGAACTCCAACTGTTATTCGGGTACGGAATCTGGGTTAAAATAGAATTATCCAGATATTAAACACAGCGAGTCAGTAAACCCGTGCTTGCTAAAGATATCTTTCACGAAGTCGTTAAAACCGCTCTCCAGAAAGATGGATGGGAAATTACTCACGATCCATACAACTTACAAGCAGGATCTCTAGAACTTTACATCGACTTGGGTGCCGAAAAAGTGCTGGCGGCCCAAAAAGATGGACAAAAAATTGCCGTAGAAATCAAAAGCTTTATTGGCCCATCCAAAATCTCTCTATTTTATACAGCTTTAGGACAATTTATTAGTTATCGAGCAGCTTTAGAAGAACAGGAAGTTGACCGAATTTTATATCTGGCAGTACCCAGTAATGTCTACGATAGTTTTTTTATAACGGGGTTTATCCGGTCTTTGGTTCAACAAAATCAAATCCATTTGATTATTTATAATACAGAGCAGGAGGCGATCCTCTTCGAGGGCTCCGCTAACGCACAATGGCAAATGTAGACCTTTACCGGCAGCACATCCAAAATCTGCTCTCCCAACACGCCAGTTTGGTTTGGGATGAGCGCATTCAGGCTCAAACTATCTTTGATACCGATCGCGATCGTTATCAATTGCTTTATGTGGGCTGGCGCAATCAGCATCGAATTTATGGCCCTGTTTTGCACTTGGATATTATAAACGATAAAATCTGGATTCAGCAGGATGGCACCGAGGTGGGTATTGCTAACGAACTTGTTGAATTAGGAGTTCCCAAACAAGATATTATACTGGCTTTTGACCCTCCTAACCTGCGACATCTAACTGAATTTGCAGTAGGATAAATTACGTTTTATCCATTTATAAAAATTGGTTCAACAAAACAATTATTAAGCGGAATGAAACGGAGGGTTGTTTGCTCATCCCATGTGTAAGGTGCGTCGCTATGAGATTGTCGATTAAATTCAGGGATTTTTAGTAGCGACACACCCTACGAATACTTTGGGAATTGGGAATTAGTCGTTAGTCATTAGTTATTACCAAACAACAAACAACAAACAACAACTGACAACTGTCAACTGTCAACTGTCAACTGTCAACTGTCAACTGACTAACGTTCCGGGAAAAGCTGACAAGCCCTGATAGTTGGCTGATTTGCCCAATCCAAACGAGAAGTGCCAAATCGATCCATCCAAGCTTCCAAATAAGCCCGATTAGCCTTTTTCTCCTCAGGAACGGAGGTATTCATGGGATGAGGTGCTAAACCGAAAATAGTCGCTGTCGTTACGCAAAACATCGACTTCTGAAAACTTTGGCAAATTTGCACGCGCAAATCATCTTCGCCGCGACAGCTAGTGCGGTAAATTTCGTGCAAATAATCGGGCAGAAAATGCCGCATATCTTGCATCAATTGAGTTGGCGGAATGCCTGCACCTCCGATGGGTAAAGGATCTGCAAACAAAGCCCCGTAGCTAAATTCTTTTTGTTCTACTGGGATTTGATGCGCTTGGGCGTTGTAGGAAACGGTGCCAAAAAAAGCTGTCCCCCGAAAGAAAACGGCTTCTACATAAGGTACTGCTACATCTGGTAAAAATGTCAAGTTGGCCGATGCGGGCAGGATATCGTAGACTTCGCCGCGAATCTTGACGCTGTAGGTGATTGGTATGCCGGCGGCACTTACTAAACCGGCTAAGACTAAATCTACTACGTCTGCGATCGACTTAATTGTACCGGCGTCGTAGCGATCGGACAAATCGATAAACAAATCGCTCATTACCCGCCAAAATTGACCTAAACCCGTGTAAAAAGCCAACATCCGCACTTGTTCCGGCAAAAACTCCGGGAATGCTTTGTGGAGTCCCTGCATTACAAAGTTGCCTTTTATTTTAGCTGCGATCGCCTTTTCGGCCAAATTGCTAAATTCTGGGGAATCAACATAAGCGTCCAAACCGCCGCCGCCGTGCCAAAGCATGGTTCTCATGCAATACTCAGCATACTCAAAATTAATGCGATCGTGCCACAAATAGCGCATTAATTTTGGGACTGTGACTTCTCCGTTGAAATATTTGAAAAACGGGAAAAGCACTAAAAATTGTTCTTCAGCGATGTAGTTGAGATTGCGGGAATAGGCGTCGAGAACTACACCGTAACTTTTGAGAATGCCGACCACTTCTACTAGATTTTCGGTAGATTCTGGCAGCAAAGCTTTGCCTGATTCTAAGATGTCAATGTAGGCGGCTAGAGGATGGGAAGACGGTTTTAATACGGTACTTGTCATTTGATTTCTACCTTGAATAACTATTTTATTACCGAGAAAATCTGAAGTCAGAGAAATGTTTGTAGTGAGGACTTTAGTCCTTATAAACTTCAGAGGACTAAAGTCCTCACTACAAACCTAGGGTAGATATTAGTCCAAGTTTTGGGCGAGTTGTTGAACTTGCGCTGGCACATTCGATACTAGGCCGATCGCAGTTTTTTCGCTCAAACCAACTAAAACCGCCGGCTGCACTCCCATGATCGCAATGATTACTGCTAACACTAGCGAAGGAATGCGATCGCCCCAGCGGACTTGTGGCAAATTCTCCACCAAATCGGAAAGCCGGCCGAAAAAGGCGCGGTTGACCATAATTAAAAAGTAGACTGAAGTTAAACCAGTCCCGATCATGCAAAGCAAAGTTTGCACGGGAAATACTGGTAAACTGCCCCTAAACATCAAAAATTCAGCAATAAATCCCGACAATCCCGGAATGCCGGCACTCGCCATCACGCCGAGGATCATTAAACTGCCAATTACTGGCAAACCGCGATCGGGATTGAACAAACCTTTGAGCACATCTATGTTGCGGCTGCCGGATTTTTTGTAAACAATGCCGACACTCAAAAATAGTAGCCCTGAGATTAAACCGTGGCTGACCATTTGCAACACTGTTCCCATCATACTGATCGGAGTCGCTGCGGCGCTAGCTAACAAAATGTAGCCCATGTGAGCGATCGAACTGTAAGCTACAATTTTTTTCATGTCTTTTTGGGCGATCGCGCAACTAGCCCCGTAAATCACGCTCACCACCGCCCAACTCGCCAAAGTCGGCGCCGCCACCGCCCACGCATCAGGAAACAAACCCAAACCAAAGCGCAACATCCCGTAGGTTCCCAGCTTCAAGAGCACCCCCGCCAGCAGCACGGAAACAGGAGTCGAAGCTTCTACGTGAGCATCCGGCAGCCAAGTATGAAAAGGCACCAAAGGAATCTTAATTCCAAAAGCCAGCAACACCCCAGCCAGCAACACAATTTGCCTTACCAAAGGCAACGGCGAGCCTCCTTGCAAATGCGATGCACCCGCTGCACCAACCAGATCGAAACTAGAAGCACCGCTGAGCCAAACCACACCCAAGAAAGAAGCCAGCAGCACAATGCCCGAAAATGCAGTATAGATTAAAAACTTAGTTGCAGCATAGCCTCGACGCTCGCCTCCCCAAATTGCAATCAACAGATAAAGTGGAATTAGTTCTACCTCGAAAAAGAGGAAAAATAGCAGCAAGTTTTGAGATAAGAAAGCTCCTGTGACGCCACCAGTAATTAACAGCATCAAAGAATAATAAAGTCGAGGTCTGCGGATTGCCTCATCCGTAGCGTAAATCGCTACTCCTGTCAGTAGGGTATTTAAAATTACCAAAGGCAGAGACAAACCATCAACGCCGAGATTGTAATTAAATCCCAAATCATCGATCCAAGGAATAAATTCGGAAAACTGTAACTGACTGCTGTTGGCATCAAATTGAGCCGCCACAATCACCGAGAGAATAAAAGTTACACCCGCAATGGCGATCGCGGAATTCCGAACTATTTTAGAACCGATCGCACCTGGCCAAAACCCAATCAGGGCGGCGGCCAACATTGGTATCCAGATTAAAGCACTGAGCATCAATTAAAACTTTCCCTTATTACAGAGTTTTCCGAACTATATTTAACAGTAACGCAAAGCCACTGCATAAAAAAGCGATCGGCTAATTTTCTTGTTAACATAGATGCAAATGTCTTTGGAATCCTCCTATGACCTCAATTATTACCGATCGAGAAGATTTGCAAATTAAATCGAGTTCTCCTTCCACGCACCTCACAGTTGCCCACTTGGAACAAGTGCAAGCTATACTCTCGGAAGCACATCTAGACTACCAACTCGAACTGGTAGACGGGAAGATTATCGTTATGGGCCCATCAGACATTGTATCGAGCGAAATTGGAGCAGAATTTGTCAGTCTTTTGCGTAACTGGGTCAAGCCCCGGAAACTCGGACGAGTTTTTGAGTCCAGCGGCGGGTTTATTCTTCCCAATTCCAACCTTACAGCACCCGATGTTTCTTTTGTGTTAGCGGCACGTCTCAAACAAAGTAAGCGGTATTTTGCCGAACTGGTTCCAGATTTAGTAGTAGAAATCAAGTCTCAGTCCGATCGCCTCAAACCGCTCCGAGACAAAATTATATCATTTATCGAAATGGGAGCACAAGTAGGAATACTAATCGACCCGGACAAACGCACAGTAACAATTTACAGTCCGAAAGCCGAGCCAATTGTATTGACAGACGGCGACATGATTTCAATTCCCGAACTTTTACCCGGTTGGGAAGTTCCGGTTGCAGAATTGTGGCCGATCGAGTTTGAATAAAACTAGAGGAAGAAGCAGACAAACCAAAAACAATTTATCTGCGTACCCTTCGGGAAGGCTTCGCCTACATCCCCGTTCATCCGCCAACATCTGCGGTTTAGAACTGCCAAATAATCAGTCCCAGCAACGCAGCAACCCCCGCAGCAATAGTCAACACATAAAACTGCGACTGACCTGTGCCGCTGTACTTCAAACCTTCGCCGCTGAAAATTGTGGCAAAACCGAACAAATTTACAGCCCCGTCTACTACATACTTGTCAGTCCAAGCGCTGATTTTAGCAATAGAAGCTACGGCCAAAACCACAGTCAAGCGGTAAACTCGATCGATATAAAAGTCGTAAGCAAACAAATCCTGCACCGCTGGAAACGGTAGCCGTACTGGCCTAGGTAAAACGTCGTACCAATAAATCGCCACCCCAACCGCAACTCCAATCAAGCCCGATAACGCCAACAGGGGAATATCCAGAGTTTTCAACAGTAAATTTAAACTATCAAAGTCCCCAGTTTCCGCCCAAGGCCCAGTCCAACTAATCAACAATTGCCACTGCTGCAACATCCAAGGTACTAATAATCCAATCACCGTCAAAATTACCATCGGTAATGCCATCGGCCAACCGACTTCGGGAGCTCGGCGAGTTTTGGGCTGCGGTTTTCCGGCAAATACTAAGGCGAATACGCGAGTTAAATTGAGCGCAGTTAAACCATTAACCAAAAGCAGCACAACTACTAACCACCAGGGCACTGTCCAAAAACCGTTGAGCCAGCGCCGCATTACCCAAAAGTTGCCCATCGGCAATAGCGCTACCATGCCCGCAGCGCCTACTAAATAAGCCATTGTCGTGGCGGGCATCTTTGACCACAACCCACCCATTTCTGTTAAATCTTGAGTGTTGGTGGTGACAATTACTGACCCTATGCTCATGAATAATAGTGCTTTGGCGATCGAGTGCGCGAACAGCAACAGCAAAGCAATGTCAGTGTGATTCTGCCCCACCGCGATAAACACTAAACCCATAGAAGCGCTGGTAGAATGCGATAGTGTTCTTTTGATGTCGATTTGGGCGATCGCCACTAAGGAAGCACCAATAGCCGTCACCGCACCCAAAACCACCAGCACCACACCAGTTATCGGCGACAGCGCCAAAACAGGCTGAAGTTTAATCAAAACATAAGCCCCACCACCCACAACCACCGTATTCCGCATAATCGAAGCCGGGTTGGGCCCTTCCATCGCCTCGTCGAGCCACAGGTGAAACGGAAATTGAGCGCACTTGGCTGTAGGTGCGGCGATTAATGCCAAACCTAAAAGAGTCGCTACTAGAGGAGACAAAGTTGCAGTTTCCGCCCATTCTTCTAAATCGGAAAAATTCAAACTTCCGGCTAAAGTTGAAAGCGTCACTACTCCCATCAGCAGCGGTACGTCTCCTACACGCTTGGTTAAAAACGCATCTCTAGCCGCCGTCACTACCAGCGGTTGAGCGTACCAAAACCCGACTAGCAAATAAGTTGAGAGTGTCAGCACTTCCAACAAACCGTAAGTTAGCAGCAGCGAGTCGCTAATCGCAATCCCGCTAATTGCCGCTTCAAAAAAACCGAGCAGCCCAAAAAATCGAGCTAGCGCCCAGTCTTTTTCCATGTAGCCCAGCGCGTAAATTTGTGCTAGCAAACTCAGAATTGTCACTAACTCCATTGCTCCGACGCTGGTCGTGGAGATTTCTATGGCAAAAGACAAATCTAAATCTGCTGCTTGCACCCAGTGTACGAGCAATTGTTGGGGTGGTCGATCCCAAGTTGCTGCAAAAATAACCGATCCGTGGATGAAAGCCAACACACTCATCAGTAAATTGAAGTAAGCTGCGGGTCTGGGCCCTGTTGTGCGAACGGTTCCCGTAGACCACGGCAATGTTAAAATTGCGCCAATTAAGCCATATAAAGGTACCCACCAACAGGCTTGGAGGAGAAATTCTGTCATTTAATTTATCCCTTAAACTTGAAATTACTGGCGGCCTTTATCCAAAAGCAGTTCCGGGCGATCGGGAGCATCTCATTTTGGTAAAAATAATTTTATTGTTTGAGTGCGATCGTCCCGCTCCCACGGGCTGTCTATAACCTGTGCTGTGCGGGGACAGCACTACAAAAGCAAAACTGAGATGCTCCCGAGTGCGATCGCGCGACACCGTAAAACTTTCACTAAACCCGATCGTATAGTTCTGGCAAAATAATTTGCACTCAAGATTAACTATACATTAAAGCATCTAAACTGAGAATTCTCTCTATACAAAATTTCAGCCCGATCAGAATCGGCACTCACAGAAAAAAAACGCCCGCAGATCGGCCAAGACTGCCTTTTTTGGCCGTTTATCCGCGATCCCCCCTGGGAAATCCCCAAGTTTCCCGACCGCGATCGCCCTCGCCTTCAGCTACCGAACTCTACATGGCAGGTATTTGTACTTACTCTGCTTGCCGATCGCCGCCCGCATCTACTCCTCTATATATTAAGATTATTAAAAAAATATTAAATTATTTTAAGTAACATAAAAAATTTTAATTTTTGTTATTAAACATTATGATGTTAGTTTATATTGTCAAGGTGGACAGCTTCCCCTATTCTATAAGGATAGGAAGCTTTACACTGCGTTCCTAAATAATGTGGGCCTCCCCGTCCAAATTTTTAGATTTCTCAAAGATTTGTTACGGTAATTCCGCTAATCCTCAACTTGGAGATTCAAAAATGTCAATTGCCGTGGGAATGATTGAGACAAAAGGTTTTCCCGCTGTTGTGGAAGCTGCCGATGCTATGGTCAAAGCTGCTCGCGTTACCCTCGTGGGCTATGAAAAAATCGGCAGCGCCCGCGTCACCGTAATTGTGCGCGGCAACGTGTCGGAAGTCCAAGCCTCAGTCGCCGCAGGAGTGGAATCCGTCAAGCGGGTGAACGGCGGAGAAGTCGTCTCTACCCACATCATCGCTCGCCCCCACGAAAACCTAGAATACGTTCTGCCGATTCGTTATACAGAAGCAGTAGAGCAGTTCCGAGGCTACTAAGTTCTTAGCGCGCTGAAAATTAGTTTGACGAAACGTTTGACGAAACGCAGCGCGACCGTCAAAAATTAACAGTTTAGTTCCCCAAATATTCAATCAGGAGTAAAACCAATGGCAATTGCAGTTGGCATGATCGAAACCTTAGGCTTCCCCGCAGTTGTAGAAGCCGCTGACGCGATGGTCAAAGCAGCCCGCGTCACCTTGGTAGGGTACGAAAAAATCGGTAGCGCTCGCGTTACGGTCATTGTCAGAGGAGATGTCTCGGAAGTGCAAGCTTCCGTAGCCGCAGGAGTAGAGTCGGTGAAGCGCGTTAACGGCGGACAAGTGATGTCCACCCACATTATCGCCCGCCCTCACGAAAACTTGGAGTACGTGCTACCCATTCGCTACACCGAAGCTGTAGAACAGTTCCGCGAAGGCGTGAGCGGCATTCGCCCCCTCAACAGATCTTAAGATAGGCGATCGGCTGTTAGGGGCGTTTGGTAATTAAAAATTAAAAATCAAAAATTAAAAATCGCGATGTTTTTGATTTAGCATTTTTAATTTTTAATTGAGGTGGGCATGGGATATTGGTTATTAGTCATAAGTCACGAGTCCTGCCGTCATTAGTCCTGCCGTCAATAGTCCTGCCGTCATTAGACGAAAAACTCTAAAATGAAGACAGTGAACTGAATAAAGCTAATAAAAAAAAGACAAGTGACGGTGTAAAAATGACAATTACCAATTACCAATTACCAATTAATTACCGAAAATGCAAATGGCCAAAGTTCTCGGCACAGTTGTCAGTACCCAAAAAGAGCCGACGCTGAGAGGATCGAAATTTCTACTGCTGCAATTCATCGATGAAGAAGGTTCGCCAGTTCCCGGCTATGAGGTAGCCGCAGACTGTGTGGGCGCTGGTATAGATGAATGGGTTTTAGTGACCCGAGGCAGCGCAGCCCGGATCGCGCCGGGGAGCGAAAACCGTCCGATCGATGCTCTAGTAGTAGGCATTATAGATACTGTCAATGTAGAAAATCGCCTCATTTACAGTAAAAAAGACGACCCGTACCGCTAGTTGACAGTTGACCTGTGACAGTTGACAGTTGACAGTTGACAGGAAAGCAGTTGATAGGAAAGTAGTTGACAGTTGACAGTGAACAGCTAACAGTGAACAGTGAACAGTGAACAGTGAACAGTGAACAGTGAACAGTGAACAGCTAACAACTAACAACTAACAACTAACAACTAACAACTAACAACTAACAACTAACAACTAACAACTAACAACTAACAA
>NZ_JAUBUN010000010.1:97053-115113 GCF_036702665.1 Microcoleus sp. Aus8_D2
CTAACAACTAACAACTAACAACTAACAACTAACAACTAACAACTAACAACTAACAACTAACAACTAACAACTAACAACTAACAAAATTTTTTTCAGCTTAGGAGAACTTAATTTATGGCAGTCCGCAACGTTGCGGCTCCCCCGACGCCTTGGTCGAAAAACTTGGCTGAGCCCAAAATTCACGAAACCGCCTACGTACATTCCTTTTCTAACATTATTGGGGATGTGCATATCGGTTCAAATGTGATGATTGCCCCCGGAACATCTATCCGCGCCGATGAAGGCACTCCGTTTTATATCGGAGCAGGAAGCAACATTCAAGACGGAGTAGTGATTCACGGCCTAGAACAAGGCCGAGTCACAGGAGACGACGACAAATCCTATTCCGTATGGGTGGGGAAAAATACTTCCCTCACCCACATGAGTTTAATTCACGGGCCGGCCTACGTGGGCGACGATTGCTTTATCGGCTTTCGCTCTACGGTGTTCAACGCCAGAGTCGGCAACGGCTGCATTGTCATGATGCACGTATTAATTCAAGATGTGGAGATTCCTCCCGGTAAGTACATACCTTCGGGAGCCATTATCACAAATCAGCAGCAAGCCGATCGCTTGCCTGACGTTCAAGATTCAGATGTTAAATTTGCGACCCACGTCATCGGCATCAATGACGCTCTGAGAGCGGGTTATCGCTGCGCTGACAACATCGCCTGTCTAGCACCAATTCGCAACGAGCAAGCTAAAAACTCAAATATCACTCAAATGAATTATTCTACCCATGCCGGCACCCAATTGAGTTCTTCTCTAGCCGATAGCATCCGTAATTTACTAGCCCAAGGATACAGCGTAGGAGCAGAACACGCCGACGCGCGCCGCTTCCGCACAGGTTCTTGGCGCACTTGCGGCCCAATTTCCTCGACCCGCGACTCGGAAGTAATCGCTGCTTTGTCAGCCTGCATGGCCGATCACCAAGGCGAATACGTCCGCTTGATCGGGATTGACACCAAAGCCAAGCGCCGCGTACTCGAAGAAATCGTCCAAAGACCGGGAGACAACGGCTCTAACGGCTCTAACGGCGCCACAACTCACAAATCTAACGGTAAAGTTGCCCAAGCTGCTTACCAAAATGGCGGTTCTGTATCCAACGGCAAATTGAGCGCGGAAACCGTGGCTCAAGTTCGCAGCTTGCTAGCTCAAGGCTTCAAGGTGGGTACCGAACACGCAGACGCGCGCCGCTTCCGCACCAGTTCTTGGCAAAGCGGGGCTTCGCTGCAAGTCAGAAACGAATCTGAGGCGATCGCCGCTTTAGAATCTGTGATGAACCAGTACCCAGGCGAGTACGTGCGCTTGATCGGGATTGACCCGAAAGCTAAGCGCCGCGTAGTTGAAGAACTGATTCAGCGTCCCGACGGCCCGGTTGCTCAATCGGCTCAGCCGGCTGCAACATCGGGATTCAAAGCAGCAGCTTCGACTGGTGCTGCTGGTAGCGGCAAATTGACCGGCAAGACGATCGACCAAATCCGCAACCTGCTCTCCCAAGGCTACAAAATTGGCACGGAACACGCCGACGCTCGCCGTTTCCGCACCGGTTCTTGGAGCAGTTGCGCGCCGATCGCCACCAACCGCGAATCCGAAGTGATTTCAGCTCTCGAAGGCTGTCTCCAACAACACAGCGGCGAGTACGTCCGCTTGCTCGGTATCGACTCCAAAGCCAAGCGCCGCGTGCTCGAAGAAATTATCCAACGACCTTAAGAAGGTCAGGTAATTAGCCGGTTTCTCCCGTTAAGTCCTCGCGTTGGGCTGGCGGGAGAATTGCCCCTGCGATTGAAGTTGGATTTGAGATAGTTAGAGCGATCGATTGAGAACTTTTAACCAAAATCTAGAAGATTCTGAAACTTTCTAGAAAATATTAAAGGCTCAACAGGACTTATACAAAAAGTAGTTTGATGCGTTACTTATGTGGGTAAGGTGCTGTATGCATCGCCCTACAAATGCAAGGTTATGCGTAAGTCCCAATCGAGATTTTAAGTATTAGTAAATAATCGTTTATTAGATTGAATGGGTAAAATTTATCAGTAGAGAAACCAGATAAATTAAAGTCCTTTTCTCTAAAAAAATAGCTCATTTCAAGGTGAAGTTGAATGTATTTATCGCCACTGCAATTAAGTAGCAACTCTCAGATTTTTATGAGTGGCGATGTAGTTGTGAATGAGGGTGCTGCGATCGCCCCTGGAGCCATCCTGCAAGCAGATCCGGGTAGCCGGATCTCGATCGCCGCCGGTACCTGTATCGGTATGGGAGTTATCCTTCACGCCCGCGAAGGTACTCTGGAAATTGGGGCGGGCGCGATTCTCGGTGCAGGGGTGCTGGTAGTAGGTGCGGGGACGATCGGCGCCAATGCCTGTATTGGCGCGGGAACAACGCTGATTAATCCTTGTATTGACCAAATGCAAATGTTACCAGCAGGCTCTCTGATTGGAGATACCAGCCGCCAAGTCGCGGCAGAACCAACCGCAGAAGCCGCAGCAGCACCAGAAACACCAGAAACCCCCTCCGCCAGTACGCCAGAAGTTGAGCAGCCAGTCGATCGACCGATCGATCCGCCAGAACCCGCCCCAACACAGCCTCCGACACCGCCGGAGACAGCCTCAGATCCGCGGCCAGAAACCGCGGCAAATCCGCCTCCGGAAGCAGGGGGAGTGCCAACTATTCTGTACGGTCAAGCTCACATCAATCAGTTGCTGGGAACGCTGTTTCCGCACCGACAAGCTTTTAATCGATCGCAGGAAAACGGTCAAACTTTATCGGGCGGTTCCGGATAGCAGTCGCTCGATTCTCCATTTTCCATTTTTAGATTTGAGATTTATTCCACAGATGAATCTAAGAGGTTAAACTTTCTTCTAAATTTTTTGGCTCTCTACTCAGGAGCGTCAGGGGCTGGTATTAATTTGGGGGCGTGGTCATTTCTGCAAAAGGCAGCTATGCTGAAGGCAGAATCAAAAAATATAAATAGGTAATCTCATATTATTGGTAGCTCAGCAATTTTTAAGGCCTTGCAGCATAAATATGTGTCTTGCAGCTCGTGCAGTCTGTCTTCTCATCTGAGACACTAAAACTATCAACAAAATTTTATTTTTGGAAGTTTCTAAGGGTAATAGAAGATGGACGGACAAATAGATCGTAACAGTCACTCCGAGCGATCGCAGCGCCAGGAATACTTCAAAGACACTGCTTTGGGTTTGGTATCTACCAAGAGTTTTCCGGCAATTGTCGGGACTGCTGACATGATGCTGAAGTCGGCAGGGGTGATTTTAGTAGGATACGAGAAAATTGGTTCCGGTCACTGTACGGCGATCGTCCGGGGCAGAATTTCCGACGTGCGTTTGGCTGTGGAAGCTGGTGCTCAGACTGCTGAACAGTTCGGCCAGTTTGTTTCTAAGTTGGTGATTCCTCGGCCTTTGGCTAATTTGGAAGTGGTTTTGCCGATCGGGCTTCGCCTGACTCAACTGTCGGAAAGTGGCAGTTTTTCTCGGCTGAGCAATCAGGCGATCGGTTTGCTCGAAACGCGGGGATTTCCGGCAATGGTCGGCGCTTGCGATGCTATGCTCAAATCCGCAGACGTACACTTAGCCGCCTACGAGAAAATTGGTGCCGGTTTGTGCACGGCAATTATTCGCGGTGCAGTCGCAGATGTCGCAGTCGCCGTAGAAGCGGGGATGTACGAAGCAGAGCGCATTGGCGAGTTGAACGCGGTGATGGTAATTCCCAGGCCTTTGGAAGATTTGGAACAAACTTTGCCGCTGGCGAGTTGCTGGATAGAACAGCGCCAACCAGTGAGGATGCCTATCTCTGTTCAAGAAAAGGAAAAAGAATTGATCGAACTTCCAGATTTGGAGAAATTGAGAGTTTATGTGGAAGAGGAAATCAATCGCTAAATCGATAATTGGTAATTGGTCATCAGGAATTGGTAATTACCCAAGAAAAGTTTGTAGAGATCGGGTGCGGAAAATACTGAGACGAAGTTTGACAATCCAGATATAAATTTTACTCGCGATCAGTACGTAAAATAATTTATACTGAGTAGCTGCGTCAAGCTGAATTTGGCTACCAGTGCCGCTCGCACCCGCATCTAGAGACACGTAGGGCCAACTAAAACCCGATTTTCGAGCGAAAGTCGATCGGGTAAACAATCGAACAGACAGAGTAAATCAAGGCGAGGAGCAGCCGCTTTCAACATGATTTAACTACTGTTAAAATAAACCTAAAATCCTGTTTCGGATAGATTTCCTGGAATAAGTAAAGAGTTACTCTGGGTGCTGTGTGGATGCTCTTTCCACAAATTAACGCCTGTCGAGCTCAAAACTGAGTGGAAAGGAATCAATCCCCAGAATAAAGCAAGGAATGAAAGTTGACCTATGAACCTCAAAGAATTGAACCTCAAGCATTTTTACAAGCGCGGTTTGCACAGCGCCAAAAAAGGAAACTACGAAGCGGCACTTGAGGACTTCGATCAGATACTGCAAGTCAATCCCGCCGATGCCAAAGCCTATAACAATCGCGGTTTAGTCTACTATTACATGAAAGACTACCAAAGGGCGATCGCAGACCTGAGCCAAGCACTAGACATCAATCCTAATTTGTTCGAGGCATACTTAAATCGAGGGAATGCTTGGCGCCATCTCGGAGAAAACGACAAAGCCATTGAGGATCTCAACTGCGCTTTAGTAAGCAAGCCCGACAGCCACGCTATCTACAACAACCGGGGACTCGTACTTGCTAATTTAGGACATTATGAAGAAGCAATAGAAGACTACAATCAAGCTCTCTCTATCAATTCACAAAATTATAAAACCTATTACAACCGGGGTCGCGCTTACTACCTTTTGGGAGAAAAATATGCAGCAACGGAGAACTTTAACGAAACGCTGCGGTTGAATCCCAGATATATCAAAGCTTATATAAATCGCGGCCTCTCTTACCACCAATTAGGAGACAACACGCAGGCGATCGCCGATTACAACACAGCACTCGGCATCGACGCAAACAATGTTTATGCGTATTATAACAGAGGTTGCGTTCGCTATAAATTAAAACAAATGCAGTTGGCAATTGAAGACTTTAACAAAGCAGTAGAACTCGATCCGAACCACATTAAAGCTTATCTCAATCGGGGTTTAGCGCTGTACAAACTGGGAGATATTGCGACAGCAAATAGGGATTTTTACCACGTAATGTGCATTAATGCTGAAGCTTATGTATACTACCAGGCCCAGCGCTGCACGCCTGATATTAACTCGTATTTCAAGGAAGCGCCGCAGGTGGATCTTAATAATGCTGTGGAATACTACAACACCACATTAAATACGATCTCAAGTTCCTTAAGTTCGGCAGCATTAAACGCGATTTGGAATCAAGAAGATTTGGAGAACAGAGACTCGATTATCTGTGAAGGTGAATTTCTTAATGAGTAAATTTGTCAGTAGTCAGTAGTCATTGGTCATTTTACCCAGAGCGAAGTCGAAGGGTGGTCATTTGTGATTGGTCATCTCGCCGCTCGCGAAGTCGAAGGGTGGTCATTAGTCAGCAGTTATTAAGTAAATAATCGGAAAAAATAAAACCTCAAAAACCCGGTTTCTTTGTAGATTTGTGAATCCTCGCAAAATCTCGTATAAACCGGGTTTTTAGCCCCCTATGCGTAAGCCTTGGAAATGTTGGAAGTGTTGACAAAAAGTTTGCTGGCGCGCGCCGATCTCAGAAACCGGGTTTCTTGCTAGATTTCTCGTTACTAAACACAAAGTCTCGTAGAAACCCGGTTTCTCGTCCCCTACGTTAAAGTCCCGACTGCAAAAACAGCCAGGACTTTAATTTTTAATCCCTAAGTTTTAAGGGCTAAAGCCCTCACTACAAACCTTAAATACTTGCCATCACTTCGCGCGCGGCTGCTAAAGTGCGATCGATATCTTCCTCAGTATGAGCCAAAGAAGTGAACCCAGCCTCAAACTGCGAAGGAGCCAGATAAATACCGTGCTCCAACATTCCCCGGTGAAAGCGGCTGAACTTCGTCAAATCAGACTTCTTAGCATCCTCGTAATTGTGAACCGGGCCGGCCGCAAAAAACAAGCCAAACATCCCGCTAATTTGACCGCCACAAACCGCGTGTCCGGCTTCCTTAGCAATTTTCAGCAATCCCTCCGACAGTTTTTTCGTAATCCTGTCCAACTGTTCGTAAGTGCCGGGTTTTTGCAACAATTCCAAAGTTTTAATTCCAGCAGTCATCGCCAAAGGATTTCCCGAAAGCGTACCAGCTTGATACATCGGCCCTGCGGGAGCCACCATCCCCATAATATCGCGCCGTCCGCCGTAAGCGCCCACCGGCAAACCGCCGCCGATAACTTTACCCAAAGTTGTCAAATCCGGGGTGACACCGAATTTTTCCTGAGCTCCGCCGTAGGCGATGCGGAAACCAGTCATTACTTCATCAAACACCAACAAAGCACCGTTATCTTTGGTAATTTCCCGCAAACCTTCGAGAAAACCTGCATCTGGAGTAATAAAACCGGCATTCCCTACTACTGGTTCCAGAATTACACCTGATATCTCGCCGGGATTTTCAGCAAATAAAGCTTTGACTGCTTCCAAATCATTGTAGGGAGCGTTGAGGGTGTTGGCGGTAACAGATTTGGGTACGCCCGGAGAGTCGGGAAGGCCGAGAGTTGCGACGCCGGAACCGGCTTTTACCAGGAACATATCGGCGTGCCCGTGATAGCAGCCTTCAAATTTAATCACTTTGTCGCGTCCGGTGAAGGCTCGCATTAGCCGCAAAACGGCCATACAAGCTTCGGTACCGGAATTGACAAATCGCACCATTTCAATGCTGGGAACGGCATCAATCACCATTTCGGCGAGCACGTTTTCCAACAGCGAGGGTGCGCCGAAACTCGTACCTTTTTCTAAAGATTCGTGAAGGGCTTTGATGACTTCGGGGTGGGCGTGGCCGCAGATAGCCGGGCCCCAAGTACCTACGTAGTCAATGTATTGGTTGCTGTCAACATCCCAAATGTAGGCTCCTTTTACCCTGTCAAAGACGATGGGCTGTCCGCCTACGGATTTGAAGGCGCGCACGGGGGAACTGACGCCACCGGGCATCAATTTCTGGGCGGCGGCAAAGATTTCTTCTGATTTGGTCGTTTTCAAGGTTGTGGAAACCAATGTTTTCTCCTTAGTGAAGGTCTGTTGTTGGTAGGATACTTAATATAGCGACTTCTGGTTAAAGGCTAAGCCGATTCAAGGAAACTATAGTAGTAGATTTTAGGATACAAACCAATCAGTAGCAATACTAGCTTGGGTTTTTCAGGCTTTGTAGAACCCGCACCGATCGCCCTCAATTGTAATTTTTTGTAAAATAGTTATTGACAATTTGTCCCTAACTTGCTAAGTTGCCCCAGATGTCGATCGGCAAAAACCAGTGTCTTCAGTTACTCGCTTCTCGGTTGAAGATTTCCTATCTCTTCTTTTCTTTTCTTGCTCTGTGTCAAGAGTGTCCTCTGCGGTTAATTAAAAGAATTGTCTTACAAAAAAGCGTAAAATTATATTACAAAGTTGCAATAAAATTATGTCTGCTACGGATTTGTCTAGTTTGAGCCGATCGATCCCAATTGAAAAGATCCGTTACGACGATCGCGGTTTAGTACCTGCGATCGTCCAAGATTACTTAGACGGCACTGTATTGATGATGGCGTGGATGAATCGCGAATCGCTGCAAAAAACGATGGAAACCGGTCAAACTTGGTTCTGGAGCCGTTCTCGCGCTGAATTGTGGCCGAAGGGAGCGACTTCGGGACACGTTCAAAATGTCAAAGGGCTGCGTTACGACTGCGACAGCGATGCTTTGCTGGTGACAGTAGAACAAGTCGGAGATATTGCTTGTCACACGGGCGAAAGAAGTTGTTTTCACCAAGTTGATGGGGAAATTGTGGCGCCGCCGGGGGATATGTTATCTCAATTATTTGACGTAATTTGCGATCGGCGCGACAATCCTAACGAAACTTCTTATACTTGCAAGTTGTTCGAGGGCGGCGACAATAAAATTCTCAAGAAAATTGGCGAAGAGTCGGCGGAAGTTGTGATGGCTTGCAAAGATGACGATAAAGACGGGATTGCGGGGGAAGTTGCGGATTTATTTTACCATGCTTTGGTTGCTTTAGCTCACCATCAGGTTGACTTGAGAGCAGTTTATCGCAAATTGGGCGATCGCAGAAAATAATAATTGGTCATTGGTCATTGGTCATTGGTCATTAGTCATCGATCATTAGTCATCGATCGTTGATTTGTAAGGGCGGGTTCACAAACCATATTTACAACTCACAAATAGGTTAAATAAACCCGCCCCGCCTCACGCAGAAGCTCTAACAGCCTTTCTCTCAACAATTAGAAACTACTACATCGTCGCCACTTCCTAGAAACTAAAAGTAGTGCGAAGAACTCCCACCCCTACAGTATCATTATCCTTCGTACCTTCAGGATTGAACAACACAAAAGCCCCCGGTGTAATACTGATATTATCGTTAACCTGGAAACGATAATAAGCTTCCAAATGATAAGGAGTAGCTTTATTTGTCTGAAAACGAGCACCGCCACTTACCGAATCGCGATCCAAAGGCTGTCCGAACAGAATACCTGCATTATTGCCCTGTTTGAACAAATCTCGGAAATGGAAACCTACCATCCAACTGTTAAAAGTTGTAGAAGCATTGCTTCTTTCAGCATCAGCAATTATCCAACCTCCATAACTAGAAACAGCAAACTTAGGAGAAAGCCGCCAGGTTGCAGTACCACCAAACGAATTCATCCTCACCCCGCCGCTAACAGGTTGTCTATCCCTTCCCAAAATCGAACCCAAATCCGCATCAGACAATCCTGTCGCCAGAATATTCAATTGGTGGCGGCTGTAAGCGTAATTCAAACCAATGTCAAGACTGCTAGTTGGTTTAATCGTTAACTGTGCCGCCGCCACGGTACTGCCATTAAACAAACCAGCTCCCAACGGAGTAGCTGGAAACCCTAAATCGTTAGGCAAAGCAGCATTTACGCTGCCGTACAAAGCTGTGAGATTGATTTTTTTAGAAAGGTTCCAAATAAATCCACCTGCCGATGCTAAACCGGTGCCAGAAGTACCGCCGGATACTCGCACTACAGGGTTGTAACCTCCAAACCTAGAAATAGATTCTTGCCCTTCTCCAGCAAAAGGAGTGATTGCTTGAAAAGCATCTGAAGTTTCTGCTTTCGGGCCGGCAAATAAAGTGATGTTTCTAGAAACTGGAAACACGTAAAGCAGTTTGTAGAGTTCTACAGTATTCGCGCCAATGCTCGATAGATTCTGGGGATTAATCCCGGGAAATTGTGGCTCAAAACTCAGCTTTGCCTGACTGTCCGACAAACCGCTAAATGCCCCCGTTGACAAACCCAACTGAGGCCCGAAGCTGCGAATATTGTACGCTTGCAAGCCTGTGATTAGAGTATCTTTCCCTGTGAAACTGGTCAGCAAATTTAGTCTGACTCGGTAATTGAAGACTGTTTGAGTATCGGTGTGATTGTTTTTGGTTGTATCGGCAACGCTAAAGATTGCTTCGCCTTTGAGTTTAGTTGTTGTGGAAAACTGATTCGCTTCTAGTTCGGCGGTACGCGCTTCTAAAGCATCGACTCTACCGCGCAAGGTAGCTAATTCGGCGGCAAATTCTTCTTGCAATCTTTGCAGTTTGGTTAAGTCTTCTTTCGTCGCTAAATTGGTAGTGCCTGATTTGATTAATTCGTTAACTTTGTCCAAGCAAGCATTTAAACCGGCGGCGAATTCGTAGCGAGTCATTGCCCGATTCCCTCGGAATGTACCGTCTGGATATCCCGCTATACAGCCGTATCTTTCTACGAGAGATTGCAAAGCTTGAAATGCCCAGTCTGTCGGGCGCACGTCGGAGAGTTGCGAGACAGATGTTACTTGCTCGAGTTCGGTAGATTCTGGGGTTTCGCTGTTGGTTGCTGCGGGTTCTAAGGAAGCGCTGTTGGCGATTTCAGCTATTTTTTCGGCAGTAGAAGTTTCTGTTTGGGCGATCGCTGGTGCAGGGTTTTGGGCGGGAATCACAGATATTTGTTCTGTGGCTTCGGCTGGTATCTGCGGGTTTTGGGCGGGAATCACAGATGTTTTTTCTGTGACTTCGGCTGCGGCTGGGTTGGCTGCTGTTTCGGCAATGTTTAATGAGTTTTCCGCTGGATTGTCTGCGGTTAATGCTGCTATTTCCGGCGGATTGAGGTTGGCGGTTCCTTGGGGAAGATTTGCGAGTTGATTAATGGTTGAGTTTGTATTGTCAACTTGTACTGAATCAACTTGTTGTTTAGATTCGGATGTTTCAGGAAGTTTGACCTGATTTTCAACTGTTGTGACGGGGCTGATTTTAGCCTCTGACTCTTTTAAGTCTTGAGTACCTAATGTTTCTTTTTCGACGACTGGAGTCATCGCAGCCAATGGCAAAGAAGCGGCAAGTATATAGAATAAACCTACTGCACCAGCACTAAATAGTAGACGTGTTTTCATGAAAATACCTCACACAATTGATTGTAAAATTATTGTTAGTTTTTTAGGATTGTAAACCTATTCGGGAGCAAAAAAACGCAGGTTTTTCGGGAATTAAATAGATATATCTTATGTGTTTTATAAGATATGCAAAGAATTGCCTATCAGAATCTAAGACTGCTAGGCATTTTTTGGGCGATTTATTTATGTGGTTGATTAAGCTAAGCTGTTTTGGATTTAAATTGCATATTAAGAAGGGGCGCGAAACCTATTCCACAATGTTTTTATTGATTGTTGACGTACATACAATAGACAAGATTGCAACAATAGTTAGGAACAGGCTCTCCGGCCCGTTCCACAGGGAAAATATTTTTTTTGTAACGGGTTCTGGGGCCCGTTCCACAAGATCAAAAGGACTTTGGCAAGATATCTAATCTAATTAAAATGTGGAATATCATATCACGAAAGTAGTATTTTGGCAATTATTTTTTTAACATTCGATCGACCTTTTGCAAAATCACAACAGCCAGCATCGCACTTAAAGCCAAACCCAACCACAAATTATCCGCCCCCCATTTACCCCGATCCAAAGCGAAACCGCCCAGCGGCGGGCCGATTAAATACCCGATCGCCCAACACTGAGAATTCACCGCCAAATACACGCCCCGCAAAGACTCCGGCGCTAAATCCACCACCAAAGCCGAAGCAAAAGGCGTATAAGCAACCGTAGCCAGCGACAAAACACTCAACCCAACAACCGCTACAAATAGATTGCCAGTTGCAACCATTCCCGTCAAGCCGATCGCAATAAAACCCATTCCCCACAGCAGCGCTGAAACCATCAAAGCTCGCGGGTGAGAAAACCGCCTCAAAGCCTTAACCACAGGCATTTGCAAAGCCACAGTCAAAAACGTGCTAAAAGCAAACAAAACGGTAATTGTACCTGTAGAAAAGCCTGTTCCCGATGTCCCCACCTGCACGAACTTGCTAAAATACAGCGGCATCGTAGTTTGAATTTGGGAAATGTAGAGAGTAAACATAGTATTCACTAAAGCGTAGACTAGCAAAGTGCGATCGCTCAGCGCCACCATCCAGCCATTTTTCAGACTTTTTTTGCCTGTATCATTTGACGTAGAAGGTTTGTATGTTTCCGAAATTGCGATCGCCACCACCGCAAACAGCACTAAAAACGAGATACCGTCGATCATAAAGAGCGATCGATAATTCCCCGTTAGCGCAATCAACACACCGCCCAAAATAATCCCAACTTGCAAACCCAAATTATCAGCAAGCCGCGTCAAAGCAAAAGCCTCCTGTCGCTGTTCCCCCTCAGTTAAATCCGCCACCATCGTCTCAGTTGGAGGCCAATACAAACCCACGCCAAAACCCATCAATAAATTAGCCACAACTAAACCTGAAAAATCATGAGTCGCCGACAACATAAAAGAAGCCACCGCCGAAATCACTGTGGCCAGCAATAAAGTTCGCCGCCTTCCCCAAAATTTGGAATCGCAAAAAGAACCGCCTAAAATCCGGCCGAATATTCCCGAAATTGAACCGCTACCCAAACCAATCCCAACAGCAGTTGCAGATAAGCCGACGCGATCGACAAAAAAGATCGGTGCGTAGAATAGAGTAAAACCGCTGCCGCTTTGCGAGAGGAATCGGCCCGCGGCGAGAATCCACACTTGAGTCGGGAGACGGGGAAGCCAAGATGATAGTTGAAATTTAGGCATATACGGCAGATTTTAGATTTTAGATTGGGGATGATTTATATCATCTGCGATCGCGCGATCGTTCGTAGTGCGTCCAGGCGTCCGCTCTTATCCTGCGGACGCCTGGACGCACTACGAACTGTTTCTGCTATCGTAATTGACCGGATATGATATTACTCGATCGGAGTTTGAATCTGAAAAAGTAGGTAGTAGGGCGCGTCAGATTTTAGCCGTCTATCGATCGAACAATCTCCTGCTGACGCACCCTAAAACTGCGATAGCTTTGTTCCTGGCAATGACATAAACTCGGAATGAGATCAACTGCGATCGCACAACAAAACTTTTAAACTGTTGCTGCGCGATCGCCCGACGAGCTAATGCCAGTAGTACGGTGCCTCAGCTTTTAGCCGATCGTGCGATCGCACAATCCGCGGTTGACGAACCCTACAGCCCGCAAGCTTTACAATTCTTCTCAGTTAGTTACACAAAAGTAACGATTAATTTAAAAATACTTAACACGATTATAGAAAAAAGTTAGTTAAGCTCTAGAAAAGGCAGAAAAAAATTTAGAGGGTCTAATTATATGACAGCTATTAGTACATCGAGAGTGGAATCAGTAAGACCCCGCTGGCAAGCAATTGTCATGGTAGCCTTAATTTTCTGGCTCAGCGGTAGCGTGATTTTGGATCTATTAGTCATGCCGAGCCTCTACGTATCTGGCATGATGGTATCTCCCGATTTTGCAACTGCGGGAAATTTGATGTTCTGGGGATTCAACCGCGTTGAATTAATCTGTTCGGGCTTGGTAGCAACGGGTTTGATGGTTTTGAGCAATTCACTCAGTGACTTCGGCAAGCGCAGCCGCACAGCAATCATATTATCATTCGTACTTCTGGCGATCGCCCTGGTTGACACCTACGCCCTCACACCTCAAATGAGTGCCTTGGGAATGCAGCTAAATCTGTTCGACTCCGCCACAGAAGCGCCCGCCGGCATGAACATACTGCACCAAGGATATTTTGCCTTGGAAGCGCTGAAGTTGGCTGTCGGCGGTACGCTGCTCGGCTGGTGCTACCAAAACCAAGTTTAATCGACACAATCTTGAAAGGTTGAATTGAGAAAAAAACTCAATCTCTAGCGGCGGGCGTGAATTCACGCCCGCCGCTGATTTTTGGGACGGGCCATAAGAGCCCATCCCACAAGAAAAAAATTGTGGGATGGGCTCTTATGGCCCGTCCTAATTATTTTTACCAAAGGTCAACTTTGTCAAGTTTCCCGCCAATCCTACTCGGAAGCTTCCGCTTCATCAGATTTTGGCCACAGCAGGCGCAAGCCCATCACCGCGAATCCGATCGCCGCGATCGTCTTTACCAATCGCTCCGGTAACACCTCCGCCGTACCTTGTCCCACCAAAACACCAAGGAAACTCGCCAACAGCAGCGCCGACGCCGTGCCGAAAAATACAGCCCGCGGCGAGTTGCAACTGCTACCCAGGGCGATCGCAGCTAATTGACTTTTGTCACCCAATTCTGACAAAAATACCGTAATAAAAGTTATACCTAAAAGTTGCCAATCCATATTTTTTTTGAGTTATCAGTTAGGTCTTTAGAAGTCTACAACTTACTCACAAACTCCGAGAAACCCGGTTTCTCTCCACATACCCATGTTTTTGACTATCAGTCATATCATGTCCGGTTGATTACCATCACAAAAACCGTTTGTAGTGCGGACTTCAGTCCGCTTTATGCTGCGGACTGAAGTCCGCACTACAAACCTTACTTATTCGGGTCAATCGATCGCACATGATATCATTCCCAAATCTCAAATCTAAAATCCCAAATCTAAAATCGTTTAACCCAGCACTTCCCAAAGTAAAACCGCCGAAATCGCCAGCAAAATCACTCCCGCTGCTCTCTCCAAAGTTTTCGGAGCAATCCGACTAGCCAGCCACCTTCCCAGCAAAACCCCCAGCAAACTGGTTGCTATCAAAGCCGAACCCGCCCCCGCAAACACAATCCAAGGATTCCGAGATTCAGCCGTCATCAGCAAAATCGCGAGCTGAGTTTTGTCTCCAACTTCCGCCAAAAAAATAGTGGCAAAAGTCGAAGCAAAAATTGCCCAGTGCTTCGGCTTCAGTTGCTGTTCTTCCTGACAAATATCGGGATTTGCGCTCACTGAAAGTTCTGCCTGCTCGGAGGTTAAAGCAGCACAAATCTCAGAAGTCTCTTTGAGTTTTTGTAGTTGTGGCGGCAAATCGCAATTGGGGGTTTGTGAGTCAGAAGCAGACAAGTTTGGCGGTACAGAATCAAGTTTCACGGGCTAATGAGTGCTAAACGCTATTTATTTTTGACTTCTGGTTTTAATTTTAACTTTGACTGTGCCTGCTTTGACCAAACCAGGGTCATCTTTTTTTTCGGAGATTTCCGCAACCGATGCCAGAAACAAGTCACCGCACCCAAACACGGGCAAACCGAACCTAAGCGCGAGATTTTTCTGTGGAATCAATTCTTCAATCTTGAATCCAAAATCTTCAATCCACAATCTTGAATCCAAAATCCAAAATCTTCAATCCAAAATTGCCTGCTGGTTTATGTGCCGTAAGTTCGATCGCCCGCATCACCCAAACCAGGTACAATAAAGCCCTGTTCGTTGACTATTTCGTCGATCGTTGCCGTGTAAAGAACCAAACTCGGGTACTCCGTGCTCAGCCGCTTCAAAGCCGGAGGAGCAGCCACCACAGAAATAATCCGAATCAAACTCGGGTTAATTCCCCGTGAAATCAATTCCTGCATTGTCGCCACAATCGTCCCGCCAGTCGCCAGCATCGGCTCGCTAATTATCACCCGCGTTTCCGGGTTAAACTGCGCCGGCAATTTATTCAAATAACAAGTCGCCTCCAGCGTCTCCTCATTCCTCGCCATACCTAGATGGTAAACCGAAGCCAGCGGCACAACCGTCTGAATTCCTTCCAGCAGTGACAAACCCGCCCGCAAAATCGGTACCACAACTAACGGAGATTCCGGGTTAATAAAAGTCGCCGGAGATGAGCTCAAAGGCGTTTGCACCGTTGTGTCTACTGTCGGGAGCCAATCTCGAATTGCTTCATAAGCCAGCCAACGTCCCAATTCTGTCATCGCAGAGCGAAAAAGTACCGATGGGGTGGCGGCGTCGCGGGCGACAGCCAGCCAGTGTTTAATTAACGGGTGGGGCGGAACGTAAACGCGCAGTTGCAGGGCCATGAGGAAATTGGGGAGATTGCTAGGTTTGAGGGATTTTATGCGGTGCGATCCTTTTCGAGGGCTTCGCTAACGATCGCTCTGTGCAACTTATCACAATCTTCCATCTAAAATCGAAAAATGGAAAATCTAAAATCCCACAAGTCACTTTATTAACCAGAAAGAATTGGTTTAAAGCGAATCCCTTGTAAGCGAGAAATTAAAATCAGACTGTTCGTCACTTTAATCCTCTTCCTTCGAGCTAGAGTTCGCCCTCCTCCCAACGACTTGCTTCGGCTGCGCTCTTGGGACAAGTCGCTTTTCTGACAAGCTGTCAAGCGCCAACTACTAACTGCCAACTACCCACTGCCAACTACCAACTGCCAACTGCCCACTGCCCACTGCCAACTGCCCACTGCCCACTCCCCACTGCCAACTGCCAACTGCCCACTCCCCACTGCCCACTGCCCACTCCCCACTGCCAACTGCCAACTGCCAACTGCCCACTCCCCACTGCCCACTGCCCACTCCCCACTGCCCACTGCCCACTGCCCACTGCCCACTGCCCACTGCCACCTTATTGAAATATTTTTCTAAGAGTATTGACATTAATTAGCAACAAGGCTATAGTAATTTTTAGTGTTCTCCTCTCAAAGGATCGGCAGACGGGGGCAGTCGGCAATGGTAGACTGTTCCCGCATTTTTTTGGGGAAGCCAGAAGCTAGAACCCAGATGTCAAAAGGAACTAACGCACAAGACCCTGAGGGAAAATCCCAGAGCCAAGAGATCGGGAGAGCGATCGACTGTAAAATTGTAAAAATATTAAGATTTTTAACCTAATGTCAGCTCCTACCCAATCCCAGTTATTCTCCGCCAACTCCCGCCCGACAGAGCAAGAGTTTGATGTGATAGTCATCGGTTCCGGCATTGGCGGACTCGTGACAGCAACCCAGCTAGCAGCCAAGAAAGCCAAAGTTTTGGTACTCGAAAGCTACACAATTCCGGGGGGTAGTGCTGGATATTTCGATCGAGAAGGCTACAGATTTGATGTCGGAGCCTCCATGATATTTGGGTTCGGACAGCGCGGCACCACCAACCTCCTCACCCGCGCCCTCAAAGCCGTCAACGTCACCCTAGAAACTATTCCCGACCCGGTACAGCTTCACTACCACCTACCCTCAGGTCTGGATCTGGAAGTTCCCCAGCCTTATGACAAATATTTGCAAGAATTAATTGACAGATTCCCCCACGAGCGCGAAGGCATCGAGAAATTTTACGGCGAATGCTGGAACGTCTTCAACTGCCTCAACGGCATGGAATTGCTATCCCTAGAAGAACCTGGATATCTCGTTCGAGTCTTTTTTCAAAATCCTTTAGCCTGTTTGGGATTAGTAAAATATTTGCCTCAAAATACTGGCGACATTGCGCGGCGCTACATAAAAGACGCTACTTTGCTGAAATTTATCGACATGGAATGCTACTACTGGTCAGTAGTACCCGCAGACTTGACGCCGATGATTAACGCCGGAATGGTATTTTCTGACAGACATTACGGCGGCATCAATTATCCCAAAGGCGGAGTCGGTCAAATTGCCCAAAAATTAGTCGAAGGATTAGAAAAATGCGGCGGAAAAATTCAATACAAAGCTAAGGCGAAAAAAATTATCACAGAAAACGGTCGCGCTGTCGGAGTCGAACTCACAACCGGCGAAGTTTACCGAGCCAAGCGGATAGTTTCTAATGCTACGCGCTGGGATACTTTCGAGAAATTGCTGCCCGCTGAAGAGATGCCAGCTAGCGAGAAGAAATGGCAGCAGCGCTATCAAAAAGCCCCCAGTTTCTTGAGCTTGCATTTGGGAGTCGAAGCCAGCGTCATCCCTGCTGGTACTGCCTGCCACCACATTTTGTTAGAAGATTGGGACAAAATGGAAGCGCCGGAGGGAACTGTTTTGGTATCAATTCCGACGGTGCTAGACCAAGATTTAGCTCCCGAAGGATATCACATTGTTCATGCTTTTACTTCAAGTTGGATGGAAGAGTGGGAAGGACTTTCGCAGCAGGAATACGAGGATAAAAAAGAAGAGGCGGGGGGGAGAATTATTGACAGATTAGAAAAGATTTTTCCTGGTTTAGATGCTGGCTTGGATTATATGGAAGTTGGGACGGCGCGTTCTCACCGCCGCTTTTTGGGCCGCGAAGATGGAACTTACGGGCCGATTCCGCGGCAGAAATTAATGGGTTTGCTGGGAATGCCATTTAATCGAACTTCTATGCCAGGTTTGTATTGTGTGGGCGATAGTACGTTTCCCGGACAGGGTTTAAATGCGGTGGCATTTTCTGGATTTGCTTGCGCGCACCGAATAGCTGTGGATTTGGGTTTTTAGTGGTAGGGTTCGTCACATTTTTCTCAGGACATACGGGAGAAAATGTGATTCGGTATCCGCTAAAATAACGCCAATCAGGTTTGTAGTGAGGACTGAGCGTCCTTATCAAATCAGAAAGCACGCTCAGTCTTCACTATGAATAAAATAACGCCAATCAGGTTTGTAGTGAGGACTTCAGTCCG
>NZ_JAUBUN010000010.1:115213-183060 GCF_036702665.1 Microcoleus sp. Aus8_D2
CCAAAAAGACAGGACTGAAGTCCTCACTACGAACCTCAAAACAAGTTTGTAGTGAGGACTTCAGTCCGCCAAAAAGACAGGACTGAAGTCCTCACTACGAACCTCAAAACAAGTTTGTAGTGAGGACTTCAGTCCGCCAAAAAGATAGGACTGAAGTCCTCACTACGAACCTCAAAACTAAAAACCCGGTTTCTGGAGAGAAACCGGGTTTTTTAACTGAAAATGGGCGCTTTGCATTCTTTAAAAAAGTTTATTGGTCGTAGCTGCCACCGACACCAATTTGGGTATTGTAGATTTTCGCATTAGTGATGGTCATATCTTCCATTGATGCGCCGGATACGTCAGCAGTGTTGATGATGGCAGCCGTCAGATTTGCCCGATCGAGGTCTGCGTCATTTAAACTGGCATTAGTCAGGAAAACTGCGGTTAAGTTAGCACCCGTCAAGTTAGCGCCCGTCAAGTCAGCACCTTCGAGGTTAGCGCCATAGAGGTTTGCGCCTTGCAAATTTGCTTCTCTCAAATCTGCACCAATTAAATGAGCCCCGGTCAAATTGGCTCCCGACAAGTCGCACTGAAAACATAGCCCAGTTGACAGTAACTGTTTGACGTGAGCGGGATTTGCAGCGTTAGCCGGCCCGGCCAACAGTAGCGGAGTAACTAAAAGAGTAGCTGCTAATAGATGGCGTTTCATAATCCCTTTTCCTCAGCAAACTGGGTGTTTAAGTTCTTGTCTTTATATCTACAATCTTACCACGGTGGTTTTCGCAAGTTGCGATCGAATTCACAGACCGGCTGTGACATCGATTCCTCTCGACAACCCACAGATGGTCTCCCAAACTTCGCAAAACTTAATATTACAAAACTTAACAGTGCCGAACTTAATACCGTGTCTTTTCGCCGTCACCTTTTCTCGGTTAGCTAGGACAGCCAACAGCAGTCTATTTCTTTAGATAGATATGATTAGGGATGGATGATGTTATGGGTTGATGCGATCGCCAACAGTTCCCAACAAATACATATTTTTTAATAAAACTGTCACTCGACAGAATTTTTACACTTAAAATCAAGATACAGTTATAACTTTATAGGTAGAGGGAGAGCCGTCACCGGCCAGATCCCCAACCAAAGATCGGGGTGCATTTTTAACAATAAATTTTAATTATGTCTCAGCAGCGCTGTAAAAATCCACATATTCCTGGGAAAGCAGCGCTTTTTAGGAATGTCGCAGAGTCAACGCGATCGCAAAAATCAATTAAATATGATAAAAAACGATTCCTCCAAGTATCTGCCAACTTTAGATCAAGTAATTGACCGCTCCCCCTTGACAGTTGCGCCAGATACCCCATTAGCAGAAGTAATTACCCTGATGGGCCAACGGCGTGAAAGTTGCTCTCTCAACGTAGAAATTCCACCAACCGATATCTACCAGCAACTAACAGAAATCGCAAATCCCCCTACCTCAAGCGCCCTCAGAGATGCGAGAGGTATCTGCGTCTTTGTCGTCGAAAAATCCCTGGAAACATCCGACTCGCAATCTGCTCAAAATTGTCAATTGCAAGGAATCTTCACCGAGAGGGATCTGGTCGATTTGATTGCATCGGGCAAAAAATTAAATAATGTCACCATCGCAGAAGTCATGCGGCAGCCTGCGGCAACTCTGACTAAAGGTGAAGATCGAGACATTTTCAGCGCCCTAATTCTGCTGAGCCAACAAAGAATTCACCACCTGCCAATATTGGATAATCGCGGTCAACTCCTAGGAGTAATTACGCCGGAAAGCATTCGCCAAGCCATGGTACAACCGGCAAATATCTTAAAAATGCGCAGCGTGAAAGAAGTAATGACCGCACAAGTCATTCAAGCACCTGTCACCGCGTCAGTTATCAGTTTAGCTGAGTTGATGGCGCAGCACCGCGTTAGCTGCGTGGTAATTACAGCATCAACAGAATTATCGATGAATTTGCCGTTCCCAATTCCCGTAGGTATCGTCACAGAACGGGATATTGTGGAATTTCAAGCTTTAGAGATAGATTTGTCGCAGACGATCGCCCAAACTGTGATGAGTACCCCCTTATTTAGTCTCAAGCCAGAAGACTCGCTGTGGGTAGCTCATCAGGAAATGCAGCAGCGTTTAGTCCGCAGGTTGGTAGTAACGGCAGAACGCGGAGAACTGCTGGGAATAGTTACTCAAACCAGCTTGCTGCGCGTACTTGACCCGATGGAAATGTCCGGGGCGATCGATATTTTGCACGCAAACGTCCAAGAACAGACTAGGGAATTGCAAAAAGCGATCGCCTCGCTCAGCTTGACTAACGCCCGACTGGAAAGGGAAATCGCTACCCGCCATTCTGCCGAGGTGCGGCTGCAACTGTTAGAATCTGCCGTAGTTAACGCTAACGATGCGATCGTAATTATGGATGCGGGACACAGCGATATCTCCGATCCCGGCATCATCTACGTCAACGAAGCTTTTACCCAAATGACCGGTTATCGCCCCGAAGAAATTATCGGCCAAACACCGAGTTGTCTGCGCGGGCCCGACAGCGACGGCGCTCAAGTTGCCAAAATTCGCCGCGCTTTCTCTCGCCGAACACCGCTGCGCTTGGAATTGATTAATTACCGCAAAGACGGTTCAACTTATTGGGTGGAACTCAACAGCGTACCTGTTGCTGACGAGTTGGGGAACGTCACGCACTGGGTGTCTGTGCAGCGAAATATTAGCGATCGCAAGCGCATGGAACAAGCATTTTTTAAGGAAAAAGAACTCGCTCACGTTACTCTACAATCGATCGGCGATGCCGTAATCGCTACTGACAGCGACGGCTACATTTCTACCCTCAATCCAGTTGCCGAAAAACTCACGGGTTGGTCAACCTCGGAAGCTAAAGGTTTGCCCCTCGCCAGCGTGTTGAGAATAGTTGACGAAACTACTCGGATGCCGATCGAAAATATCGCCCAAATTGCTTTGTACGAAGGTCGGATTGTTGACCAAGGACACAACAGTTTGCTGATGGCGCGCCACAACCGCGAATTTGCGATCGACCATTGCGTCGCCCCCATCCACGCCAGCAACGGCACAATTGTCGGGGCCGTCGTTGTATTTCGAGATGTCACCCAAGTGCGAACTCAAGCGCGACAACTCACCTGGCAGGCAACTCACGACCCCCTGACACAATTGGTCAACCGCCACGAATTTGAGTACCAGCTAGAACACGCCCTGCACAGTTCTCAAGGTTACGGTCAAGAACACGTGATGCTTTACCTAGATCTCGATCGCTTCAAAATAGTTAACGACACGAACGGTCACGTTGCAGGCGACGAACTGCTGCGCCAAGTCAGCCAGCTACTTAAAAGCAATATCCGCAAAACAGATATTTTGGCTCGCCTGGGCGGCGATGAGTTTGCTGTACTCCTGTACAATTGTCCGCCACAACAGGGCTTAGATGTTGCAGAATTGCTGCTGCAAAGCATTCAGGGATTCCGGTTCGGGTGGCAGGATAAAACTTTTTCGATCGGCGTCAGTATCGGTTTGGTGGCAATTAATCCCACAACAGTATCGACATCTGCGGTGTTGAGCGCGGCAGATCTTGCCTGCTATGCTGCTAAAAATAAAGGCCGCAATCGGGTGCAGGTTTATCAAGCGGGCGATCGGGAATTAATCAAACAGCACGGCGAAACCCAGTGGGTGGTGCAAATCAATCAAGCTTTAGAAGAGAATCGCTTTCGCTTGTACTCTCAGCCGATCGTACATTTGCTCAATTCTCCCACCACCGGCACCCACTGCGAAATCCTCCTCCGCCTCCAGCTTCAGACCGGTCAGTTGGTGTCACCGATGGCATTTATTCCGGCCGCGGAACGCTACAACTTGATGCACGCGATCGATCGCTGGGTAATTCGCACTTTATTTAGCAATTTATCTAAAATTTTTACGGCAAATCTATTAGTCCAAAACCCCGGGGCAGACAGCGATAAAATAGTTACCTTGCCTGCTTGCTGCCCCTTGTCTAATTCACAATCCTCATTTGACAAATATCCCAGCCTTTATGCAATCAACCTTTCTGGGGACAGCCTTAATGAAGAAAAGTTAATCGAGTTTATTCAAGAGCAGTTTTCCATCCATCAAATACCGCCGGAAATAATTTGTTTTGAAATTACCGAAACCGTGGCGATCGCTAATCTCAGCAAAGCAGCCAGCTTGATTTTGCAACTCAAGGAACTCGGCTGCCAGTTTGCCTTGGACGACTTCGGCAGCGGGATGTCTTCCTTTGCTTACCTGAAAAATTTGCCTGTTGACTATCTCAAAATTGATGGCAATTTTATTAAGAATATTGCCGATCATCCTATTGATATTGTAATGGTGGAAGCTATTACCAAAATTGCTCGCGCCATGGGAATTCAAACTATTGCCGAGTATGTAGAAAGTCAAGCAGTTATGGATAAACTCAAGGAACTTGGGGTAGATTACGCTCAAGGTTATTATTTGGGAAAGCCTCAACCTTGTAACTTCTGCTCTCCTATTTTAGAGGAAGTTTTGGGGGAATTTTCGGTTGATTCTTTGGGTTTTGAGGCAAAGATAGCTTCTTGAGGAAGGAAGACGGGAGAGGGAGAGAGGGAGAGAGGGGGAGAGGGAGAATTGCCCAATGCCCAATGCCCCATGCCCCATGCCCAATGCCCCATGCCCCATGCCCCATGCCCCATGCCCCATGCCCAATTCCCAACTGTCAACTGTCAACAGCTTCAATGTACTGACTGTCTAACAAAAAAGCACCTTTTTCAAAGCGAATGCCCCAATAATTGCCGGGACGCCGATCGATCACAACACCCTGGGCCCCGATCGCAATTACATTCGCAGGCCGCAGCATCGGCATCGGTTCGGCAGTTTTCACGAAAGGTGGCATCGCCACAACTCGGACTTTTTGACCAATGGTAAATTCTTTATCCATAGTTTTTATGTTGTGATTGGCGATCGTGGCACGGCTAGGCTATCCAAAATTCATTGTGGCGCACTTTGGCAGCACTCCCCCCTACAGCTTTGTGCCAAACTAAGAATTGATAGAAAATGGCTGATCTAAAAGTAGGGGATAGTTTCTATGGCTACAAGTCGTCGCATTGAGCGTGTAGCTTCAATGATTAAACGGGAAGTCAGCCTGATGTTGCTGAATGGAATCAAGGATGATCGTGTAGGTGCGGGTATGGTTAGCGTTACCGAGGTGATTGTTTCGGGAGACCTTCAGCATACAAAAATTTTTGTCAGCATCTACGGTAATGATGAGGCGAAGGCGGAGACTATGGAGGGTTTGAAATCTGCAACTAGCTATGTCCGCAACCAGTTGGGCCAACGGATACAACTGCGCCGGACGCCGGAAGTCATATTTCTCGAAGATCGTTCTTTGGAACGGGGCGATAAAATGCTGATCTTGCTGAACCAGCTTTCTGCCGATCGCAAACCAGATATTCTAGATGGGGACGAAGAATTGGCTGACGACGAAAGTCTAGATTGAAGTCCGATGGAAGTCGGAAGAAGGAAGAAGGAAGAATTCCCGATTACCCCTCATCGTGTCAACTTAAGTTCAAACGTAGTCCGAGACTGCTATCTGACGATTCGGCCCAGATCCCCCCTAACCCCCCTTAAAAAGGGGGGGACAGGAAAGGCTAAAAGTCAACCCCTACTCCCCTTTTTAAGGGGGATTTAGGGGGATCTAGACTTCGATATAAACCAGAGAGACAAAAAAATTCAGACTTAAGTTGACACCAATTGCCAATTCCCAATGCCCAATTCCCAATGCCCAATTCCCAATGCCCAATTCCCAATTCTAAAATCTAATGATTGACAATCTTTCCTTACCAGAACTGGTAGCCCAGATGTTTGTAGTGCGCGCTTCAGGCTACTTGTTCGACCACCAAATTCGCTATCGGGCCTGGGAACCAACGGCCGACAGACTCCGCTATTATCTGGAAAATTTGGGCGTGGGTGGGGTGATTTTGGTGGGGGGAAGTGCTGCGGAATTGGCGGTGCGATCGCACCAATTGCAGTCTTGGGCTAAGTTTCCGCTGCTGTTGGCTGCGGATATTGAGGAAGGTGTCGGCCAGCGGTTCGCCGGGGCGACTTGGTTCGGGCCGCCGATGGCTATTGCTGAAATTGCGCGGCACGATGCGGGTAAAGCCGATCGCTATGCGGAACAAATGGGCGCTGTGACTGCGATCGAAGCTAGGGCGATCGGTCTCAATTGGATTCTCGCACCAGTGGTCGATGTTAACAACAATCCTGACAATCCGGTGATTAACGTCCGCGCTTTTGGCGAGACACCGGAAATTGTCGGAAAATTAGCCGCTGCTTTTATTCGCGGCGCAGGCGAGCACCCGGTTTTGACTACAGCTAAGCATTTTCCCGGCCACGGAGATACGGCGGTTGATTCTCACTTGGAATTGCCGGTTTTGCCGCATTCGCCAGGGAGATTGGCCGAGGTTGAGTTACCTCCTTTTGTAGGGGCGATCGCCAGTGGGGTCGATGCTGTGATGAGTGCTCACTTGCTGATTCCGGCTTGGGATGACCAGTTTCCGGCTACTCTTTCTCGCAAAATTTTGATTGGGAAGCTGCGAGAAGAGTTGGGATTTGAGGGTTTGATCGTAACGGATGCTTTGGTGATGGGTGCGATCGCCAATAAGTACGGCGCGAACGAGGCTGCTGTTTTGGCCGCTGAGGCTGGTGCTGATGTTTTGCTGATGCCGCTTGACCCGGAAGGGGCGATTCTGGCTGTCTGCGAAGCTGTCACTCAAGGGCGACTCTATATATCACAAATCAAGGAATCTGTCAAGCGAATTTGGCAAGCGAAAATTAAGGTGGGTTTGTCGATCGAGCAAACAGCGACAAATCCCAAATTCGACCCTCCGCAGCCCCCCCTGAGCAAAGGGGGGAGTTCCAGCGACTTAATTTTGCTGGCAACCACAGAGGCAAGGGCAACGGCTGCCGATATTTTGCGAGATTCTTTGAAATTTGGGGGAAATCTGCCTTTAGTGGCTCCACAGCCCTCAGAGAACCAGCTTTTGCGGAATTTGATTGTGGTGGACGATGTTTTGGGGTGCGAGTTTTTGGGGAAACACACTCCGGCGATCGCCCTTCCCGAACAGTTTGGTTACGAATTGCAACTAATTGACGATCGGACAGGCGTTTTGAGTCATAATGCAAACGCCGATAGTTTTTCTCCGACACTGCTGCAAATTTTCATTCGCGGCAATTGCTTCCGAGGCAGTGCTGGCTTGACGCAAGCAGCTCAAGATTGGTTTAATAAATTATTAAGGACTGGAGAACTGCAAGCTGTGTTAATTTACGGAAGTCCCTACGTTTTAGAGCAATTCTTGCCGCAGTTGCCTCCGAGTATTCCTTATGTATTTTGTTTCGGGCAGATGCCTGCCGCGCAATCTCTCGCTCTAGAGTTGCTGTTCGGCATTGACAAAACGGGCAATGCTTGAGTTTTCGCCCCCTCGCTAATCTTTGCTTGGGTGCTGCGTCAGGACTTAAATTCATCAACCCGGTTTCTCGCCAAAAATTTGGCAGCTCGCGGCCAAGCATCCATGCAGAAACCGGGAATCTGGCGCGGGTTCCTAAGTCCTGAATCAAGCTTTACAGCAGATCCGCCTGTAAGGTGGGAACGTCTGTCGCGTCTCAAAATCCCCTGACAGATCCGATCGCTTACCGAGTCTTCCGATAACTTTTTAAAATTTATCGGAAAAAAGTATCGCAGTATACTGAAAAAAAATTAACTTACAGATTCGTAAGTTTGGATTATATTATTAACAGGGCCATAAATTTTTTTTAGTAAAACCTTGAGGGCGCATTATGATTCAGTCAACTATCAAAATCCAATACTCTTTAGATGTCATCCAGGATGAAGCCCGCCACCTCGTGCACGAGGGCGTTCTCAGCCGACAACAGCCAATCTACACGCTGTGTCAGTTCATCCCGCCCCGAGAATGGGCTTGCGTCGAAGGAGAACTCGAAAAATGCGACTTCTTGCTGCGCGATCGCATCGCCGACCTGATCGGTACTGAAAACTGGGACAACGACTAAAGTTTGGTTCTCTTCAATAAGTTTGCAACTAAACTCCGACTGCGTTAAGGGATGCTTGATTCTTTAATCCTGGGAATTTTCGGCGCGCAAATTTTCCAACTCTGCTCTCAGCGCTGCCATCTGTGCAGTTAATTCTTGAATCTCTAGCTTTACATCAGGCTGTACAACCGACTCGGGAGGTGTGTCAGTTGCTGTATCCGATTGCTTTGGCGATCCGGATTCGTCGCTGCGTGCATTCTCCCGATCGCCCGGCCCTGAGAAAATAGTATCGACAAAATTCCGGGCTTCTCGATCGGTCATTTCTCCTTTTTCGAGCAACTCATCCGCGAGAAGGCCCAAATCTGGCTGTCTGAGTTTATCCAGATTTTCTTCTCGCTTGGTTGGATCTTGCAATGTCTCAAGTAAAAAGGAAGTTGCACCTAAAGTTAGGTGAAATCCTGTTTGCAGCATTTGAGGCAGGTTGTCTGGATTCATCTAAAAATGCCGCTAGAACGTTTTCGGAGTTTTTGGTTCGCCCGTTGCTTCCAAGGCTGCGGGTTTGCCACTTCTCTAGGGAAGACGCGCAGTTGTCGGTCGCGATCGCCCCCTGTCAGTAAAAATACGCCTTTGGGAGGATGCTTTTTTTTTTCAATAAACTCATTGTATCATTACTGCGTAAATTGAGAAACGTCAAGTGTAAAGTTTTGTGACTAGAAATACAAACCTCCCCACTCAACAAGTCAGTCATCAGGACTGACGCATGGGGGCGAGAAACCCGGTTTGTGGGCAAAATTTGGGTCTGGGAACCAGAAATCTAGTCAGAAACCGGGTTTCACCAGGTCGCGAGTGCCTCCAATACTATATATTCAAAATTTGAGGTTGAATCGAGTTTAGGGGTACAGCGCCTCACCGGTGGATGGGTCAAATATAAATAGTCGATCGAAGTCAAGCTGTACCGTCAGCCGATCGCCCGGACGCAAGCGAACACTCGCCGGTACTTGTAACTGTACAGTAGTTTCAGCACTCAACGCAGGTAAACTCGCCCGAATTAAAATTTCTCGCCCCAAAGGTTCCACCACTTTTACCTCTACATCGAGAGGAACTTTTTCTAACGCCCAAAAATCTTTTTTTAAATCATCGTCTGCTGCTGTTTGTGGCGTAAAGATTTCTATATTTTCGGGACGAATTCCCAAATCAAATGCTTGTCCTTCTCTCGCCTGCAATCTTTTTTGAATCGAAGGCGGACAGCCTAAAGATTGACTTCCCACCTGAAAAGATTCGTTAGCATAAATTGCAGGTAAAATATTCATAGCGGGATTGCCTAAAAATGTGGCAACCATCCGGTTAGCAGGTTTAGCATAAATGCTTTGCGGGTCTCCGATTTGCTGAATCTTCCCCCCATTTAAGACTACAATCTTATCAGCTAAAGTCATCGCTTCCACTTGGTCGTGGGTGACATAAACTGTGGTAATTCCCAGCCGTTGGTGCAGTTGTTTTAGTTCGGCCCTTGTGTCGTCTCGCAGTTGGGCGTCGAGGTTGGAAAGCGGTTCATCTAACAGGAAAACTTTCGGCTCGCGGGCGATCGCCCTTCCGAGTGCTACGCGCTGCTGCTGTCCGCCTGATAGCTGTTTGGGCTTGCGATTGAGGAGATGGTCGATCGACAGCGATCGGGCTACAGTTTCGACTCGTGCTTGAATTTTACTCGGATCGACATTCCGCATCCGCAATCCAAAAGCCAAGTTTTCGGCGACAGTCATGTGCGGGTAAAGCGCATAATTTTGAAATACCATTGCGACATCGCGCTGTCTCGCCGGAATGTTGTTAACTAAATTATCTCCAATATAAAGATTGCCAGAAGTTGCAGTCTCCAAACCTGCAATTGTCCGCATAATTGTAGACTTTCCGCAGCCGGAAGGCCCGACTAATACCCAAAATTCCCCATCCGGTATTTTGAAACTGATGTTTTCAATCGCGGTGACATTTTGGTAGCGTCTGGTAATATTTTCTAAGCGAACATTTGCCATTTTTTGACTGTAAGGGGGCATCGGGCATCGGGCATCGGGCATCGGGCATCGGGCATCGGGCATCGGGAATATTGTGTTTAATCCTTTGTGTATGACAACTGATAACTGTCAACTGTCAACTGTCAGAAAACTGTTCCAATTCTAAAAATGTGCGGTCTAATTCTTCAACTAGAGGCGTTAATTCAGCTTGGCGGAATGCTTGTACTAGAGAACGATAGTACCAGAGAGAACCGTCTTTGCCACCTGTGAAGCGTTCCCACACTGAGTCACCCACTTGACGGGAATCTTTGAGGATCGATCGCACATTATAAAGTTTATCAGCCGCCGAGACCAATCTGACGGAGTGGGAAGCTTGAGGAATGCGATCGATATAAGCTTGTTTGCGATCGCGCCAAGGCGGTTTCGGCGTCGCGTCGCTGTCGGTACAGCCATCTACAATCGCTGTCACAGTATCGCCAAAGCGTTGGCGGATGGCTTCGCGGGTGGTAGCGCCGCCCCGATCTTCGATCGCATCGTGAAGCAAAGCTGCGATCGCCTCATCTTCATTTGCCCCATATTCCAAAGCTATACTAGCAGTACCCAACAAATGAGCGATATACGGAACGCCGGAACCCTTGCGGATTTGAGTTGCGTGCAATTCGGCGGCATAGGTGAGGGCTTCAGAAAAACGATTTGAGAGTATCATTGTTAGTCCTGGACGAATGAGTGTTCAGAAACCGGGTTTTTTTACGAAAATACTTAGTTCAAGCCCACAGATTCGGTAAAAAACCCGGTTTCTTTAGCCTAATCCGTAAGTCTTGATTGTAATTGAGAGTCGAGCGAGTAAAAGTATTGATTTGAATATTTGAGTAAAGCGAGGTAATAACGATGACCGCTACTTTAATCTTACCAGAAACATCTAAAAAATTACCAGAAAAACTGGAACAAACACAACCCAAAAATGTTATATCTTTAGAAGAATTTCTGGTCAATCCGCCGGAGAGAATGGAGTGGGTTGACGGTAACTTAGTGGATAAAACAGGCATGACATTTAAACACGGTTTAGCTCAAGCTAAATTAGCCCGTTACTGGGGAATTCACAAAGACTCCAGCGGACAGGGAGGAGAAGTTGTTACCGAAACACTTTGCCGAACTGCTAAGCAAGGCCGCCGTCCCGATGTCGCTTACATTACTCCCGAACTCCTACCACCATCAGGCAATTTTACATCATTTCCCCAAAGTTTTCCCCTAATTGCCGAAGTTGCTTCACCCGAAGACAGCGCCGAGGAATTATTTGCGAAAGCTCAGGAATATTTGGAGTCAGGCTGTCAGGAAGTCTGGCTGCTTTTTCCAGAAGCAAGATTAGTATTTGTGAATGCAAGTCAAGGCTGGCGTTTGTTTAATGCCAATGAAGTTGTTAACACTCAAACCATACTTGCAGGCTTTAGCATCCCAGTCGGAGAATTATTAGTATAAAAATAACTTGCCATAAATGCTCTTGTATGAAACAATCTAGAATGTTGCAATATCAAACTAGAGTTGGCATCAAAAATAAAAATCTCATGGACAGATTCAGAGTAGAAGTTATTTCTCAAACACCCAATCCGCAGCAAGTAATTTATGCTGCACTCCATCAAGACTATACTGAGAATTTCGTATTTGACGAGCGGGACTCGTGGCCCTCAGAGGCAGAATGTGGCGAAATAATTGTCAAGCGTCTCCTGGCGGGCGATCGGGGACATTACGGCCCATTAGAGCATCCTCAAATTATTTTTAATTGCGGCTATTTTCCTCACAGTGTCATGCAGCAGGCGAGAACTCATCGTGTAGGAGTATCATTTGATGTTCAATGTCTTGCTGCTGATAGCTTAATCACTTTTGTTGATTGCAATGGAAATGCTGGCAATAAAAAATTGAGCAAAACAATAGGAGAACTGTATGAACTTTGGACTAATGGGGAAAAAGCAATTTGTTCTCGGTGTATTCGAGGTCGAAATGGTGAGCCACCAGGCGAATATCGTCGTGACTGTAAACAAAGAATCCGTAAAATGCGCTTACGAGTTTTAAATGAACAAACCGGCTTATTTGAAGTCGGTCATATCAAAGATGTAATGTGCAGCGGTATTCAGCCAGTTTATAAGGTAACATTGGAAGACGGTAAGACTTTAGAATGTACCGTAAATCACCGTTTATTTACCCCAGACGGTTGGCAAACAATGAAAGATGCAGTTGGATTAATAACCAAAGCAGATGGAAATGTGGTTCGCATCAACCCAAATTCCCATGTTATGTGTAATGGCGTGTCGGTAACAGATGATAAGCTTTACACAGACAAGTCGTGGCTTGAAACTCAAATCGCGCAAGGATTGACCATCAAAGAAATCGCTGACTTATCTAACTGTTCTCCCAATACAGTTAAAGCATGGAATAACAAATATGGGCTGGTTTCAGCCTATTATGATGGGCGATTCCCTGAAGGTCATAAGCCCTGGAATTATGACCCTAACGCTCTCTATCGCGACAAAACTTGGTTGATCGATCAACTTGAGAAAGGATTACACGTTGATGAAATGGCAACTTTAGCTAACTGCTCAATTGAGGTGGTTAAAAAATGGGTCTATGCTTATCGACTCTCTCTAAATAAGCGAAAACATGGTGGCAATGAACCTTGGAATAAAGATAAAGGAGGTGATCAACTTAATCTTTCTGAAGACAGTCGCCAAAAAAGAATTGAAAATGCAAAACTTCACACACAAAGAGGTGCTGAGTCTCATTTTTGGAAAGGTGGCACTTCTAGCGAGCGACAATTGATTGGTGCTTGGACACGGCAAATTGCACCTCAAGTTCACAAAAAGTTTGATTATGTTTGCCAAAAATGTGCGGTGAGAGGTAATAGTCTTCACGCTCATCACTTAATACCAGTTTTCGCAAATCAATCTCTTGCTTATGATTTTGATAATTTAGTGACTTTGTGTAAAGAATGTCACGAATACATCCATCAAAAGAATTTAGAGATGGAATTTTACAAAGCTTATTCGCCAATCTTAGAGCCTCAAGATTGGCAAGTTAAGCCAAAGCCCAAGGCGAGAAAATTGCAGTCTCATCCCGTAAAAGTCAAGAGTGTTGAATATATTGGTCAACAAATGACTTACGATTTAGAAGTGGATGGTCAATGGCATAATTTTGTTGCCAATGGCTTAGTAGTACATAATTCTCTGCGCTACACAGGCAATCAATTTCTTGATGCCGCTGTCGGTAAAAAAGATATCGAAGATATTTTTTATCTGCGTCCAGTAGATTATTATACCGATCGGGAAGGCAAAAAATATTACTATTCTCCTGAACAAAGAGCAAAAGATTTAGAATGGTGTCTAGAAGCTGCTCAACGCTATAAAATTGACTTCGATGGTGGTATGTCCGAGGAACACGCCAGAGGAAAATTACCCTTTGATTATCGCCAGCATTTTGTAGTTAGTTTCAATTTAAGGTCTTTTCTGCATTTTTCTGATTTAAGAAACAAGAAAAATGCTCAACTTGAAATTCAAAAACTCTGCGAATTGATGTGGCCTCATTTTGAAAGTTGGGCTCCCGATATTGCTAAGTGGTACACAATTACTCGTCTGGGAAAAGCCAGACTAGCCCCGTAAGATAATTGCCTTTTCGGGCTAATTGCGACCAACAACAAAATACCAATAAACCAGACTTATTGAATAAGTTTGGTTTCTCACAAAAAATCACTTTGACGAGAATCAAGCAAACAGCAAGCAAGATGAAATTAAAAATTCTGCAACTCCATGAATCAGCAATAATTCCCAAATACGCCCATGAATCTGATGCTGGATTAGACTTGTTTTCTATAGATGAAGTAGAAATCAATGTTGGAGAAAGCCAGTTAATTCATACAGGCATATCCATAGAATTACCAGAAAAAACAGAGGCGCAAATTCGTCCCAGAAGCGGTTTAGCTCTCAAGCACCAAATCACTGTACTCAATTCACCAGGAACAATAGATGAAGGCTATCGAGGCGAAATCAAAGTAATCTTAATTAATCACGGTAAAACTTCTTTTCAAGTGACAAAAGGCATGAAAATCGCTCAAATGGTGATCGCGCCAGTAATTCGCGTTGAAATTGAAGAAGTGAAAATGCTAAGTTCCAGCTCTAGGGGAGATAATGGATTTGGCTCAACAGGTATCTCGCAATAAATTCTTTGTCCCAATACAGTTCTAATTCTAGATTTTCAATGGATAATACACCAGACAATTACGAACCCCCTCACAGACCAAATTGGGACGAATACTTTTTAATGTTGGCAAAGTTGGCTGCGACTCGATCGACTTGTCTGGCTTTTCCCGTGGGCGCGGTAATCACTAAAAACAGGCAAGTTTTAGCTACGGGTTACAACGGTTCGCCCTCAGGTTCGGTGCACTGTACGGCTCAAGGCTTCTGCTATCCCGGTTTGAGCAGTTGCGACGCTAGCAAAACTTTGCCGTCGCGGGCGGTGCACGCTGAAGCAAATGCGATCGCCACTGCGGCCAAACACGGCATATCTACCGCTGGAGCTAGCATTTACGTGACTTTAGAACCCTGCATTTATTGTTTGAAATTAATCATTTCCGCCGGCATTCGCGAAGTATTTTATGAAACTGTTTTTAACAGCGGAGAAAAGGCGGCGTTGAGAGATTCTTTTATTGCCGACGGTATTGTTGAGTTCAAACAAATTAAGCTATCTGAAACTACAGCAAACAAAGCAGCTTCATTTCTGCTGAATCCTACATCTGTACCAAAAGACGATCGACCATTTGGTTCGTAGTGAGGACTTTAGTCCGCAAAAATCAGGACTAAAGTCCTCACTACAAACCTTCTATCTTTGGTTCGTAGTGAGGACTGTAGTCCGCAGGAATTAGGACTAAAGTCCTCACTACAAACCTTCTATCTTTGGTTCGTAGTGAGGACTTCAGTCCGCAGAAATTAGGACTAAAGTCCTCACTACGAACCTTTTCAATCAAACTCATTCACAGCTTGCAAATAGTCGATCGCCGCATCTATCCTCGAACTATACTTAAAAGCAAACTGATCGAACCAATATCTCTCATCGGAATTTTTATCTAAATTTTTCAGCCAAACTTGAGCTTGCCTAACTTTCTGCCTGTGCGTTTGTACGTCTGACTCAGACTGCACAATTTTTTCTGAGGGTTGTGCTGCTAGTGCAGTGACTTCCGGAGCTTTATTTTCTGCTTCGTGCAGAGGCTTAAGCGGTTCCTGTGCAGCCACTTCTCGAGCTTTATTTTGTGCTGCGTATTCAGCCTTAATTTCAGCTAAATCTTTGTCAAGATTACCAGGATACTTTACATCTGCTGTTTTAAGTGTTTGATTTGACGGCGCTGCTGCTGGTTGGGAAGGCTGTTGTGCTTCCAGCGGCGATTGACTTGCTACCTCGCGATTTTTTTGAGATGCTTGATATTCTGCCCTAAGTTCAGCTAACAGGCGATCGATCGATTCCATAACTTAAACCCCACTAAAAAAATGCTGCTGGGCCAACTGGCATAAATATAATCGCGCGAACATTACCCGCTTCCTCAATCTGTGATTGCATTCAGCAATACTTCCGTCAGAGTCATTTCTTCCAGATCATCCATCGTCACAGTATCAACGATATCGAATTTAGCCCCGGCACTTTGCAGTTCATCATCCAATATCTTGAGAAACTTAGTAGCTTCCGGCGCCTTCCCTACTTGAATGAAAGAAATCGCCAGCTCTTCATCTCGATCGAGCTTTCGCGACGCCTCTATAATCGTTTTCATCACTTCTTTGCGATCGTCCGGTTCGCCGTCCGTCACCACTAATATGGTTTCGCCATTTGGCTTTGTCTTACCGGATGCTTTGCGCTGAAAATAATTGTTGAGAGAATCTAGCAGCACCGCAGCCAAATTTGTAGTCCCCAAAGGTTCGTTTTCTTGGAAGATTTGCACTACTTTAGCTGATGTTACATTCTCGTAGCGTTTGAAGCGACCATAAAAAACGTAAACTGTGATGCCGTCTGGGTCAAGTTCTTCGCATTTGTTCGCCTGGGCGACAGTCGATTCTTGCATCAGCGCCCACCGACTTTTTCCGCCCATCTGGTCTTTCGTGTACATACTGCCACTTTTGTCAATGATGATTGTATAATCGCGGTTCTGAAGCATAAAATTTTTCCTGTTAATTAAGTTTTTTTTGCAAAAAAAGATATAAACCCAGCGAGCAGAAGCTGTTGAGCCTGAGTTGCTCGCTGCGTTTTTCAGTTGATTTGCGATCGCAAATACCGGAATTTAAGCTGCAACTAAAGCATCTTTAAGCGGCTTCCAGCTAAAAGCTCGATCGCCACCCATCTCTACTGCTATTTTAACTCGCGGTTCTAACGTCGGCAAAACAGTCAAATACTCAACTTCCTGACTCGACAAAACCTGCCCTTCAATAATCCAAAGCACCAGTCCTTTTGATTTCGGCGGCAAATTATCTAATTGAGTTTGCAACATCGGAGGTACGTAGTAGGTGTAACCCACAGCCCCTTCATTACCAGTAGTTTTCTTGCCCAAATGCGGCGGTCGCACCCCGTGAACTCCCGTCAAATACATCGCCAAATCGCCCAAACCCCGCGCCGTAATCGTGTACGCACCGTAGCCCGCAGCCCGCAGCCGTCGCAGGTAACGGCCCTCAAATCCTCCCTCTAAAGGAACGTACAGGGCTAGCGACCCCGACTTTTCCAAATCCCGAATCATATCCGCACCAGTTGTAATCAGTCCCATAAATTTGTCTAGCCTGCTGTTTAAAATTTGGTCGATCGCCCGTTGCGAGCTTAAAGTATTATAAATGCTAAAGCTGAGGCGAAAAGTTATCAAATAGGCCTTGACAAATAGCAAACACTTCATGTACTATTGTGAACTGGCGCTGTAAAGGATACTGAGTAGCTTGCTATCCAAGTCCTAGCCCAAATAAGCAAGACCGAAATCAAACTCGGAGATCGAACAGGTAAAAAACCTAGAATCTCAACCCTTGCAAGACTTCCACAAGCTCGCTCCCAAATTTAAAACTCAAATTTTAAACACCGAGGAAGGCTGTTGGTTGATAACAGTTAATTGCAGGAACACTGAAATAAATGTTTCTGCACAAGAGCAAGCGGATTGACGTAAACTTCGCAATCCGAAACCTCTTGCGTAAATAAAAGGAAAAAAATCCGTGTCTGTAGGCATTCTTGGCACTAAACTAGGCATGACTCAAGTGTTTGACGCCGAAGGGAGAGCAATCCCCGTCACCGTCATACAAGCAGGGCCTTGTACAGTAACGCAAATTAAAACAAAACAAACTGATGGCTACACTGCCATTCAGATTGGATACAGCGAAGTCAAACCAAAGGCTCTCAACAAGCCAGAATTGGGACACCTTGCCAAGTCGGGGGCGAATCCATTGCGCCACTTGCACGAATACCGCTTGGAAGATACCAGTTCCTTTGAATTAGGCCAACAAGTAAAAGCAGATACTTTTACACCGGGACAAATCGTAGATGTGATCGGTACCAGCATCGGTAAAGGTTTTGCAGGCTTTCAAAAGCGCCACAACTTCAAACGCGGCCCCATGTCTCACGGTTCTAAGAATCACCGCGAACCTGGATCGATCGGGCCTGGAACCACTCCCGGCCGCGTCTATCCCGGTAAAAGAATGGCCGGACGCATGGGCAACGTTCAAGTTACCGTCCGCAAACTGACAATTGTCCGGGTGGATGCAGAGCAGAATTTGTTGCTAATTAAGGGAGCAGTTCCCGGCAAAGCTGGCGCCTTAGTCAATGTTGTGCCTGAGAAAAAAGTAGGACGTTAGTCAGTAGTCAGCCGTCAGCAGTCATTAGTCCTTAGTCATTAGTCCTCAGTCATTAGTTGGCGGTAAGCAGCCAGCAATAACTAAGAACTCAAAGCAGAAAACTCAAAGCAGAAAACTAAGAGCTAATAAAAGACAACAGACAACAGCTCACTAAAAACAGACAACAGCTCACTAAAAACAGACAACAGATAACAGACAAAGGACAAAAGAAATGGTTAACTGTGTAGTGCGAAATTGGCAAGGCGAAGAAGTTGGAGAAACAACTTTAGAGCTTCGCGTAGCCAAAGAAGAAAATGCGTCTCACGTCGTTCACAGAGCGCTGAGACGGCAAATGGTAAACGCCCGTCAAGGGAATGCTTGCACCAAAACTCGATCGGAAGTTAGAGGCGGCGGCCGCAAACCCTGGCGTCAAAAAGGCACAGGTCGAGCTAGAGCAGGTTCGATCCGTTCTCCGCTGTGGCGTGGTGGCGGTGTCATCTTCGGGCCGAAACCGAGAGACTTTGAAGTCAAAATGAACAAAAAGGAACGCCGTCTTGCTTTGCGGACAGCATTCCAAAGTCGCACCGATGACATCATTGTGGTTGAAGAATTTGCAGAGCAATTTCCGAGACCGAAAAGCAAAGAACTGCTGAGTGCGATCGCCCGTTGGGGTATCGAATCCAATAAAAAAGTTCTGTTAATCTTGCCAGAACCGCAACTCAACGTTTACCTGTCAGGACGCAACATCGAATTAGTCAACGTCATCTTGGCAACTTCTCTGAATGTTTACGACGTTCTCGCGGCTGACAAAATTATCGTCACCTCTACAGCCATAGCAAAAATTCAGGAGATTTACGGTGAGTAAAATCGAAAAGCGCGACTACGCAGATTTGATCCAGCGTCCGATTCTCACCGAGAAAGCTACCCGAATGATGGAATTAAATCAATTCACATTTGACGTAGCACCAAAAGCGACCAAGCCTCAAATCAAAGCTGCAATCGAAGAACTATTTAAGGTCAAAGTCATTGGCGTCAACACCCAAAACCCGCCGCGCAAAAAGCGCCGAGTTGGTAAATTCGTCGGCTTTAAACCTTGTTACAAGCGAGCAACAGTAACTCTGCTAGACGGAGACTCCATCCGCAAACTCCTATTCCCAGAAGTTTAGCCAATCTTGGATTTGAGATTTGAGATTTGAGATTTGAGATTGCGGTTAGCTGGTGCAAATTCCCCTCCAGGAAACTGACAAGTTAACTGATAATCCCAAATCTAAAATCCCAAACTGCAAAGTCCAAAATCCCAAGTCTAAAATCTAAAATCTCAAAGCGATTATGGGCATCCGTTATTACCGACCTTATACCTCCAGCACCCGGGAACAAACAGTCTCGGACTTTGCTGAAATTACCAAGTCAGAGCCTGAAAAGTCTCTAACTAGCAACAAGCACACCAAACAAGGCCGCAACAACCGAGGCGTCATTACCTGTCGCCACCGGGGAGGCGGTCACAAACGGCTTTATAGAACGATCGACTTCCGCCGCGACAAACACAGCATTCCTGCTACTGTCAAGGCGATCGAATATGACCCCAACCGCAACGCCCGCATCGCCCTCCTGTTCTACAAAGACGGCGAAAAACGGTACATCCTGCACCCGCTCAACTTAAACGTCGGTACAGTAATTGTCTCAGGCCCAGACGCGCCGATCGAAATCGGCAACGCCCTACCCCTGAAGAACATTCCCCTCGGTACCAGCATCCACAACGTCGAGCTAGTACCTGGAAAAGGCGGACAAATCGTCCGTTCCGCAGGCTCCAGCGCTCAGTTAATGGCAAAAGAAGGTACCTACGTCACCCTCAAACTGCCATCCGGCGAACAGCGCAAAGTCCGCGCCGACTGCTACGCTACGATCGGTCAAGTTGGCAACACAGACGCCAGAAACATCAGCCTCGGTAAAGCAGGCCGTACCCGCTGGAAAGGTCGCAGACCAACCGTTCGCGGTAGTGTAATGAACCCGGTAGACCACCCACACGGCGGTGGCGAAGGCAGAGCGCCCATCGGGCGTCCGGGGCCTATGACTCCTTGGGGCAAACCAGCATTGGGTGCCAAAACTCGAAGCAAAAACAAGCGCAGCGACGCTTTAATCGTCCGGCGCCGTCGCAAATCTTCCAAGCGTGGCAAGGGCGGCAGACAAAGTTAGTCATCAGTCAGCAGTCATCAGTCCTTTGTTGTTAAATGCTAACTAATGACGAATGACTGCTGTTCGCGAGCTATATGAGCTCGCACTAATGACTAATAACTAATGACGAATGACTTCTGACTAACTAAAAAAACCATGTCTCGATCGTTAAAAAAAGGCCCGTTTGTCGCAGATCATCTGATGACAAAGATTGAAAAACTCAACGCCGCAGGCCAAAAACAAGTAATTAAAACTTGGTCGCGCTCTTCCACAATCCTGCCTCAAATGGTAGGTCACACGATCGCAGTTCACAACGGCAAACAGCACGTTCCCGTCTACCTAACCGACCAAATGGTAGGTCACAAACTCGGAGAATTCTCCCCCACTCGCACCTTTAGAGGTCACGCGAAAAGTGGTGATAAAAAGGCCAAAAGATAGCCTAATTAGGTGACAGGTAATAGGTAATCGGAAAAACTTTTTACCAATTACCAATTACCTTTTTCCCAATTACCATTTACCAATTACCCAAATCGAAATGGCTATAGATACCACAACCGAAATTAAGGCGATCGCCCGTTACATCCGGACATCGCCCTTCAAAGTGCGCCGAGTCCTCGACCAAATTCGCGGCAAAAGCTACCAAGAAGCGCTGATTTTACTCGAATTCATGCCCTACCGCGCCTGCGAACCAATTGTCAAAGTTTTGCGATCGGCAGTAGCCAACGCCGAACACAACGCAGGATTAGACAAAGCCAAGCTCGTAGTATCTCAAGCTTACGCAGACCAAGGCCCAGTCCTCAAACGCTTTAGACCCCGCGCTCAAGGTCGCGCCTACCAAATCCGCAAGCCAACTTGCCACATTACCGTAATAGTTGCTCCGATCGCAGAAGACTAAACCACGGAAAACGGAAAAACGTAATAGGTAACAAACAGCTTAAAGTTGAAAAAAAACGGTAATCACCAATTACCAGTTACCAGTTACCAATTACCAATTACCAATTAACTCCTCAACTTTTATGGGCCAAAAAATACATCCAATTGGTTTTCGTCTCGGCATTACCCAAGAGCACCGCTCTCGCTGGTTTGCTGACCCGAAAAACTATCCAGAACTCTTGCAAGAAGACTTCAAAATTCGCAAGTACGTCCGCAAAACCCTCAGCAATGCTGGTATTTCCTCGGTCAGAATTGAGCGCAAAGCCGATCAAATCGACCTAGAAGTCTTCACCGCCAGACCAGGCGTTGTCGTAGGCCGTGGCGGAGCAGGTATCGAAACTTTGCGCGTCGGTTTGCAGCAGCAACTTGGCAACAACCGCCAAATTCGCATCAACGTCGTTGAAGTTCAGCGCGTAGACGCCGATGCCACACTGATCGCAGAATATATTGCCCAGCAACTAGAACGGCGCGTATCCTTCCGCCGAGTAGTTCGCCAAGCAATTACCCGCGCCCAAAAAGTCGGCATCCAAGGCATCAAAATTCAAGTCAGCGGACGCCTCAACGGCGCAGAAATCGCCCGTACCGAATGGACGCGCGAAGGGCGAGTCCCCTTGCACACCCTGCGGGCCGACATCGACTATTCCTACTGCACCGCTCAAACCATCTACGGTATTCTCGGGATTAAAGTTTGGGTTTTCAAAGGCGAAATTATTCCTGGACAGGAACAAGAAGCTGCACCAAATGCAGCAGTGCCCCGCACCAAACAAAAGCGCCGTCGTCAGAACTTTGAAGATCGATCGAACGAAGGCTAGCTAATTGTTAACTGTTAGTTGTCACTTGTTAATTGTCAGTTAAAACCAATTAGCAATTAGCAATTAACAATTACCAATTACCAATTACCCAATTCCCAACTCCCAAAGCCATGTTAAGCCCTAAAAGAACAAAATTCCGCAAACAACAGCGCGGGCGAATGAGCGGTGTTTCCACCCGCGGCAACACAGTTAGCTTTGGCGAATTCGCGCTCCAAGCCGTCGAACCAGCCTGGATCACTTCTCGCCAAATAGAAGCCGGACGGCGCGCCATGACCCGCTATATCCGCCGGGGCGGCAAAATCTGGATTCGCATTTTTCCCGACAAACCAGTTACCCAGCGCGCAGCAGAAACCCGGATGGGTTCCGGTAAAGGCGCACCTGAGTTTTGGGTTGCCGTCGTTAAACCCGGCCGGGTAATGTTTGAAATTGGCGGTGTTACCGAAGAAATTGCCCGCGAAGCAATGCGTTTGGCATCTTTTAAATTACCAATTAAAACCAAGTTCATCAGCCGCGAAGAAAGCCCGTCATAGTGGCGATCGAAGGTAGAATTAGGTCGGCATCCGTCAGAAATTTAAACGGCTACAGCAATTTAAAGTCTGGCACATACAACTTTTCTTTCCTTCGGTCTTCAGCATCAGAGAGAATTCTGTCTTCACTAGACCGATCGCTAACGATAAAGCACACAATTATGTCTTTGACCAAGATTAAAGAAGCTAGAGAATTAAGCGATGCAGCAGTAGCAGAGCAAATTTTAGCCGTCAAGCGCCAACTAATGGACTTGCGGCTCCTGCAAGCTACCGGCCGCATGGAAAAGCCTCACCTGTTCAAGCACGCCAAACACCGGCTGGCTCAATTAATGACAGTTGAACGCGAGCGCCAAATCGCTGCTGAAGCAGCCCTCAAGTCTGCTCCCACCGCAGTCAGCGAGTAGTGAGCAGCAGCCGAGCCGAGGTTCGCACAGCAGTTCAAAAAAACTCAATTGCACAACAACAATAGGTAGGTATGGCAGTTAAAGAACGAGTTGGCGTAGTAGTCAGCGACAAAATGGACAAAACCGTCGTGGTAGCGATCGAAAACCGCTCCTCCCACACCAAATACGGCAAAATCGTAGTCCGCACCAAGCGCTACAAAGCTCACGACGAAGAAAATAAGTGCAAATCGGGCGATCGCGTCCGCATCACTGAAACTCGCCCCCTGAGCAAAACCAAACGCTGGACGGTTGCTGAGATTTTCGGTGCAAAAAATGGCTAACAGTTAACTTCTAATTGCTCGATCGCGCGATCTGCTTTCTCGATCGGCCATTTATTAGCAATTAGCAAGCGAGCAGTTAGCAAGCATCAAATTACCTTTTCCCCAATCACCATGATTCAACCCCAGACATACCTCAATGTCGCCGACAATAGCGGAGCCCGCAAGCTCATGTGCATCCGCGTATTGGGAGGCGGCAACCGCCGCTACGGCGGAGTCGGCGATGTCATCATTGCCGTCGTCAAAGACGCCATCCCCAATATGGCCGTCAAAAAATCCGATGTCGTCAGAGCCGTCATTGTCAGAACCCGCAAAGCCCTGCGTCGCGACAGCGGCATGAGCATTCGTTTTGACGACAATGCAGCCGTGATCATCAATCCAGAAGGCAACCCCAAAGGCACTCGCGTTTTCGGCCCAGTAGCCCGCGAACTCCGCGACAAAAACTTTACTAAAATCGTTTCCTTAGCCCCAGAGGTACTTTAAAATGTACGGAAAAAAGGGTAAACCAACTAGCGAACCGCAGCGCCACAGAATGCACGTCAAAGCAGGCGACACCGTGCAAATAATTACTGGCAAAGAGAAAGGAAAAGTCGGAGAAATCTTAAAGACATATCCCAAAGTCAGCAAAGTAATTGTTAAAGGCGTAAATATCCGAACCAAGCACGTCAAACCCCAACAAGAAGGGGAATCCGGAAAAATCGTCACCTTTGAGGCTCCCATTCACAGCTCAAATGTCATGCACTATTCCGAAAAAGAGAAAATCGCCAGCCGCGTCTGCTATACATTTAGTGAAGACGGCCGCAAACTGCGACAGCTCAAAAAAACCGGAGAAATCCTCGATAATTAGTCATTAGTCATCAGTCATCAGTCATTAGTCATTAGTCCTTAATTGGCAACTAACAACTGACACAGGTCAACTGACACAGGTCAACTGACACAGCTCAACTGTCAGTTGTCAACTAACAACTGGCAACCGACAACTGACAACTGACACAGGTCACAGGTCAACTGTCACAGGTCAACTGTCACAGGTCAACTGTCACAGGTCAAAGAACAATTCCCTGACCAAGCCCAGGGACAGTTAACGAAACACAAAAACTATGCCGGACAAACTCAAAGTTCTTTATCAAGGTAAAATCGTTCCCAAACTGATGGATCAGTTTAAATATACTAATATCCATCAGGTTCCCAAACTCATCAAAGTTACCGTTAACCGCGGTTTGGGAGAAGCTTCTCAAAATGCTAAGGCACTGGATTCGTCGCTGAATGAAATTGCTATCATCACCGGACAAAAACCAGTGGTGACTCGGGCGAAAAAAGCGATCGCAGGCTTCAAAATCCGTAAAGGAGTACCAGTCGGTGTGATGGTGACGCTGCGCGGCGATCGGATGTACGATTTTCTCGATCGGCTGATCAACCTCGCACTCCCCCGCATCCGCGACTTCCGCGGCATCAGTCCCAAAAGCTTTGACGGGCGCGGCAACTACAGCTTGGGTCTGAGAGAACAGCTAATTTTTCCAGAAATAGAATATGACCGCATCGATCAAATTCGAGGCATGGACATTTCAATTATCACCACAGCAAACACCGACGAAGAAGGACGCGCCTTGCTCAAAGAAATGGGAATGCCCTTCCGGGACAACTAAGCAGTAGAGTAAGGATCTTTCACATGGCAGCTAACGATACCATAGCAGATATGTTGACGCGCATTCGCAATTCTTGCATGGCGCGCCACCAAACAACGCAAATTCCATCCACAAAAATGACCCGCAGCATCGCCCAAGTCCTCAAAAGCGAAGGCTTTATCGGCGAATTTGAAGAAGCAGAAGCAGAAGGGATTCAGCGATATTTAGTGCTTTCTCTGAAGTACAAAGGTAAAACTCGCAAGCCCATTATCACGGCACTTAAGCGAGTCAGCAAACCAGGACTTCGCGTTTACTCGAACCGTAAAGAATTGCCCAGAGTTTTAGGCGGAATTGGCATTGCCATTATCTCTACCTCCAGCGGCATTATGACCGATCGAGAAGCCCGACGCCAAGGTTTGGGCGGTGAAGTGCTTTGTTATGTTTGGTAGTCATTAGTCATTAGTCATTAGTCACTGGTCATTGGAAACAGACTCAAGAATCAATCACTAAGGACTAATAACTAAAGGCTAATAATCAAGGACTAATAACTAAAAACAAAGGACAAAAAAATATGTCGCGAATTGGCAAGCGTCCGATTAGCATCCCCAGTAAAGTCACCATCACCCTAGACGGTCAAAAAGTAGCCGTCAAAGGCCCCAAAGGTGAACTTTCCCGAGTGATACCAGCCGAAATCCTCATGGGACTCGAAGGCGAGACTTTACTCGTTACCCGCCGAGACGAATCTCGCGTCGCCAGACAACTGCACGGCTTGTGCCGCACCCTAGTCGCCAACATGGTCGAAGGTGTATCCCAAGGCTTTCAGCGTCGTCTGGAAATTATCGGTACAGGTTATCGGGCACAGGTTCAAGGACGGAACCTGATTTTAAACGTCGGTTACAGCAAGCCCGTTGAAATGCCCCCTCCAGAAGGCATCACCATGGCAGTTGAAGGCAACACCAACGTCATTGTCTCCGGCATTGACAAAGAACTCGTAGGCAACACAGCAGCCCGCATCCGCGCGGTGCGTCCGCCCGAAGTCTACAAGGGCAAAGGTATTCGCTACAGCGGCGAAGTCGTCCGGCGCAAAGCTGGTAAAACAGGCAAAACAGGTAAGAAGTAACAATGAAGCTTACTCGCAAAGAATCAGTCCACCGCAGACACCGCCGCGTACGGCGCAAGGTATTCGGCACCGCCGAACGTCCAAGATTAGCGGTATTTCGATCGTCCAATCACATCTACGCTCAAGTAATCGACGACGCGGCACAGCACACTTTGGCTGCTGCGTCAACCCTCGATCCAGAATTGAAGTCAAATCTCACTTCTGGCAGCAACTGCTCCGCGAGCGTCCAAGTCGGTCAGTTGATTGCCAAACGCTGCTCCAGCGCTGGCATAGCTAAAGTCGTATTCGATCGCGGAGGCAACCTCTATCACGGTCGCGTCAAAGCCCTCGCAGATGCAGCTCGCGAAGCCGGGTTAGACTTTTAGGAAGAAGGAAGTTCGGCAACGGATTGTGTAACGGATGTAACGGATGTAACGGATAGCAGGAATCAGGAATCTCCAATAAATTTATTATTTGTGTAATTTACAAATAATAAACAATCGAGAATAAAATTCTTAATTCCTAATTATTAATTTTTACTTACCAACAACCAGTTAGCAATCTTCAATTCCCACAAGACAAAACTATGGCAGAACAAAAAGAACAGCGCAACAAGAAAAAAAGCAGCAACAAAGGGCGCGAAAAAGAATCGGAATGGCAAGAACGGGTTGTTCAGATTCGTCGCGTTACCAAAGTAGTTAAAGGCGGTAAAAAACTCAGCTTCCGCGCCATAGTCATTATCGGCAACGAGCGCGGTCAAGTTGGAGTGGGAGTCGGCAAAGCTAGCGACGTAATCGGTGCCGTTAAAAAAGGCGTCGCTGACGGCAAAAAGCACCTAATTGAAGTTCCCCTCACCAAATCAAACTCCATCCCTCACCCCATTAACGGTGCAGGCGGCGGAGCCAAAGTAATGATGCGTCCGGCAGCACCCGGAACAGGCGTAATCGCAGGGGGAGCAGTGCGAACTGTTCTCGAACTAGCAGGAGTCCGCAACATCTTAGCCAAACAGCTAGGTTCTGGAAATCCCTTAAACAACGCCAGAGCAGCAGTCAACGCCCTCTCCACCCTCCGCACCTTGTCCGAAGTGGCTCAAGAACGCGGAATTCCAGTAGAAAACCTCTACGGTTAGGGCATAGAGAATGGGAAACTGTCAGTTTTGAGTGTTAAGTGTCAAGTTGAGTATTACAAAATCCGCAACTCAAAACTCACGCACTCAAAACTACTGCGCGCCCCCTCTCTTGCATACCAATTACCAATTACCAATTACTAAAACTATGAGATTGCAAGACGCCCGACCCAAAGCAGGCTCCCAAAAGCGCCCCCGACGCTTGGGCAGAGGTATTTCTGCCGGTCAAGGCGCGAGCTCCGGCAAAGGGATGCGCGGTCAAAAATCTAGAGCCGGTAGCGGCACTAGACCCGGTTTTGAAGGTGGTCAAAATCCCCTTTACCGCCGCCTGCCAAAGCTGAAAAGCTTCCCTCTAGTGAACCGGAAAGAGTACACTACCATTAATGTAAGTAGATTAGCATCCCTGCCAGCAAACACAGCAGTTACTCTCACCTCTTTGATCGAAGCAAAAATTGTCACGACAGACGACGGGCCGCTGAAAATCTTAGGAGATGGCGAACTGAATGTGGCTCTGCAAGTGCGCGCTGCGGCTTTTACCGCAGGTGCTCGCACCAAAATTGAAGCCGCTGGCGGAAGTTGCGAATTAGTTGCCTAAAGATTTGAGGTTTGAGAGGATGTCCAAATCTCAAATCCTCTCTTCTTGCTATCAGAAAATGATTTAGTCGAAAATCCCAAATCTAAAATCCCAAATCGTAACTATGGACGTTAGTAAAGAGAAAGCGCCAACTGCACAAGAGACGTTCATGCAGATGGCTCAAGCTGCTGGTTTGCGGGGCCGCATCCTCGTCACCATTGGCTTATTGATTTTAGTGCGCCTGGGTGTCCACTTGCCAGTCCCCGGTATCGATCGAGCCGCCTTTGCCCAAAACGTCCAAAATAGCCCTTTAATTGGCTTTTTGGACTTGTTTTCAGGAGGCGGCCTGTCAGCTTTGGGGATTTTCGCGCTGGGGATTTTGCCCTACATTAATGCTTCAATTATCGTGCAACTTCTAACTGCGGCTCTGCCAAGTTTAGAAGACTTGCAGAAAAATGAAGGGGAAGCAGGGCGGCGCAAGATTTCTCAAATTACTCGCTACGTTTCTTTGGGCTGGGCTATTCTGCAAAGCATTGGCATTGCAATTTGGGTCAGCCCTTTTGCTCAATCTCCATCGCCTTTTTTCATCCCGCAGACTGCTTTGGCTCTGACGGCCGGATCGATGTTTGTCATGTGGATCTCGGAATTGGTGACGGAACGAGGCATCGGGAACGGAGCATCGCTGTTGATTTTTATCAACATTGTGTCGGTTTTGCCGCGATCTTTGGGACAAACTTTTGAATTGGCTCAAAGTGGCGACACGCAAGTTGTCGGCCGCGTAGTAGTTCTGCTGCTGGTCTTTTTGGTGACGATTGTCGGGATTGTTTTTGTTCAGGAAGGTACTCGCCGGATTCCGATTATTTCGGCCCGCCGTCAAGTCGGCCGCAAAGTTTATCGGGAAAGCCGCAGTTATCTACCCCTGCGGTTGAATCAAGGCGGAGTGATGCCGATTATTTTTGCATCTTCGGTGTTGATTGTGCCTTCTTTCCTCGCTCAGTCTCTCAATCAGCCGTTTTTGGTTCAAGTTGCTAATGTGTTGAGTCCGAACGGCCCTGCGCCTTGGGCTTACGCGCTGTTTTATCTGACTTTGATTCTGTTCTTCAGCTATTTCTACGCTTCGTTGATTGTCAACCCCGTAGATATGTCTCAAAACTTGAAGAAAATGGGCGCCAGTATTCCTGGGATTCGTCCCGGTCAGAAAACCAGCGATTATGTGGAGAAGGTTTTGAACCGTTTGACTTTCTTGGGAGCGATTTTTCTAGGTCTGGTGGCCATTGTACCAACGGCTGTAGAAAGTGCGATCGGCGTCCAAACTTTTAGAGGGTTTGGTGCAACTTCCCTGCTAATTCTAGTGGGTGTGGCGATCGAAACTGCCAAGCAAATTCAAACTTACGTCATCTCCCAGCGATATGAAGGAATGGTGAAGTAATCGCAATGCAATTGATTTTTATGGGGCCTCCAGGGGCGGGAAAGGGAACTCAGGCTCAGCTCTTAGCCGCTCTCTGGAAAATACCCCACATTTCTACCGGTGACATCCTCCGCGCCTGCGTGGTGGCGAAAACTCCCTTGGGTGTAAAAGCTAAATCCTACATGGATGCTGGTGAGTTGGTTCCCGACGAGTTATTGATGGATATCGTACAAGAACGCATGAATGAACCAGATGCTCGTGCAGGCTGGATTTTGGACGGATTTCCCCGTACTGTGGCACAGGCAGCGTTTTTTGACAAACTGCTGTGTGATGTTGGTACTGAGGGAAGTAAGTCTGGAAAGGATTGCGATCTCAGAGCTGTCAATTTGGACGTACCTGACAATGTTTTGGTGACTCGGCTGCTGTCGCGGGGCCGCCAAGATGACAATGAGGAGACGATCCGCCGCCGGTTGCAAGTTTATCGCGAGCAAACTGAGCCTTTGATTGAATTTTACAGCGCCCGCGAACAGTTGGTTGCGGTTGATGGCGATCGCGATATGGAAGTAGTCACCGCAGAACTGCAACAAGCGCTCTCTGGCGACTCTTGAACCCTCGCAATACAGCTTGTTACTCACCAGCTTTTGCTAAGATATGTTAACTAGGAGCTTTTTGTGCTATCAGGTTTTGTGAGGGTTGCGAGAAACCGGATTGAACTCGATACTAATTGCCATAACTTTACTCCAGTAAAGTTGAAGCGAGCGGTTAATTAAGTCAAAAAGTCGATCGAGTCGCCCGAATTCTTCCCCCCGTTCCCGTTTGCTCCCTACTTTGTAAATAGGTTTTGAAGCAAACAGCGGGACACTCCTAGTTAATCAAATGTAGAGTTGAGGTAAATACCAAATTGTCTAAGCAAGATTTAATTGAAATGGAAGGGACAGTGACGGAATCACTGCCGAATGCGATGTTTCGCGTTGACCTAGATAATGGGTTTAACGTGTTAGCTCACATTTCCGGTAAGATCCGCCGCAACTACATCAAAATTCTGCCTGGCGATCGCGTCAAAGTCGAATTAACTCCCTACGACTTGACCAAAGGCCGGATTACTTATCGCCTTCGCAAAAAATAGGCTTAGATAAAACTTTCTAAAAACTAATTCTAAGTTTAATTAGAGAGAATTTGGTAAAAAGCGTCAAATTTATGCTATAATGCTACGTTTGTAGTGTTGCCGAGAAGGGCGTCAACAACCCAGCGGCGTACCGGGTTAAGTCATTGCTACGCCGTTTAAGTATCGCTCGCCAACATTTTTGTGCAGGCGAACTTTACCCCAGCAATGGGAGTGGGTACAAGCGGGCTCCTTCATGAAACAACCCGCACTTTATACAATTTAATCGAGGAGAGGTCTACACCTTGCCCAGCCTCTCCTCCCACCGCTCGCTAGGGCAGTCCCAACGTGCCTGCTTTTCGGTTGAGCGGGGTTCTCCAGGCAGGAAGAAAGATGAAAGTTCGAGCATCTGTCAAAAAAATTTGTGAAAAATGTCGCGTCATCCGCCGTCGCGGTCGAGTGATGGTGATATGCACTAACCCGAAACACAAACAGCGCCAAGGTTAGAAAACAGGAAGATTGGGCAATGCACGCAGGTGCTGCCTAATTCAACATTGTAGCCAAACAGGAAAACTAGGGAGACAAAAAGTGTGGCACGGATTGCCGGGGTAGACCTTCCACGCGATAAGCGCGTCGAAATAGGTCTGACATACATTTACGGAATAGGCCTGTCGCGGGCCCAACAAATTATCGCTGCAACAGGCGTAAATCCTGACACTCGCGTCAAGGATTTAACAGAAGCCGACGTGACTGCTCTGCGGGCTCACGTAGAAAGCACCTACCAAATCGAAGGAGACCTCCGGCGCTGGGAGTCAATGAACATCAAGCGCCTGATGGATATCGGGACTTACCGCGGTCGCCGTCACCGTTTGGGTCTGCCTGTGCGGGGACAGCGAACCCGTACCAACGCCAGAACCCGTCGCGGCGTCCGCCGTACAGTGGCGGGCAAGAAAAAAGCACCGTCCAAGAAATAACAGCAGTTTGCAGGAAATTTATGTTCCTGCCGACTGTTTCCCCGCCTTTGGGGAGAGTAATTCAATGAAAACGATAAAGAGACTAATATGCCGCCACGACAACAAACAGGCAAGAAATCTGGTGCAAAAAAGCAGAAACGTAACGTACCGAATGGGGTAGGCTACATCCAGTCTACCTTTAACAATACGATCGTGACTATTACCGACCTCAACGGCGAAGTAATATCCTGGGCATCAGCAGGTTCCAGCGGTTTTAAAGGAGCTAAAAAGGGTACTCCCTTTGCAGCTCAAACAGCAGCAGAAAGTGCAGCCCGCAGAGCCAATGACCAGGGAATGCGCCAAATAGAAGTAATGGTGAGCGGACCCGGAGCAGGTCGAGAAACTGCAATTCGGGCGCTGCAAGGGGCTGGACTGGAAATTACCCTGATTAGAGATGTTACCCCAATTCCTCACAACGGCTGTCGCCCTCCCAAGCGGCGTAGAGTCTAAAACGATTTGAGATTTTAGATTTTAGATTTTGGATATTGGCTAACTGCTTAAAGTCAAAAAAAAAATCATGGTTCTAACTGTTGCCCCGTCCATCCAAAATCCGAAATCCGTTCAGGGGTATGCTCTGCAATCTAAAATCCAAAATCAAAAATCAAAAGTGGAAAAGGGAGGTCACTCCGTGGCGCAGTTTCAAATTGAATGTATAGAGTCTAATACTGACAAAGACCGCAGTCAGTACGGAAAATTTGTCCTGGAACCGCTCGATCGCGGTCAAGGAACAACTGTTGGGAATGCGCTTCGGCGAGTTCTGCTGTCCAATTTGGAAGGAACAGCAGTAACTTCAGTCCGCATCGCGGGCGTCAATCACGAGTTTGCCACGATCGAAGGGGTACGTGAGGACGTTCTGGAAATTCTCCTGAACATGAAAGAGGTTGTTCTCAAAACTCATTCCCAGCAGCCGCAAATCGGTAGGTTGCGGATTGAGGGGCCAGTCACAGTTACTGCCGATCGATTCGATTTGCCCTCTGAGGTGGAATTGATCGATAAATCGCAATACATTGCGACTCTCTCACCGGGTTCTGTTCTGGAAATGGAATTCAGAATAGAAAAAGGCATCGGATATCGAGCAGTAGACCGCAGTCGCGATGATGGGTCGGCTTTGGATTTTCTCCAAATTGACGCCATCTTTATGCCGATTCGCAGGGTCAACTACAGCGTGGAAGATGCTCGGCTCGGTGGCAGTGCTGAGAAAGACCGGCTGGTTATGGAAATCTGGACAGATGGCAGCGTGACTCCTCAAGAAGCTCTGAGTCAATCTGCACACATCCTGGTAGATTTATTTGCACCTCTCAAAGACATCACCCAAGATTCTCTCAAACCCGAGTATCCAGGTGAGGCCGATCCTACGAGCCAAATTCCGATCGAAGAATTGCAGTTGTCAGTCCGGGCTTACAACTGTCTCAAGCGGGCTCAGATCAACTCAGTTGCAGACTTATTGGATTATACCCAAGAAGACTTGCTCGAGATTAAGAACTTCGGGCAGAAGTCCGCAGAAGAAGTGATTGAAGCTTTACAAAAACGCTTGGGCATTACCTTGCCACAGGAAAAATCAGCTAAAAGTTAATCAACGGGTAACGGGTAAAAAAGTTCTGCATTCTCAGTACGTGAGTTCTTCAGAAACAAGAAAAATTCACCGCCCGAGCTCGATCGCAGACTGTCTATCCCCGCGCCCAATTACCAATTACCAATTACCAACTCCTATGCGTCACCGCTGTCGCGTCCCCCAACTAAACAAACCGGCTGACCAGCGCCGCGCCATGCTGCGCTCGCTGACCACCGAATTAATCCGCCACGGTAAAATCACTACCACTATGGCCCGCGCCAAAGCGCTGCGCCCAGAAGCTGACAGAATGATTACCCTGGCAAAAGATGGCTCATTGGCCGCTCGCCGGCAAGCGATGGGCTTTATCTACGACAAACAGTTAGTACACGCCTTGTTTGAGGCGGCCCAAGAACGGTACGGCTCGCGCAAGGGGGGCTACACCCGCGTAGTGCGAACTGTCCCCCGCCAAGGAGACAATTCCGAAATGGCGATCGTTGAACTGGTTTAATGCAATTTTGGGTTGGAGATTTTTGATTTATGACTGACAATCCAAAATCCCCAATCGAAAATCCCCGATCGATAGAGCGCGTTGCTCTGGTAATCCAATACCTCGGCACTCACTTTCACGGTTGGCAGCGACAGCCGAACCAGCGTACAGTACAAGAAGAAATTGAAACAACAATATCGAATGTGCTCCAACGCCCGGTAACGCTGTACGCGGCCGGGAGAACTGATGCGGGAGTTCACGCCGCTGCTCAAGTAGCCCATTTTGATGCTGATGGCCCAATTCCGGCTCACCGCTGGGCAAGCGTTCTCAACTCTCGACTGGCAAAAGATATTTTAATTCGAGCTTCGGCAAAGGTGGAACCTACCTGGCACGCTCGGTTCTCAGCCAGTTGGCGGCGCTATCGCTACACCCTCTATACAGACCCGATTCCTAATTTGTTTGTGCGTCCTTATGCTTGGCACTGCTATCACGCGCCTGTGGATGAATCAAAGATTCAGGCAGCTTTGACACCGCTAATCGGGCGGCATCACTTGGCTGCTTTCCACCGCGCGGGGTCTGCGCGCCCCCATTCCTGGGTGGACGTACAAGCGGCAGAGTGTTACCGTTCTGGGCCTCTTATCTATATTGAGGTTCAGGCGAGCGGGTTTCTGTACGGGATGATGCGCCTGCTGGTGGGGTTGCTGGTGCAGGTGGGTCGGGGGGAAAGGGCGATCGACAATTTCACAGATATCTGGGTCAACGAACGCCGAGAAATGGTAAAATACGCCGCTCCCGCTCAAGGTTTATGCCTGTTGCGGGTTGGCTATCAGGACTTTCCCTTTCCCGCCGATGTTTGGTACGACACTCAGCCAAAATTAGTCATTAGTCAGTAGTCATTAGTCAGCAGTCATCAGTCATTAGTAAGTAGATAACTACTAATAAAAAAAACTCATGGCTGACCAATCAAAGTTAACAACTAACAACTAATGACTAATGACTAATGACTGATGACTAATGACTAACAACTAACAACTAACAATTACCGATGAACAAAACTTACGTCCCTACTCAAGACTCCCTAGAGCACAAGTGGTACGTGGTCGATGCCGCCGACCAGCGGCTGGGCCGTCTGGCAACAGAAGTTGCCATGTACCTCCGGGGCAAACACAAACCCACTTACACTCCTTCCATGGATACCGGCGACTTCGTAATTGTCATCAATGCTGACAAAATCGCTGTTACTGGTAAAAAACGCACCCAGAAAATCTACCGCCGCCACTCTGGCAGACCGGGCGGCATGAAAACAGAAACTTTTGCCAAATTGCAAGCACGTGTGCCCGAAAGAATTGTCGAAGAAGCTATCCGAGGAATGCTACCTCACACTGCTCTAGGCAGACAACTATTTACTAAGCTGAAGGTGTACGCTGGCCCCAACCACCCGCACCAAGCTCAAAAACCAGAAGAGTTAATTGTTCACACGATTCCGGGAGGAAATGAGTAATGCAAGCAACAGATACATCCGGCCGCGCTGTGTACTGGGGTACCGGTCGCCGCAAGTGTTCCGTAGCGCGGGTACGTTTGGTTCCCGGCACTGGCATACTGACTGTCAACGGTAAAGAGGGCGATTTGTACCTGCAATTCAACCCTACTTATTTGGCACTCGCCAAGGCCCCTCTGGAAACTTTGGGTCTGGAAAATGAGTATGACATTTTGGTAAAAGTCGAAGGCGGTGGCTTGACAGGTCAAGCTGACTCGATTCGCTTGGGTGTCGCTAGAGCACTTTGTCAGTTAGACCCGGACAACCGGAAACCTCTGAAGATTGAGGGCTATTTGACTCGCGACCCGCGGGCTAAAGAACGGAAAAAGTACGGTTTGCGGAAAGCTCGCAAGGCTCCTCAATACTCGAAGCGGTAATCGAGGGCAGTTCGGCAACGGATTTTGTAACGGATGTAACGGATGTAACGGATGTAATGAAAGTTCGGCAACGGATTTTTTAACGGATGTAACGGATGTAACGGGTTGAGGGAAGAAGGAAGAAGGAAAAGGCAAGAATCGTTCAGATTTTATCTGCCTTTTTTTCAAGTTTATTTCGGATTCCTGATTCCCGGTTCCAACAGGTATAAGACAAAATTGGTGCTGTTGTTGGTCTAGAAGTCCTGCGGCAGCTAAAATGGTTGTAAAGTCAAAAATTAGAGAGTAAAAAAATGGCGAAAGATGGTATTCATCCTGAGTGGTATCCCGAAGCTCAGGTTTATTGCAACGGCGAACATGTGATGACTGTTGGTTCCACTAGACCAAAGCTTCAAGTTGATGTCTGGTCTGGAAATCATCCTTTTTATACTGGCACTCAGAAGATTATTGATACTGAAGGTCGTGTGGAACGCTTTATGCGCAAATACGGCATGACGGACGTAGAAATGCCCAAGGCAGATGCTATGTCTGGGCCACTAAAAATGGAAGACCCCAAAGCAGATGCTGCTAAAGCTGCTGCTAAAGCCAAAAAGAAGAAGTAGCCGGATTGTCATTTGTCCGCAGTTGGTTGGGAGTAGTTTTTTCTCTACTGGTAACTGACTGCTCTCGGATTTTGGATTTGAGATTTGAGATTGCTACGGCTGGCAGTTGAGTTCGATAGCGATTCTATCTCAACTGCTATTCAAATCTAAAGTCTAAAATCTAAAATCTATCCGCCCTCGGATTGGAGAGCTTAGATTGAAGAGTTGTTACGGCTGGCAGTTGAAGAAAGATCGACATTATATCCGAACTGCTCTTCAAATCTAAAATCTAAAATCTAAAATCTAAAATCTAAAATCGATTGACGGAGGACATTTGACATGGCTGAATCTTATTTACTGGATAAATTGAAGTCGGTAGAGCAAACTTTTCACGAGTTGACTCGCCGCATGGCTGACCCGGATGTGGCTAGGGATAATTATGAGTTCCAACGGGTGGCAAAAGCTCGATCGTCCTTGGAGGAAGTGGTCGATACTTTCGATCTGTGGAAAACTACTCAGGAAGATTTAGCGGGCGCGCGGCAGGTGCTTAAGGAGGCTGCGGGCGATCGAGATATGCAAGAAATGGCTGGGCTGGAAGTTGAGGAACTTGAGTCGAAGCTGGAGAATTTGGAAAGTCGTTTGAAGGTGTTGCTGCTTCCCCGCGACCCGAACGATGACAAGAATATTATGCTGGAAATTCGCGCGGGTACTGGCGGAGATGAAGCTAGTATTTGGGCGGGAGATTTGCTGCGCTTGTATACCCGCTACGCTCAAACTCAAGGCTGGCAGGTAAAATTGGTCAGCGAGTCACTGGCGGAAATGGGCGGCTTTAAAGAGGTGATTCTGGAAGTTACAGGCGACAGCGTGTACAGCAAGCTGAAGTTTGAGGCGGGAGTACACCGGGTGCAGCGCGTACCTGTGACTGAGGCTGGCGGCCGGGTGCACACCTCGACGGCTACGGTGGCGGTGATGCCGGAGGTGGATGAGGTGGAGATTCACATCGATCCAAAGGATATTGAGATGAGTACGGCTCGATCGGGCGGTGCTGGCGGTCAAAATGTGAACAAGGTGGAAACTGCTGCGGATTTGTTTCACAAGCCGACGGGGATTCGGATTTTCTGTACTGAGGAGCGCAGTCAGTTGCAGAATAAGGAGCGGGCGATGCAGATTTTGCGGGCTAAGCTCTACGAGATGAAGTTGCGCGAGCAGCAGGATGAGGTGAAGTCGCGGCGTTTGGCTCAGGTTGGTACTGGTTCGCGATCGGAGAAGATTCGCACCTACAACTATAAGGATAATCGGGCTACCGACCACCGTTTGGGGGAGAATTTTTCGCTCAATACTGTTTTGGAAGGGGATATTGAGGGGATTATTCAGACTTGCATTTCTCAGGATCAGCAGGAACGTTTGGCTGAGTTGGCTGCTTCTACTAATTGATGGATCGATCGGGGGCTAGGCGCATTGTTTGCTCAGCCTCAGCTCCCTGGTGACGCGGGAGATATTGTTGAGTAGGGCTTCCCAAATTGCGTCTGCGCTCTGGACGGGATATTTGAAATGTTCGATATCGTATTGTACAATTACTTCTAGGGGCGCGAGGGTTTGCTGGTTTCTACAACTGGCGATCGCTGCGATCGTCTCTTTTTCCCATCTGGCAAATAGCCTGTAGCTAAAAAAGGAACTGCATTTTTGTCCTTTATTGTTCAGATAAACGACTATTACTTGATGTTGTTTGGGGTACACTTTGACTATGCGGTTGACGGGGATTTTCAGGGCTTCGGCGGCTTCCGTTTTGGAAATTTGCCAGCACTGGGGTTTTAGCCAACCGGAGGCGGTGAGGCTTTGACGGTTGCGACGTGAGTTGTGGGTGTTTTGGCTGCGTCTTTTGGTCATTTTTGGGGACTCCTGGATCGTGAGGGGCGCTCCGATGCAGTAAAACTATATCTATAGTTTTTATTTTAGACTGAACTTACTTGTATGTCAATACTTACAAGTTAAGCGTTAAAGCATTAAATGATAATGATTTATAAACTGACCAGTTTACTTGTAGGTAAAGCCGAGTAGCTTTTAAGTCGTGAACATCCAAAATAGACAAAAATTGAGTGAAATTATCAAAACAGCGCGCGGGACAATGAGCCAGCGAGCGTTTGGTAAGCTTTTGGGCGTTTCCGCTACTGCTGTTCAGCTTTGGGAAAGAGGCGATACCGTTCCCGATACTGAAAACTTGGCTAAGCTCGCTGCCAGAGCAGGTTATACGCTAGAAGAATTTCTGAGATTTTTGGATGGCAAGCCAGTTTCAGAAGCTCCAGAAATCAACGATATTGTCAAAAAAATTCAGTTTTTGCCTCTGGGTCAAGTGGCGCTAATTGGCAGAGCTGTGGCGGATAGATTCGCGGCGGCGGCTGAGGTTTCTGGGGATTAAGGCTAGAGTCCAAATCAATTGAGCAGTAAACTGAGTTATGTGTTGATTAAGTGGTGACTCATACTGTGGACGCAGAAGCTCGGAAAAAACTTGTTGAGGTTGTGAAGCTAGCCCGTGGCTCCATGAGTTTTAGCGCTTTTGGTAGGCTATTGGGAGTCTCTGGGTCTGCTGTTCAGTATTGGGAGAAGGGACAGGTACTCCCAGATACGAAAAATTTGACTCAGATTGCAGCAAGAGCGGGCTTTACAATGGAAGAATTGATGGCTCATCTCGAAGGCAAGCCAATGCCTGAACCTGTCAATACCAATGACCTGCTGAAGAAAATTCAGTGTATGCCGATTAGTGAGTTAGCCGTGATTGGTAGAGCGGTGATGGACAGACTCGCGGCGGCTGCTGAGTCCTCTGGGAAATATAGTTGATGTATCAGTTGCCAAGTAGACTGGTAGAGACGGTTGAGTAACCTTAACTTGCCGATATGACGATCGCCCCTCACCAAACAAAACTAACCCTAGAAGAGTTTCTCCAACAGCCAGAAACCAAACCTGCGAGCGAATATATCGAAGGAGAAATCATTCAGAAACCGATGCCCAAAGGAAGACACAGCCGCCTGCAAGGAAAACTCTGCGATGCGGTGAATCGCGTCTGTGAAAGCGATCGCATTGCGTATGCTTTTCCCGAATTGCGCTGTAGTTTTGGCGATCGGGCGATCGTTGCCGATATTGCCGTTTTCCTCTGGGGGCAAATTCCTTTTACTGAGACGGGTGAAGTTCCCGATCGGTTTAATTTGCCACCCGATTGGATCGTTGAAGTTCTTTCACCCGAACAAAAGCCCAATAAAGTTATTGGAAATATTCTGTATTGTCTGAATTTTGGCAGTCGGTTGGGCTGGTTTCTCGACCCCGATGATGCTAGTATTTTAGTCTTGGCGCCCGAACAGCAACCCCGTTTGTATTTGGGAAATGAAGTATTGCCTGTATTAGAAGGTATTCCACTGCGATTAAAAGTCGAGCAGGTTTACGGTTGGCTGAAAATGCAATAGGTTGGGAGTTTGATCGATCGCCCTGCGGAGAAAACCACTCGCCCTACGCCTGACTCAATAAATCTAAAAATTCTTGTACAATGCGATCGGGTTCTTCGATACATCTGTTAGCGTCGCAATAGTGGATGATGCGGATGCCGTGGGATGCAAACTGGCGATCGCGCGTTTGATCTTTTTCTGTATCGGGATGGGATATTTCCAGAATACCCCATTTGCCTTGGTGGAAGATGAGGAAATCGGGTTCTTGGTTTTGTCGGCCGGAGGGTGTTGTCAGTCGGGCTTTGGAGTTGGGGAAGAAAAGGACGGAAGTGCGATCGAGTGCTTCGGCGATTTTAACTTCTTCTTCGCAGCGAAAACACAAATCATTCCAGTGATAAATACGTTCTTCTGATTCAGACAAAATCCCCTGGTTATGACCGTCTTCAGCCTTGATAATTTCATCTGATGCTGTCTTATTATCAGATATAACTGCACCCTGCAAATCTGCTGACGAATCAGATTTACTTAGGTTTACGAATAATACTCTGGCTCCGCTTAAGTTAGCACCGCTGAGGTTAACTCCAATCACTTGAGTTCGATTCAAGGTTATTTGCTGTCGTCTAAAATATCGTTTTAGGACTGATTTAAGATTGTTTTTTTTTACTTTTTCGTCAAAAGCTTCTGATAGTAATTTCCAGAGTTTAGCACCAGCAGACTTGATATATTCATCATTATATTGAGAGAGTTTAGCAATTTCTTCATAAAAACATCTGCCTTCCCAGCACTGTCTGAAGATTAGCTCTTGCACGTCGTTTAACTGTTCGTCGTCATCTAGGACTGTTTCGACAATGGCGAGAGCTTCATCAACAGTCATGGCTTAAGTTTCTTTAAAGTAAGTATCTGGTAAATTTTTGAACATATCGGACTATATTTTACCAATTAAGGCTGGCGTTCGTTCAACCAATTGGTTAAATCTGAGGCTTCTGAAAAGTCCAGCAGCGCCTCTCCTAAATTCTCTAATTCCTCTACGGATAAAGTCTGAATTTGCTCGCTTATTTGAGGAGCGATCGCACCGATGCGTCGAGTCAACTGGCGAGTGACTAACGACAGCGCCTCATTTTTCCTTCCTTCAATGAGACCATCTTCGCGAATTTCTTGGTAAATCACAGAACCGCGCATAGTTTCTTTCCTAAATAGTTGTCTAATTAAGTCTTTTTCAAATCTCAAACCTGCGAGCACTTGGGTGCAAGCGAGTAAATCCGCTTGCTGATTAGGTTCTTCGATTATAGCAATCTGAGTAGCTATTTGCTCTAACAAAGTTCGCGGGGAGTTCGTTTGAGATAGTGTCGCTAGCGGGAGTAGGCCGGGGACTGACAGCAGTAAAGCGGGGTCTTGTTCCCACAGGCGAAGGACTCGATATCCGTGCCGGGTGTTCGCGTCTGTGTACTCGGATACAAAAACTTGTTCTGAGGCTGTTTGTTGCAAAAAAATTACTACTTGATTGATGTCACAGGAGTATTGGCGTTTGAGCCTGACGTAGTAGTCTAGCATCCTGAAGGCGATCGGCGGATCGGAGTAGGGTCGGGTTTCAAATTCCAGATGGAGGATTTGGCGATCGGTTTGCAGGAATACGAGAGAATCTGCGCGGATGGGTTCTTGAATTAGTTCGGTTTTGAGAACCTGAATGTTGGTGGGTTCGTCAATTGGGAGTAGCCAGCGGACGAAGGCGGCGGGGAATTTTTCGGCTAGATATTTGCAGGTGTTGTCGTAGGCCAAGGAAGTTGGGTTGTCAGGGGTGATGAGAAGAGTTTAACTCTAGGGGCATCTACCTGAGAGGAGATTTTAGGGCGATTTGGGGAAAGTAACCACTTTATATTACTTTTTATCACTTTTTATCACTGACAAAGCTGAGATCGTGTTGGTAAACTATTTTACCAATAGCTAGCGAGCACTGATTCACAAGTAGCAATATAACATAATGAATAAGCAATTAAAGCTGATACTTATCACATCTAGCATTATATATGCTGTGCTTTTTTCTACTGCAAGCTGGGCGCAGACAGTCTTGCAAGAAATTCAGCAAACAGGAGTTTTAAAAGTTGGGATTAGAAAAGACGCTGTGCTTTTTGGCTATGAAGATGGACAAGGCTGGAAAGGCTATTGTACTACTTTTGCAGATGCACTAGCAAACAGCCTCAGCCGAAAACTGAACAGAACTGTTACTGTAGCAGCCGTGCGTTCTACTATTCAAAATCGCGAGGCGATCGTCAGAAACGGAACTGTGCATATAGAGTGTGGGCCTAACACAATAAGCAATGCTAAAGAACAAGTCGAGAATATTAAGTATTCTCAACCATTTTTTATTACAGGCACACAGTTGCTTGTCAAAAATCAAAATAGAAACGTCAACTTGTCAAATACAAGTATTGGCGTCCTTCAAGGTTCTGCTAATTTAGCAGCAGTTGCCAGAGTATATCCTCGTGCTGAAATAGTACAGTTTACCGAAAGATATTTAGGCATCACAGCAGTATCGAACGGTAAAATTACTGCATTTGCGGGCGATACGGTTCTTTTGGTAGGAGAAGCCGTCAGACAAGGATTGCCTGTAGATAATTTTGCTTTATTGCCCAGTCAACCTCTTTCTTGTGACGTATATGGGATGATACTTCCCGCTAACGATTCTCAGTGGCAAAATTCTGTTAATTCTTTCATTAATAGCAATGAAGGAAAACAGGCTTGGGCTACTTGGTTTGGAGGATTAGTGCCTTATCTAAAAGCAACTATTGATTATTGCAATAGATAATCAGCATATTTTAAAAAAGCAATAGGATGGACTATAGCAATGACTAGAAAGTTTTGGAATGATATTTTATTGACAATTTTTTGTATCATAGGAGCCGTCGTTCTATTATTTTTAGCACGACTTTTAGTATTTTTCATCCTTAGACCTTTCACGCTGTGGACAGAGGAAGTATTCTCTATGCTCACAAGCGGAAATTTGCTGGAAATTCAAATTACTGGTATAGAAGGGTTAGATATTATTTTACGTGTTTTCCTCGTAATCGCTGTAATACTTATTGTAGGTCTATGGCAAATTTTGGCAAACGCTGACGAGCCAGAAATTAGGAAAATAAAAGGCATCCCAGGGACAATTTTTTGGAATACTATATGGGCTGCTTTTATTAGTATAGGCTATGGAATACAGTCTTGGGTAGATAGATTTGGCTACCTTCCTGCCGTTATTATAATAGTTCCTACAACCTTATTTTTCTGCTTTTTTAATACCATACTTGACTATCAAAACTTCGTCTCACTTGTTATCTATAGAGTAAGTGATATCCCCTACATCGATATATTCACAGATAGAGCAGTTAAATATATCAATAACAAAATTTATATTACTGAATTTGTCAAATGGACGACTCAAGATGCTGTTACTATCAATAACTTTTTTGACTACTGGTTTTATACTCTCAGAGCATCTATACTAGGTTTTAGATTTGAAGGAATTTGGCAGTGGCTAGTAGCTTTCCCTATTAACGTAGCTGCTAGTATTTGGTACTTTTGCTTAGGATATCTTCACATATTAGTAGGTATAAATACAGAAAAAATTGAGCTTGATGAGGAACTAAAGTTAATAATTTCTCCTCGTCGAAATTATAATATTTCCAGGGGTAGTATAGAGGTCGTACTCTTCTCTTTATGCTTGTCTTTAATGTTATTGTTAGGGTTTCAAAATGAAATCAAACAATGTATTGGTTGGCAAGCAGGTTTCTGCCCTCTGACAAGTGAGGTCACATACGAGGGTGGTGGTAGATATAAGGGTGAGACTTTAAATAGTAAGCCACATGGTAAAGGAGTATTTATTAGTGCTAAGGGTGATAGGTATGAAGGGGAGTTCAAGAACGGGCAATACAAAGGTAAAGGTGTGTTTACTTATGCAAATGGCGAGCGGTATGAAGGGGAATGGAGTAATGATAAAAGAAATGGTAAAGGCGTGTATATTTATCCGAATGGGGCTCGCCTAGAAGGTGAGTGGAAAGATGATAGTTACGTCAAGGGTGTGTATATTTACAAAAATGGCGATCGCTATGAAGGAGATTGGAGGATTTTAGGAAAAAATCGCAATGGTAAAGGGACTTTTACTTATGCAGATGGCAGGCGTTATGTAGGTGAGTTTCGCGACGACGAAATTAATGGTAGAGGGTACATGACTTACCCTAAAAACAATCAGACACAAAGTTATGAGGGGGAGTGGAAAAATGGCAAATATAACGGTTTAGGCACTATTATTTGGTCTAATGGCGATCGCTATGACGGAGAATGGCGCGATGACAAATATAACGATAAAGGGGTTTATACTTGGGCTAATGGCGATCGTTTAGAAGGGTATTGGCGTGATGGTAAACCCAACGGTTTCGCAGTAAGGATAAATAGGGATGGCGCTCGTAAAATCCAACTTTGGGATAATGGTCAATTAGTTACATCACCAAGTCCTTTACCAAGTTTTTCACTAAGTCCTTGATAATAAAAAGTATATGATTGAATTACGATCGCACTTCTCCCCTCACTTCTCCCCCACCTTGTCTAATTCCTTGCAAAAATGCCGCCCTCAGCCCGATCGCCCTTTCGTCAATTCCCAACAAACCCAAAACTCGCCCGCCCTCAGTGCGATCGCCCGATCGAACTATCAGTCATGATTCCGCAAGTCCTCAACAAATCCGATATACTGAGATACGACCCGAACGATTCTGGACTCACCCTATGCTAAAGACACTTTGGGCGATCGTTCGCCAAGGCAAAATTGAATTATTGGAACCAGCAGAAATTCCCGAAGGTGCAAGGATTCTGGTAACATTCCTACCTGATGATGAATCTGAATTTTGGCTTCTGACAAGCCGAGTATCGGTAGATGCAATTTGGGATAATACCGAGGATGATGTTTATGGCCAGCTACTCCAAAAATGACATTATTGTTAATTAGCAATCTAATTTAACGACACGGACTTCGGCAATATCCACGGCTGTAATTTCAATATGCAGATCGCTCCACAACCCGTACAAACTACGCTGAGGTTGTTTCGGAGTAGACTTTTGCTTGAGAAACTGCACGAAGTTTAGAACTTCTTGCTGTTGCTCAGGCTGCAATTCCCGTAAATTTTCTAATACAGCTTGTTCAATTGTCATTATTTTTACTCCCATTCATCTCTCTTCAATAAGACTAGCGGGTTTGTAGTCAATCCCGCAACACAGAAACCGCACGTTAGGCGATCGCCCTTTCTCACCACAAAAATAGATTTTTGCCATATCAATCAAGCAATTTGAAGCGTGCGAGGTTCCGGGATAGATTCACCTTCAGCTTCCCAAGCTTCCAAATACATTTCTATCACTTCTTCGCCGCTATGAATAGCTTCCTCGCGAGTTTTTCCGTGAGTGCAAGGCATGACAACGCGATCGGCAAACTCTGGAATCGTCACTAAGAAAAGCCGATCTTCATCAGACCATTGAACGACCATGCTGTATCGATTCATAAATCCTCATCCTCCCTTAACTCATTGAGTTTAGTTAATAACTCTGCTAACTGCTTTTCTAGGTAGAGTGGCACATCATCTCCATCTTTGCCAGAAATTGTCAGTGTTTTCTTGAGCAAAGGATGTCGCCAACGTTCGTGGCTACCTTTGCCACGCTTCGGTAGATAAACAAACCCTTGACGCGCAATCTGAACTTTTAACTCTCGAATTTTCCTTGGCATGGATTTTGTCTGCTGCTCTCCTCATTTATAACATTCTTCGGCTGCGATCGGCATTTCCCTAGAAGGCACCCCATAAGCAGTATAGGGTCTAACATCAGGCGGTTGAAGCCCCAAAACGATTGATTCGGGAGGAATTCCCGCTGCAACTAACTCCTCAGCAATCGGGCGATCGGTATTATTTGCTTGAATCCACACCTGACCGTCAATAATATCAATATGAATCACACAATGGTGAATCCGCCGCTCATTAGACCAACCTATATTGATGAACATATAGCGGTCATTTTCCGCATCAAAAATTGTCACGTTTTGCGTCCCGCTGTCAAAAACGGGAATCTCAGCGTATTCAGTAACAAGCTGCTTAACAAATTTGCGATAATTATTTAAGCTATCCATTATACTATTTCCTAAGATGAGAAATGCTACGATCGGTCTCAATCGGGAAATCCCTCTAAAGGAGTTTGGCATACCCACCTAAATTTGAATATGTTAAGATTCATAGATGGATACTTTGTATCGGCTGCAAGACATTGAGTTTGAATGGAACAACAACAAAGCAGAAAGCAACCTCGAAAAACATGGCGTTACCTTTGAAGAAGCGACCGAAGTTTTCTTAGACCCCTTCTACAAGGAAGGTGATGCTAGTTCAGAGACTGAGGAACGTGATTTTATTATAGGGTACTCTATTGCTCAACGCCTCTTGCTAGTGGTTTATGTAGAACGCAGCGTGCGAATCCGCATAATTTCTGCACGTCCAGTTACCCGTACAGAAAGGAAATTATATGAATAACGCTGAAGAAGAACTTACATTAAAAATCCGATCGCGCCCAACAACAACTGTATCAATCGAAATCCCAACAGATACCTTAGAATCCCTAAACAAAGTAGCACTGCATCGAGATATGCCTTTGTCAGCTTTGCTCAAGTTTTACATTGGGCAAGGTTTGCGGCAAGATTTAACCAAATTGTTTAGCGATCGCCTCCTAGAAGCCACAGCCGAAGTTTTGGCGCGACATCTAGATTCAGAAGAAGAAATTTCAACCATTATTCGAGAAATTCAATCTGAAACAGCACGATAGCCCTGTTTCCTCAACTTTCCCAAATGCGATCGCGCTTACACACTCCTAGAAACCGGGTTTTTCGAGAATCTGGGGCTTGGTGTCAAGTATTTTCTTAAAAAACCCGGTTTCTCGCTACCCATGTGCCCTGGGCTATAAAATCTAAAATCGATCGCCCCTGCAAACCCAAATCTTGCCAATGACTAAAATATAATTAAAATTTGTTAAGATTAACACGACCTCAGCGCCGGCATCCCATCCGCCGCTAAACCTCCCCTTCCCCAGTCCCCACAACAATGCTGCGACTCGAACACATCAGTAAAATTTACCCCACAGGCGTCGTACTCAAAGATGTCACCTGGGAAGTCAAACCGGGCGATCGCATCGGCTTAGTAGGCGTCAACGGTGCCGGTAAATCCACCCAACTCAAAATCATCGCCGGCGAAATGGAACCCACCTCCGGCGAAGTCATTCGTCCCGCCAGCCTCCACATCGCCTACCTCTCCCAAGAATTTGAAATCGATCCCACCCGCACCGTTAAAGAGGAATTTTGGCGCGCCTTCAGCGAAGCTAACGAAGTCCACGAATCTTTGATGCAAGTCCATCGAGACTTGGAAGCTTCCAACCCAGAAAATCTCGACCAACTGATCCACAAAATGGATCGATTGCAACGGCAATTTGAAGGCTTAAACGGCTACGGATTAGAAGCCCAAATCGAGAAAATTTTACCAGAAATCGGATTTGAACCCGAAGATGGCGATCGATTGGTTAGCGCCTTCAGCGGAGGTTGGCAAATGCGGATGAGTTTGGGTAAAATCCTCCTCCAAAAACCCGACATCCTGCTGTTAGACGAACCTACCAACCACCTCGACTTAGAAACCATCGAATGGCTGGAAGTTTACCTCAAAGGGCTGACTACCCCGATGGTAATCGTATCCCATGACCGCGAATTTCTCGATCGACTCTGCACCCAAATCGTCGAAACCGAACGCGGCGTTTCCAGCACCTACCTCGGCAACTACTCCTCCTATTTACAGCAAAAAGCAGAAGCCAGAGAAGCCCAACTCAGCGCCTACGAAAGCCAGCAAAAAGAACTCGAAAAACAGCAAGCATTCGTTGAAAAATTCCGCGCCAGCGCCACACGCAGCACCCAAGCCAAAAGTCGCGAGAAACAGTTAGACAAAATCGAGCGCATCGAAGCCCCCACCGGCGGCTTAAAAACCTTGCATTTCCGCTTTCCCCCCGCACCTCGCAGCGGCCGCGAAGTAGCCATAATTGAAAACTTAGTGCACACCTACGGCGAGAAAATTCTATTTTTGGGAGCAGATTTATTAATTGAAAGAGGCGATCGCATAGCCTTTCTCGGCCCCAACGGCGCCGGGAAATCCACCCTGCTGCGCCTGATTATGGGTTTAGAAACGCCCACCGAAGGTACTGTAAAAATGGGAGGACACAACGTCATCCCCGGTTACTTTGAGCAGAATCAAGCAGAAGCCTTAGACTTGAATAAAAGCGTGATGCAAACCATTCACGACGAAGTACCAGACTGGAAAAATGAAGAAGTTCGCACTTTGTTGGGGCGGTTCTTATTTAACGGTGAAACAGTATTCAAACACGTTGGCGCTTTAAGCGGTGGAGAAAAAGCCCGTCTAGCTTTGGCAAAAATGCTGCTGGAACCTGTGAACTTGCTAATTTTGGACGAACCGACAAATCACCTCGACATTCCCGCGAAAGAGATGATGGAAGAGGCGATTCAGAATTACGACGGCACGGTAATTATCGTTTCGCACGATCGCTATTTTATCTCTCAAGTCGCTAACAAAATAGTGGAAGTTCGGGACGGCGAGTTTCGGACTTATCTGGGAGATTACCATTACTATCTGGATAAAATAGCCGAAGAGAAAGAACTAGCAAAGTTCGCAAAACTTGAAGCTGAGAAAGCGGCTAAGAAAGCTGAGAAAGATGCGAAGAAGAAAGCGGCGGCAAAACAGAAGTAAGTAAGATTATAACGCTCAACCAGTAGGGACACGGCAGTGCCGTGTCCCCATAGCTCAACTTCTTGCACTGACTGGGTGACAACCCAGTCATATCGTGTCCGATCGATTAACCGCAATCAGATTCGTTCGATCGCTTTTGTGATGATAATCGACCGGACATGATATCAAAACATAGACTGAATCAAGGACATATAGCAATCCTAAATGATTTGTACATATGTAGGGTTAGTGCCGTTCGGCCCAGCGCTGATGAATGGACTGCTATAGCACTTTGGATTTATCGATCGCGTGTGGGCCTTCATTGATAGCGGCCTTCGTTTCCAGCAGCAGTTTTCGGACCGCCGAACAGTCGTAGTTGCAGGCTGATTATTTGGCTCCTATTTGAATGGTGATGCGAATAGGGGAAGGTAGGAATTTAAGGGGATTGTGCGGCCACACAAAAGTTAGCAGCACAAACAGTCCTAGTGAGGCGAAAGTAAGCGCGATGAGTTGGGAAAAATCAACCCAGTCTAAAAAACTGTTGGCGGCATTCCTTCTGCTGAAATTGCAGATAGGAAAAGAACCGTCATTGGTCTTTTTGAGATGAGTTATATATGGGTTGAAACGACGTAAACTCGTTAATTAAGTGAGGGGTTTAGTTCAAATCTCGCCACGGGCTGTTACTAAAATTTCAGGACTTACGCAGTCTTGACCAGAGAAACCCGGTTTTTTAACTGTGTTTTCCGGCTATAACCTGTGTATTTGCGTCGATCGCACCCGGTTTCTGCCTGAGTGCTGATGCGATCGAGAAAGAAGAAAGGTGGACTCGGATCGAAGCCAGATCCGGCCCACGGATTCCTTTCCCGCTGGCTGATGGTTGTGCAGCATATTGAGCAGCAATCGGCTGGGGCGGGTAGCGGAAATCCTGGCGCACTTGGTAAACTTGGGCCAATTTTTGCCAATTCCAGCCCGCAGGCACTTCTAGCGCGGGCGGAGTCAGAGTTTTCTAAAGGTGTACCGGGAGGAAGATTTGCCACCGTTTTTCCAACAGGGGCGATCGACCTTTAGGAGTGCAGACATGACCAGAAATAAGCGTTTAAAACTGATTAAGTACAAAAAAAAGTATTCAATTCGGACAATTGACAAATTTCGCTCCGAGTGAAAGCGCATATTTGAAAGCTCTAGCCGCGTCCGAGACTGTAAATCCCAGGCTCAGCCAAGTTACGATGAGAATTATTAGTTTTCCTCGCTCTTGGCAAATCAGGCAATCTTTACCTGTGAAGCCCGTTAGCGCCTGTCTGCTAACAGCTATGTTCTTGAGGAAGCGGTACGCCCCGCCCCGCTTCCTTCCCGTCGCCAAGACAAAAATGCTCAAAGCGCAACGTGTCTGCGGGGATGAGGTATTCAGCGGGAGTTGTTAAATATGAGTTTATCTTTTAAGCAGTTGACCCTTTATGTGACTTTGCTGTCAATTGGGGGAGGCATCGGATGGTTGGGGAATCGCTATCTACAAGGCTCAAACAATCTGGAAACTGGATCGGTTTTGCCCGTGGTGCGCCAGCAAATCCCCTCCTATGTGTCTCCTCCTGTTCAGGAAAATCGCCCAGTCGATCGCAGCAATCCCAATTTTATTGCTGAAGCAGCCGAAAAAGTCGGCCCGGCCGTAGTGCGGATTGACGCATCGAGTAAAGTGACGAATCAAGTGCCCGAAGCTTTCAAAAATCCTTTGTTTCGCCGGTTTTTTGGGGACAATTTGCCGCAGCCGGAAGAACGAGTCCAGCGCGGTACCGGTTCGGGGTTTATTCTCACTTCTGACGGCCGCATCGTGACTAATGCTCACGTCGTCTCCGGGACAGATACAGTTAAGGTGACGCTCAAAGACGGCCGCGAGTTTGAGGGTAAAGTCCAGGGAGTCGATCCGCTGACGGATGTGGCTGTGGTGAAAATTAATGCCAAGGAACTGCCGCAGGTGGCTTTGGGTCGATCGGACAATATTGTACCGGGACAGTGGGCGATCGCGATCGGCAATCCTTTAGGTCTCGACAATACCGTGACTGTCGGCATTATTAGCGCTACCGGTAGAACCAGTTCCCAAGTCGGCATCCCCGACAAGCGAGTCCGGTTCATCCAAACCGACGCCGCCATCAACCCCGGCAATTCCGGCGGCCCGCTACTGAACGACCAAGGCGAAGTAATTGGCATCAATACCGCCATTCGGGCCGACGCTCAAGGCTTGGGATTTGCAATTCCGATCGAAACCGCCAAACGAGTGTCCGATCAGTTATTCGCCAAAGGAAAAGCCGAACATCCCTATCTGGGCATTCAAATGATCGGCTTGACTCCCGCCACCAAGGCAGAAGTCAACAAACAGCTCGATAATAAAATTACGATCGATCAAGGCGTCGCCGTGACCCGAGTCGTGGAAAATTCCCCAGCTCAACAAGCCGACTTGCGCGCCGGAGATGTCATCCAAAAAGTTGACGGAATTGCGGTCAACACTCCCGGGGACGTGCAAGAACGGGTGGAAAACACGAATGTCGGCAAAGAAATCGAAGTGGAAATTAACCGTTTGGGTCAAGTTCAGAAACTTAAAGTACGTCCGGCTGCTTTTCCCATCTCAGGTAGCCCCACCGGTGGTTAGTTGCTGCGGTGGAGGATGAAAGATGCATCTGATGCTCGATCGGTAATCGGACAAAACTAATTACACAAAGGATTTTGACGCTTACAAAGCTTTCAGGTGAGATTTTATGTAATTAATTCTGTACAACTACTTATCTGGCGAGATTCCTGCTCTGGGACAGAGTTTATTTTATTTCTAGGAAAAATGTGCGCCATGGCGCACATTTTTCCTAGAGAGGATTTAAAAGTCAGCATTGAGGAACCAAAATAATTATGTATTCTGAGTCCTAAATGCGAATGCCTTTGAGGATCAGTAATCAAACAAGATTAATTACACAAAGGCTTTTGACGCTGACAAGGCTTTTAGGTGAGATTTTATGTAATCAATTCGGTACAACTACTTAGTTCTGGACGTAAAAACCGGGTTTTTTCACCAAAATCCTCCGTGTAGCGCGAGGAATATCCGGTTAAAAACCCGGTTTCTTATTCCCTGTGCCTCCAAGACTATTTATTTTTTTGAACAACTTTCATCTTTCTGGCTTCCCCAACCCGTTGATATTTTTACTTGTCTTTGGTAGAGTTTGGTTTAATCGAGCTGGTGCTTGCTAAATTTTCTTCTAGCTGCATCCTCTGCTCCATTTGTCTGAGAAAATAGCCTGTCATCATCGCTGAAGCTAGCAAACCTGCCAAGTTTTCGCGGTCAGTGGTAATTTCGACGTTAAAATTGTCCGAAGGCAACACGCCGACAAGTCCTTGAACGTTATGAGAGATAATTTCTCTGATTTCTGGGCTGGCGGACTTGGCGATGCGGGCTAGAACCTCCGGGGATTGGTGTTGGAGGTACTTCAGAAGTGGATTGACTGCGGTTTGTTGGGCATTGTCCCGGTCAAAGTCAGGGTGAAAAACCATTTGGCGATTCTTAATTTCTGGCTTGCTACATTCTACTTCAAACTACTCGTCATTGCTTGGGTACAAATTTGCCTGAAAGTCAATTTGCAATTGTTTTGGGAGTTGATCTACCTGAAAGTACCGATGAAATTTATCTGTAACTTGTAGCCAATACGATCGCCCCTGGGCCGGCTTCCGTTTCCGCACGAAACCCATTTCTACCAGTTCCTGCACTTGCTGGTAAGCTCCCGAACCCCGCAAATTCACTAAATCAGGTTGCGCGATGCCGCCTTTGAGGGCGATCGCCGCCAGCGTCCGCAAAGCCCCAACACCTAATTCGGGAGGTATTAAAGTTTGCATTAAACTGGCAAACTCTTCTCTGAGTTGCAAGCTATATCCCGTCGGGGTTTCAACAACTTCTAACGCACTGTCGCGGCGGGAGGAGTCAGACATGAGTTCGATTATCGCATCTTCGGCGTCAGAGCGATCGCACTTGGCAATCTCAGCAATTTCTGCGATCGACACCGGCTGACCTTTTAGGTAAAGTATAGCTTCTATTGTTGTGGCTAAGCGAGTCATTTGGAAATTGGTAATTGGAAATTGGGACGTTGAAGCAATCAGGATTTAGTTATCGAGGAAAGAAGTCAGAAGAATTTATAGCCTTTCTCAGAAAGATGAGGTACTATAGAACCCATTTGAGATCTATTTTGCGTAAATCTCAGAAACCGGGTTTCTCTGTATATTTCTCGTCACCCAACCCAAAAACTCGTAGAAACCCGGTTTCTCGCCCCTTGCGTAAATCTCAGAAACTGGTTTCTCTCTATATTTCTCGTCACCCAACCCAAAAACTTAAAGATGTCAAATGGGTTCTATAGGGCATAGGGCATAGGCCAAACCGGGCTATGGGCATAGGCCAAACAGGGCTATGGGCTATCCTCACTTTTTTGAGAACCGCTATATACAAAATCCTGCTTAAATACCTCCTCTATTTCTGAGTCCGCAGAGGCGGACGAAAGTTTGTGTAGTAGCGATTTCAATCGCCGATTCTATTTAGCAATTAGCCAGGGATCAATCTAACTGTCGGCCTGTTAATTCTACAAAAATATCCTCTAAATTAGAAGGACGAACCATCATCCCAGTCTTATCATCTTTAGCATCCAAATAAAAATTAGCTTCTTCCAGAGTCGGAAAAAACTTGTATTCCCAGCGATCGCCTATTTGCTTCATCACCAACCCTTGACCGTGTTCCTGCCGCAGTTGCGCCAACGTTCCCAGTTGAATCAACTTACCGCCGTCCATAATCCCGATGCGATCGCACAAATACTCAACTTCATCCATATAATGCGTAGTCAACAGCATCGTCATTCCCTGCTTGTTCAAATCTAGAATAATTTCCCACAACCTGCGCCGCGTTTGCGGATCTAACCCTACAGTCGGTTCATCCAAAAATAAGATTTGTGGTTCGTGCAAAAGCGATCGGGCAATTTGCAACCTCCGCTTCATTCCACCCGACAAAGTTTTGACTAAATCATCCCTTCTTTCTGCTAATTCTACATATCCCAACCACTGTTTAATCAACTGTTGCCGTTTCGGGTTGGGGATGTGGTGCATCCGCCCGTGAAACTCCATATTTTCCCAGACAGAAAGCTCATTATCAACGCTAGTTTGTTGCAGCACAACGCCGATGGACTGTTTAACTTGCAAGCTTTGACGCATCACGTCATATCCAGCTACCTGAATTTGACCGCTGCTGGGTTTAGTCAGCGTAGTCAGCATCCGAATTGTCGTCGATTTGCCGGCACCGTTGGGGCCCAGCAGTCCGAACATTTCTCCGGCTTCAATCGTGAATGAAAGGTCATTGACAACAGGAATTTTGTTGTATATTTTGCAGGCATTTTGCAGGGAAACAGCGGCAGTCATAGGTATTTCGGTATCAATTATTATTGCGGTCGGGCTGTTTATTCTCACTCATATCGTGTCTGGTAAATTAACCACAATACTTGTTGGGGCCCGTGAGCCAACAATCTCTAATTTACATCCACAATATCTATAAACCCGCCCCAACCAAGCGACAAAATTTGATGGCGGGCAATTCAACAGACATGATATCATTCCTGAACGCAGCAACCGAGTTTGATTAACGAAAATCTCTGCTGACAGACATTGGTATAAATAAAATAACAACCCGGTTTCTCTGCTACTTGTGCACGAGTTTTGTTAGTATAACTAATCAGACTGTCATCCGCAGTTAGAAGGCTAATTTTTTTGACTGCTGGCAACATCCACTTATTGCGGTTGAGTTAAGTCGGGTTTCAATTCCATGATGCGTCTGTCTAGTTGGCGCGCGACTGAGCTAATCGTTACAGGCGGTTTGCTCCCGTCAAAATACATAATTATCATAAAACTTCCTATTTGTCCCCGCCGAAACACCGCGAATTCAAAATTAGCGGTTTCACCGGGCATTCTTTCTTGAGTCCTCCACCCACCCGAGAGCTCGCCAATCTTATCTTCTAAGGTTAAAGCGGTAAGATTAGTAAACTGAGCTTCCTTGTTACTGTTTTTACAATATTGGTAGAACACTTGTGCAAAACTACCTTCACTGATTGCTGCATCAAATTTGGCTCGATCGCTCTGGTTGGACAGTTGCGTTGTAAATCCTACCACTATTTGAAACGGCTGGTCATCATTCTTTAGATAACCAAACACGCTTGCTGGCTTAAAGTCAGGGAGAAAGCTGTCCTTATTTTTGAGAGGGTCAAGTGGCACCTTTGTAAAACCTGCGGGTAAGTCTTGCAGAGTCAGGACTAGGCCCGACAAGTCCGCTGCGGTAGCTGCAATATCGGCAGACAGAGTATTGCTGCTAGAGCGAACTGGAATTGCGATCGACTCTGGGCCAACTGCACCGCCCAATCCAGCACTAATTAGCAAACACACCAAGAACACAACTTTCTTTTTCATTACTTGACCCTGTTGCTACGACCGATTACCAGCATCTACCTCACTCTACCCCCAAAGCGCTATCTTTTACTCTGCCGCTTCTAATTCCTCTAATTCTTGTGTAGACTGCCATCCAGCTTCCCAGAGCGATCGATCTTTGAGCTGCGTCGCGTTCAGCCAGAAACGGACATTTGGATCGCAAGCCGCCACCATTTCCGCAAATACCCACTTACCTTCGTTTTTTCGGTTGACAACTTGAAAGTGCCGCCACCCCCAAGTTTTTTGGTGAGAAGTCCATCGGGAACCAACTAAATAAGGAAATTTTTGTTTCTTCGGCACAGTATTTTTTTTGACAAATATATGATAAAGCAAGTTAATTATAATAACTTTTTCTGTTTGATGATATTAATATCATAAATAAAAATTGTTCCGGAGTTCAAGCCTTGCACGCGATGTCCTTCCTCAGAAAGTTCCACAGCTCCAACAGTTACCGTCCCGCTCAACTCCCACAGCCAACAATCTGAAAAAGATTTCAGATTGTTGGTGGCGGTTCTGGAGATGCTGCACCGCGTGCAATTCATACCTACCCCAGTCGCCCAGACGCGAGCTCATCTCTGATTTGCAAAGACTACAAGCCGCAGAAAACTCTCATCCCCAACAGCCCACAAAATCCAGATTTTTGCTGCTGTTTAATAGATGAGAACTCTAAACTCTGTCTGCAAGTAGATGCGTTTATTCTAACTTGCAGCCGTTTCGCCTCCTGGATCAAAAGTAAAGGCAGTCCCGTGACTGCCCGTGTAATTAGTTATACCTATTGGATAGGGTTGATTTTTCAGCCGATCCACAAATAGCAAATTTATGCAGCACGAGCTCAATCTTGAATCTCAAATCTAAAAGCAAATAACCCAGGTTATAGTTGTGGACAATAATCCGTTCTGCGAAACTTACTCAAATCTACTTTTCGAGCGGGTTTGACGTTCACTTCCTGTTTCTACCTGCATGGGTTGGCCGCTTCTTGTCCGCAGGCGTTTTTTCGGGCAAAACTCTCCCTAGAAACATTTTTTCAATCTTAATCGTGTGTCATTGATGCTGTAGGGCTCAACAAAAAAGCACTTTTAGGCAAGATTGACTAATTTATGTGATGCTGTCGCTACCCCTTAATTACTTCCGTGTGAAGGCTTTTGGCCCGATAAATCCATAGGAAGTTGGGGAAGCCGGAGCCGCACCGCATTTGTTTGCAGCCAGAGAGTGATGGCGTGCTTCCGCTGTGGAGTCACGTACTCTCCGGGTCTGATCACGCCAGCACAGACGCCGATGTTTTTAATAAGGGTTTCTCGCTCCGATGAACTTGCACCCTGTAGCAACCTGACTTGGGCTTTGATAAAATCCACGTTCATAGCAGAAAGTAAAAGTAACTAAAGAACTCAGTTAAATAGCGATGCTTTGGTTCCAATTGTAACTCTAAAACCACTTGGTAGGAATCCAATTGATTAAACATCCCCTGGATGGGGATCGGGGCCTCTAGAGCTAGCCAACTTTATTTACTTTATCTGTTTTTGCTAGCAAAAGTGTCACTATGCTAGCAGTTTTGACAGAATTATTCATAGTTAAGAACTGTTACAAATTTGCCTCGCCTCCCACAATATGGCAGAGTTTAGTGCTAACGCTACTCTCCTGAACTCAAAAAGTTCAGCATTGTCTCCAGATCCTTGCCTTCGTAGCTTTTAGCCTCCCCCATTGGAAAGGGATCGCTCGCCGAACATTCCTCTGGGAGCGCCCCCTTAACACCCAGACACTGCCACCTCACCCTATTGATTTAGATCCCCCCATATGCTTCGCTCTGGACTATAACTTCAGGCATACGTATTGTTACGGGGGCTACCATCAGCGATCGAGTTTTGATTCTTGTTTCTCAATGATATGTTTTTTTTCTTTTCTTGCAAAGACCTTATTTGTGTTAATTAAGGCAGCTTTGCGATCGCCGCGCCAACGAAGACTCGCAGTTTGCGAATCCACACATTTTGTTGTCTTGGCGGTGCATCGGTTTTCTGAATTCATCGGGGGCGATCGCACGCCGACTATAATTTCCAGCAACGGCTCATTCTGTATAATTTATAACAGTTCCGTCAATGCTAATAATTGAAAAACAGCACAATTTTCAACAGGCTTCCACCTGTCGATCGCTCCTAACAGCCCAAATAGATGGGTCAAACAAATCAACACGGCAATACCCGCGCTGTCAAGCTTGAAGGAACCGATTTTACCTTCCCCCTTGGTGTTTAATAGTAATTAAATATCGCCCAATTTGTTAGTTCCTCAAGTAGATATTCAGTCTAAATTAAGCAGCTAAGCATAAGTGATAAAATCCCAAAATCTCCTGTAAAAAATTGATACTCAAGCTGACTTATTTAGGACTTTCGCATCAACCATTTTTGGAAAAATCAACATCGCTACAGCCATCATTCCGGTACAATAAAAATTTTTTTTACGGGCGAGAGGCGGGTTTATCGAGATCCGGGACGTGAATTAAAGATATTAATTAACCACCGTCCTCGGAAATATTTCACTCAATAGACAAGATTGCAAAAGTCCTTTTAATCAAACTTTCGGACGGGCTCCCCCGCCCATCCCACAAGCAAAAAAATTTGTGGGACGGGCTCCCCCGCCCGTTCTAGGTATTTTTGCAATCTTGTCTAATAAAAAAACATCTACCGGACAGCATATAAAATCCCCTGCCGCCGGATCTGCGGAGGGGAAATGGTGCATAAAATTATTGGTCTTAAATGATCGACGTGTCTGTATCCTCTTGCAGTGTCAAGAGCGATCGAGCGATCGAGCGATCTATGTCAGCTTTGTAGCTAAGATAATTTCCCGGTGGGAAACCGGGAAATTATCAACTAAATCAACCTTTTTTCTGGCGTTGCAGCTTAGTTTTCCAATTGGCGATCGCCTTCTGAGCCGGCTGATAACTCTTAGTACCCGACGGCACCAGCGAAGCAGCTTCAACTGCCTCTTTCAGCCTTCCTTGAGAGCCGCGCAACTGAGCAATTTTGAGAATAGCTTCGCTCCACTGTCCTATCAACTGCTGAGCTTGTTCGTACTTCGGCTGACCGGGCTGAATTTTACTAGCTTGCTGGATGCCTTTACTGTAAGAAGAGGCAGCCCCACGCTTAATTTGGCCCGAAGCAGCCGATAGCAAAGCAGCATTTACCTGCTGCTCTTTGGATAGATCCTCCCACTGAGCGATCGCCTGTTTTGACTGATTGTAAACCGGCTTATTCGCATCAGGCATCAATTTAGCCGCGCCGATCGCCCCCTGGAAATCGCCCCTCGCAGCCCGCCCGTTAGCTATATCCAAAATCGTCAAACTCCAGCGCTCAATATCCTGCTGGGCCTGAGGGTAGAGCGGATCGCTAGCCGGAATCGTTCGAGCCTTAAGCACCGCTTTATTAAAACTAGAAGCCGAACCATCCTTGAGGAAAGTTTTCGCCTCAGCCCACACCTGCTGGCTGGACGGCGGCTGCTTGGTACCAGTCCCTGCTTGCACCGCCTGCGGTTGGTTCTGCAGCCCTTGAGCACCAGTAGATTTTTGAGGCCCAGAGTTTTGGGCATTCTTACCAGGCGATCGAGGATCTGCTTCCTGCTGACCGATAAAAATGGATCTGTTCGTCAGAAAAACACCCAACAGCAGCACCAAAGCCGTAGCTGAACTCCATAAAACTAGCTGCTGCAAAAATGATTTGTCCGACCCCCCCTTATCGGCATCCTCAGGATGCAGCAAGTTCGGTCGATCGTCCCCCCCACCGGAGGGCCCGACAGCATTCGGCGGAGGCGATACCGGCGGCCTCTCAACTTGGGAATCCTGAGCATTGCGAGCTGCCTCTGGCAGATCCATTTGAGCCGTAGCCGTCCCCATTTGCGGGCGATCCAACCCATCAGCCACAGCAACCGTCATATTGCCGTTGCGTCCGGCCAACACAGCAGTCGGCACCCCAGTAGCATCCGGCAAAATCACCAAATGAGCCTTTCCCGGAGGATTGACCACCATCAAAGGTTCTTGTTTCGGACGCAAATGGTGGTCGCACAGCTCCGGTAGCCGAGCGCTCAAGAAACGGTCTAAACCCTTAAGCGTCAAGCACTGTCCCGATCGCAGCCCCTCCAAAAGCGCCGTCGTAAAAAATCCTTGACGCAGAGCAGAAGTTTCCCGCGAAACTTGATTCGGGCGGCAAGAAAGCACCGTCGGGATTTCCAGTTCCCGCGCCAGCTCGGCCGTTTGAGTGCCGATCGTTTCCAGAGCCTTCACAATCTGGCTGCGGTTCATATCCACCAGCACCAACACCGTTTCCGTAGGAGCATTTTTCAGAGTATTCAACAGCAACTCTACCGGAATCCCCGTACCCTGAATGTCAGCCGGATTACCATCAACCGGCATCAAATAATCCTTACCTTCATAGCTGACACCGTAGCCGCTAAAAAAACACCAGAGTACATCTCCCTGTTGCAGGTGTTCCGCGCACAGGCTTTGAGTCAACCTCAGAATATTTTCGCGATTCGGATACGTCGATTGACCCCACAGCGACGGCGAGTTATCCGTCATCAGCAGACATCCATCCGGCGCAAAACCAGCCTCCTCAGTCAAAAAACCGTACAGTGCCTCCGCATCCTCTTGCGCATAGCTCAAAGGCTGGAGTAACTGATATTGATTGATGCCTATTGCAATACAAGCGTGATGTTTCATCCCATATGCCCTATATATATAGTGGACAGATACATTTAACCCAGTAGAGGCTGATTGCCAGCCTCTACTGTGTATGGCGCGATGTGGTAAGATGCAATCTCACGACTACGCGGAGGTATCTCTCAAAGCCTTTAACATTTTGTTAAAGGCGCCATTTATGTCACGACCAATTGCGTGACCGCATTCAGGGGCAACAAATTGTTTGTTACCTGGTAATTTTGTGTGGCTCTGTCCACACTTTCAACAGCTTTTAGATCTATATTCTTCCATTACGTCTACTACAATACATCCACGTTTAGATGCTTGATGCTTCAACGTTTGAAAGAAACGGTATGCAGCTCATGCTACCATCGCTGCTGCTGTTTTGGTAGCCAACCGACCTTCCGGTGCTTTAGCATCTCGGTAGAGCGACTTTCGCTTAGTCCGCTTACGCCCGATCGTTCTTCTTTCTGTTTGTGGCTGCTGACGCCTCGGCGAACCAGGGTTGGATTCGATGGTCAAGCTTGCACAAAACGATAACACATCGCCGTTTAACGTTATAACGACTTTCGCCTCCTTAGTCAGATAAGTAGTTGTCCGAAGGCAGAACTGAAGTATCTGATACTCCTACTATATTGCAGTCAAAAATTATACCCTCTGCCTGCATTCATAAAATGACGTTAAATTGAATACACAGACCAGTCTATTTTTTCTATGTGACCCTACTGTTGAGCCAACTACACCAAAAAGGAGTAACGCACCCATGGTCTCTACCGCCCAAAAAGAAATCTCCGCCCACAGCGCATCGGTACTGAAGCAAAAGCATCCTAAAAATCACAACCATTATCGGTTTCAGGATTTTTTTGCCTTCGATCGCCAGTTTGGTACAATTAAAGACTGGAACGAGTCGCGCAACATTTTTACCAGCGAAGACTTTATCATCGGTTTGGTGGAAGGACTCGAAGAAGAAGTAGGCCCGGCTTCTTCTGTAATCATGTATACTATTGGTTGCCAATGGGGGCTGCAAGATTCCGAATTTTTTCAAAAATGGTTTAGCGCCGAATTCAGCCAAAACATTCGCCAGTCGAATCTGATGTTTCTGCTAGAAACTTGGTGGTGGCCTTTCACTGCTCAAGGTTGGGGTCGCTGGGAAGTTGACATGAGCGATCGCAAACACGGCTGTATCTTCATCAACCTGTTTGACTCAGCAGTCGCTCGCACTCTGGGCGACGTAGGCAAACCAGTTTGTCACCTATACGCCGGTTTGTTCGCCGGTTTCTTCGGCTCTCTAGTCAAAAAGCCTCTCAGTTGCATAGAACTCCAATGTTATTCAATGGGAGAAACCTATTGTAAATTCCTGCTCGGCAACCCAGACAAAATTGATGCAGCAGCATTCTGGCTCAACGAAGGTGCCAACGCCCGCGATATTCAAAATCGACTGGAACACGGTGAAATATTGCGGTAAACAATCTGGAAAGGCACATCCCCTGCCCTGCCTTTCCTCCCACCAATTTCGCGATCGCGAACAGCAATGGTGGGCATCTCCAGGCAGGAAAAAAGATGAAAAGTCAAACTTCATGGTTGGACAAGTCTGTCCAAGACTTCTTTGGTCACTACAATTGGCTGGGAAAACCTTTAGAAACCCAAAATGGCTCGACCCCCGGTCAAGTGCTGACTTTAACCAAGTCAGTAGCAGACTTTTTTCAAGCTATTTCTTGGGAAGGAATTCCCGAAGTGGGCGCCCTACCCCTACCGCCACCCTTGCCAGCAATTTCTATTTCTGAACCAGCAGAAGTCACCATTGACGACCTATTCGACCTGTTTTAATCTCTGTGGGGAAGGGAAAACAAAAAATAGGGCAATCCCTCTTCCCTCAAACCTCGAACCTCGGACCTCTTCGTTCTTCCCCTCGGACCTCTTCCTTCTTCCTTCTTTTTCTTTTATCAATTACCGATTACCACTTAATTAAAATCATGCACCCTGAGATTGAGGCGCTGCTGGATCAGGCAGAAAACCGCTTTCTAAAAGGCGAAGAACTCATAGCTTTTAAGCGTCAAGTTGCAACCCTGTCCCAGCGCTTAAAAATTTACGAATTTTTGCGAGAGAAGGAAGTAAGCATCTTCCAACCAATAGCCAACAAACTAGAAGAAACATTCCCCGACGCAAAAGAAGAAACCTTAGAACGATCGCTCAAACACTGGGTGTTAGTCTTGCGCTACTGTGCTATGGCCATGCTGCTGAACGATCGAGACTTTCTCGAACAGCGACTCCTCGGCTGGGTTTCCGGCATAGTCGAAGCCCACCAAACCCACAAAATCGAAGCAACTGTTTGCAATCTGCTACAAACTCGTTTAAAAGAACTGCTTTCCGAGCAAGCACGAGCTATATTGCAACCATTTTTTGACCAAGCCAAGTCAATGATTATCGAGGGAGGTAATCAAGAGTAGGCAACAGGTAATTACTCAAAAAAGTTGTATTTTGGGTAATGTAAATCATGAGTTATCACTAAAAAATCTCATTTTAAAATTAATCCTCATAACTACTTTTTTAGCAATTACCAATTGCCAATTCCCTTGATTGACGACTAGGATTTCCCTCGAACCTCGGACTTCTTCCCTCAAACCTCGAACCTCGGACCTCTTCCTTCAACGTCCCAATTGGTGATTACCGATGATTAATATTGCCGACTTGCTCAAACAGCCCCGACTCCCTGGAAACTACTTTGCCAGCGATGCCTACGTCCGAGGCGACCTCGAACTCGGCCTGCTCGAAAACCGCCGGGGCGATCGGCTCATAGCGCTCCCACAAACACTGATTCAAGCCATTTATATCGGTTTAGAACAAGAAACAGGTCAAGCCTCCCGCCTCGTGCTATTCAACTGCGGTCGTTGGTGGGGGAAAAACTTCTACGTGCGTTTTTGCGAAGAAGTCAGCGAATACTACGGTCAGCCAGTTTCCGAGATGGAAATGGTAGAATTTCTTCAGTCCTTGCAACAGTGCTGGAAAACTCACGGCTGGGGAACATTTGAATTTGACCCCAGCTATTCCGAACAGGGATTTTTAATAGTAAAAATTGGTAACTCTCTTTTTGCTAAAACAGCTCCCAAGTCGAAGCGGCCAGCCTGTTTTCTAGAAGCAGGCATCTTAAGTTCCTTCTTTAGTCAGCTCACAGGTCGAGAACTCCACTGCCTGCAAACCTCCTGCGAATCCTTGGGTTCGGACTGCAACCGCTTTATTTTAGGGCTGCGCGAGCGCCTCCAACCAGCAGATTCTATGGTCGAAGAAGGACAAGCTCACGAAGCTATTATCAGTCAACTTTGCCAAAAAAACTGACTTGTTTGACAGCTATTAGTTGATGGTAAATAGCTGTCATTTCGGTGATTTGGTGGCTACTTTATCCACCAGATAATCAAAGATTACAGAGAGTTAAATGCTCGAAAAGCTACAGAGTTTAAAAAATGGTTTTAGCTATCTCAAAAAAATCTGACTATAACTCAATAAGCAAGGGTTAGCTAAGCGTCTCCGAAGAGCTCTCGCCCCGAGCGAAGCAATCACCGAGACTTTCTTAGGTTCTCAATGAACAGCAGGTGCGGGCGGAGCAATTACCTTTTTAACCCAAGCGTATGGGACGATAACTCGCAGCTAGACAATTCATAACTTACCTTAGAAACTCATAAAATTTAAAACCAATCACAACCTCAAACTTTTTTCTCAAACTTAATGGACGCCAATGAACTTCTAAATCGATATGCAGCCGGCGAAAGAGATTTTAGACAGGCAAACTTGCGCGGCATTGTGTTGAGTCCGATCGATTTATACCGTTCCAGCGATGCCCCAACTCTACGTTTAGCAAACCTTAACGAACACCAGCACCGACCCTACTTAATCGGTGCTAACCTCAGTCAAGCCGACCTCACCAAAGCCCATCTGAGCCGAGCCAACCTCAGCAAAGCCGACCTCAGCGGAGCCAATCTGACCGGCGCCAACCTCATGGCCGCAAGTCTCAGCGGAGCCAATCTCACCGACGCCAATCTCACCGACGCCAACCTAGCGGGAGCTCACCTGAATTGGGCAAACCTCACCGGAGCAATTCTCCCCAAAGCAATTCTCATAGGTGCAGATCTGAGCGCAGCCAACCTCACCAAAGCCAATCTGGGCGAAGCAAATCTCAGTAAAGCCTATCTGATTAAAGCCAATCTCAACGGGGCCAACTTAAAAGATGCAGACTTGAGTCTAGCAAGTCTCAAAGAAGCAGACTTGAGCGAAGCACAGCTCACCGGAGCCAAATTGTCCAAAGCCAACCTAGCCGGAGCCAACTTAACCCGAGCTTACCTCACAAAAGCCAACCTCAGCAAAGCTAACCTCAGGCGAACTAACCTCACTCAAGCTTATTTAAACGGCGCGTGTTTGAGCGAATCAGACCTCAGCGAATCTTGCTTGGACAGAGCCAATTTGTGCAAAGCAGACCTCAGCAAAACCTATCTCAGGAAGATTACTTTGAATGGCTGCCACTTAAGCGGTATCAACCTCAGCGGGGCAGATTTGGGTGGTGTAGACTTGAGCCGCAAACTTTTAACCGGAATTAATATGGCAGAGGCATTGTTGAACGAAGCCAATTTCAGCGGTGCTTATTTGATGGAAGCTAACTTGAGTGGCGCCAACCTCAGCAAAGCCAACTTGAGCGGGGCATACCTGCTCAATGCCAACCTTTCTAATTCTTGCCTGCGTGAAATTGACTTGAGCAAAGCTAACCTCAGTAAAGCCAATTTGCGGAAAGCTGACTTGACAGGAGCCAACCTCCGCGGAGCCATTCTCAGTGAGGCGGATTTGAGGGGAGTGAACTTGCTTGGAGCCATTCTTCCTAACGGCACAGTTTATCATGGCCCTTAAGTTAGCATCCGCCTTGATTATTTGCCCAGTAGAGTGCGGTTCATGTCCAGAATCGGAAAAAATAGACTAGCTTCTTCAGCAGTGAGATATTGTTTGAGTACCTTTTTCATGACATCGTAGGTCACGGCCGAACTATTGCGACCGTGAACAGCCCCTAAAATATTTTGCAACCAAAGCAGCAGCCGATCGCGCAACCGTTCAGTATCATTAATCAACAGTGCTGCCGCCGAATGCCTCAATACCCGCACACCATCTCCACGGCACTTTTCAGTCAGGTCTAGAGACCCGCGGCGAAATAAACTAGGGTCTAGAGACTGCATTTGTGCTTCCACTTGGCGAATAATTTCTTTTTCAGAGGCTTGAAGTTTTTTATAAGCACTCATCCGGTGATTTAAAGACTGAAAGTAGTCTTTCAAAAATTGGAGTTCCTCAGCGGTGGCGTAGCGTCCGTCTGCTTCCGTGCTCAAACGCGCAAGTTGGCTCAACATAGATTTTTCTCAACTACTAAAATACAAACATATCAGTTTTAAGCTTCTTTAGTGCGAACTAAATACTGTCCTACTTGGAAGCGAGTTTCATTAAGCTGTGTCACGATCGAACGAGTAATCAATTTTCCCGATTCCACAACTACTTGACCCGTAATTGGGTGTAACAAATCTTGCTGAGCCCGGCGGCCGATCAGAGCTTCCACATTTTCAATAGCATTAATGTACATCCCCGCAGGTATCTGTACAACCACACCCTCCCCCATGATTTGGGCCTGACAAGCAAGTCGCGAATTGGCTTTAGCTGTAGTAATGACTTCCAGCGTCCTCCTCTCACGGCGGTTCATGTTAGACAAGCCTTCCATGCCCTCTTTAATGTAAACGTGGCAGGTAGCGCACATTCCCCGCCCCCCGCATTCCTTGAGAACGTCTAAGTCTTTGGAAAGTAAAGCAGCCAGGATATTCGATCGGGTTTCCACTGCCATTTCTTCGGCAATTGGATCTAATTTAATAATTTTAACCATAATTTTTCATCCTCTCAAGTTCAGTATGCAAGCAAGCGCGATCGACATATTCAAAGCCAAAAAAATTTGGCTAACACTCAAAAAAGCTAAGATTGCTTGACGATAGCATCAGCTTCTGGCTCTCTAACCCAGATTGCATAACCGCGCTTCTGTTTTGGTAATCGCTGTTGAGTCGCCCCTATTCCCCAGCTTAGCCACGATGGCTAAAACCTTAGACAGTTCCTGGACGGCATTGAAAAAACTGTAATACTCGCGATCGACTAAAATAGCAGCCACAGGTAGTTCCAGATCCGGCACCCGAATCCGGCAAGATTGATACTCCAGGGCGAAACTCAAGGATTGTAGTAGGTGCGACCCTGCGATCGCTCTTACTCGGCCCAGAATGAACCTGAGATAACATAAGGCTGTACCTGGCGATCGATTCAAAAAATTGAATTTTTGTCAGAATTATTTACATATTTTAATACTAGCTCAAGCTTTTCCTATAATTAGACCGATGCAACATTCTAAGTACCGCATTTTAGGGCTAGTCGGACAAGGGCAATTTGGTCGAGTTTTTTGTGCCAGCGTTCGAGAAACTCCCGCCAAGGACTCCCGCCTCACCAGCCAACTGGTTGCTCTCAAAGAACTCAGCCATCAAAAAGCCCCAACTAGCGAATTCTTGAGAGAGCTGTGGTTTCTGATCACCTTGCAGCACGCCAACATTGTCACCTGCCGAGCTCTCGAACACACAGCTACAGGCAGGTACTTGGTTATGGACTACTGCGAGGGAGGAACCCTCCGCAACCTGCTCAAACAAGACCGCCCCTTGCGGCTGCTCGAAGGTTTACAGCTAGTCATGGAACTTTTAGCAGGCTTAGACTACGCCCACCGCCGAGGCGTAGTTCACTGCGACATCAAACCCGAAAATATCCTCCTCACTCTAGGCTCCAAAGGTTGGTCGCCCAGGCTGTCTGACTTTGGCATCGCCCGCCGGCTGCCAGAAATCGGTACAACTCGCCTCCACCAAGAAATTTCTCCCGACGCTACCGTAGGTTCCCCGGCTTACATGGCCCCAGAGCGGTTTTACGGTCTTTATTCCCCCATGTCAGATATATATGCAGTGGGAATTCTGCTGTTTGAGTTGCTAATGGGCTACCGCCCTTTCGGCGGAGCCCCCGGAGACTTGAGGTGGGCGCACCTGAATCAACGCTTGCTACTTCCCGACGCCATCCCCGAACCTTTGCAAGCAATAGTCAAAAAATCTTTGGAAAAGCTGCCGGCCCGCCGTTTTGCCAGTGCTTTCCAAATGTCTCAAGCTCTCAAGCTGATCATGTACGACCCCGCTGTCAGGCAATTGGGCGACTGCATTGTTCCTTGGGAAAACCCCGCAACCAACAGCGCTAAAAGCCTGAAGTCGGACACTGACTCTGTGCTGGAAGTCGAAGAGGAAAAAGCATCACAGCCGGCGATTAATTTACTTCGGACTGTGCGTTATTCCGTTTCGCAGCCAAAGCCGCTGATACTTCCTGCACCGCTGACTGCTTTAATTGGCACTGAAAAGTATCTCTACGCTGCTGTAGGTAAAGAGGTGAAGGTTTGGTGTCAGCCGGGACAACAGCTAGTGACAGAAGAAATGCCGAGTTCTATATTAATGCCGGAAATCGTGCGCGGCATTTTACCTGCTTCCCAGGGCTGCTGCGTTCTCACTCAGCAAAAACTTTACTGGCAGGGCGATGACTCTGGGGAGCCTCAGTGCCTACTGGATCTGGGTTTAAGGCAAGGTGCAGATGCTTTTAAAGCTGCTATTGATTCTCACGGCCGCTGGTTGACAGTAGCTGTTCCGGGCGAACTGCGTTTTTATGCTTTAACTGGCAACAGCACTGCGGGCGATCGAGAAAAAGCCTTGAAGCCGATCGCTACTGTGCCGTTACCGGAACACTATTTACCAGAATTAATGTTTTTGGATCGGCGACACATCTTAGCAGTTTGGCCGGACAACGAACCCAAAAATCCCCAAACTATTTTTAGAGTTTACACTCGCCGCGGCACGCCAGTGGGTTCTGTGCGGTTGTCTGCCAGCGTCGGACAGATGCTGCTGACACCTGAACCGTATACTTTACTGGGAATTCCTCAATCCGGCAAAGCCGCGGTGCTGTTGATGAAATTGTGGCCGCTCAAGGTAGCGCGAATTCCCGTTGAAAGTTTGCCCGTGTCTGCTTGTGTGGCTAATTGGGGATGGGTGTTGGCTTCGGTTGGGGGGCAGATTCTGGTCTTAAACAGTCAAGGTATTCAAATCGGGAATTTTAGCAGCCCCGTCACACCCCGGGCGATCGCCCCTTGGGGAAAGACGGGTTTGGTGATTGCTGCCAATACTGAGTCCGAGAGTCACTTGCACTTTTTAGATGTAGATGTTGAGGAGACTAACTCGCGATCGAGCTTCAAAGGCTGATAAATGGGGTAACTGAAGATATTTGGGGGTGGCTGTAATTAAGGAGAGTGTATTTGCGGGCGATCGATCTGGCGTGTTCGCTTTGAGGTCTTTCCCGCACAAGCCCGAGCAGTAAGGCGGGTTACAGTACCGTATCGGGATGGTGGGGACTGCTGCATTTTATGAAGCGAGGACTTGCACGCGGGCGATTGATGGAGCGAGGACTTCCACGCGGGCGATCGGGTCAATGACATACCCAACCCTCCCGAGCGTCAAGTCCAGCGAATGCAGACACTACTTATTATATGACTCAGATTCAGTAATCACGAGGTTGTGTGATGGTGAAGCGGGCGATCGCCTCACACCCTAACGAAAGCCTTACCTCCGAGTAAGTCCCATCATCTTTCACCTCTGAAGGATTCTATATACCCTTCTTCACAGACAGCCCCAACCCACTTTCCGGGTGAAAAAGCAGCCCCTGGCAGTAAAGCAGATTGGGCGATCGGATATCCTAGCCGACCACAACAGCCGAAACCCATACGGTGTATTGCATTAACCAAAAATCAAAAATATTTTCGCAAAACGCTTGACAACCCCTTGCGAAATAAGTATATTAATAAAGCGCCAGAGAGAGA
>NZ_JAUBUN010000011.1:0-11199 GCF_036702665.1 Microcoleus sp. Aus8_D2
ATACACATCGCAGGATTGGCAGCACTGCAAGCAATTATCTAGCCATCATAGACAATAACAGCAGCCTGCAATTTAATTCCCCTACCTTTAACGTCAACAAAAATGGAACGCCCGCTGCAACAGTCACAGTCATTCGCACTAGCAGCAGCGCTGGTGCAGTCTCAGCCAACGTGAACTTGACCAACGGTACTGCAATCGCCCCTGGTGAGTACACCGGTACTCCGATTCCTGTCAATTTTGCCAATGGGGATTCAATAAAAGGTGTTTGCAAGAATCGAACTTGCAGCTAGGAGATCCATCGATCCTATATCCGTCGAGTCGATTTTTCACAACTCTCTGTTGGCAGCGCTTAAGCTGTTCCATCACCAGATAACACCAACAGTGGCTAGTTCTTACACAAACTTTTACAAAGGCTGTAGCCCCAGCGCCGGTACTGCCCCGATTCGCCACAACACAAATATAACACTGGGGATTCATTACAGAGCGTTCCCCAATTGCCTCTACCAAATAATTCTCACAGCGGAAATATTAAATAATTATAAAAGTCCTTGACAAAATCATCGCATTAATCACTCAAATTAAGGTGCGATCGCCTGTAAGTCATACAATTTTAGATTTTCCATTTTTCGATTTGAGATTGGGGAATTGGGAATGACTTATCAAATAAGGGTTTTGAACAGGGGCCTACAATTGCATTCAGTGTTGAAACTGGTGTCAAATTTAGGAGCAATCGCACTCATCAATTCCCTCAAGGACATGACTGACGCCAGGGGACTAAAGAAACCGGGTTTTTTCGCAATATTCAGGATTTGAACCAAATATTTGGGTTAAAAACCCGGTTTCTTGGCACTTCGTGCGATCGCGAACTAATCATTTATGTCATGTTAAGCCCAGACGCATTTGTCGATCGAGAAAATACCCGGCTGGTTTGGCGCACTCAGTGCGCCCGAACCCGAACCAACGCCTGTTTTACTACCCGAAGACAGAGGCAGCCGCAGGGAAATAGACCTTAAAATCTTCCTATCAAAACGCGCGCTATCTGTTTTCGGCAATCACCCGGAGGCATCTCATGCGAGTCCCCGCTTCCTCAAGTTTGGGGCTGCGAAAACTTGGCTGGGACTTAGACGATTTTCGCATTGGAGCATTGAAGATTTTCGCATTGGAGCATTGAAGAATTGCGAATGACTGATGACTACCAGAGTTTCGAACGCGGGCCAGCAGTGGGATGCTTTTTGGGAACTGGTATTACCCCGAAACCAGGTTGTTGAAGAAAAAAAGTATCGTTACAGCCACCCGCCAGACTAGAAAAACCCAGAACTCTTGAATTTTTGGGTCTATCCTCTTGTCATCTCTATCGCAGATAGCGAATTTTTGCAAGCGTTTTCGCAGCAACTTAACAATTATTAATTACCGATTGCCCATGAAAGCTCAAAAAGAAATTTGGCGCGTTATCCTCGCAGTAGCTATCAGTATTGTAGGCGTGCTGCACTTTGCAGTACCCGCACCCTTTATCAGAATCGTGCCGCCCCAGCTTCCTTACCCGGAAGCATTGGTTTATATCAGCGGTTTTTTCGAGATTTTGGGCGGAATTGGGCTATTAGTTCCCGGCGTCAGTAGGGCGGCGGCGTGGGGATTAATTGCCTTGTTTATTGCCGTCTTTCCAGCTAATATCAATCAAGCCGTCAACAACATTCCGATAGAAGGTATTCCACACAACCAATTACTCTATTGGTTCAGGTTGCCTTTTCAAGCTGTCCTGATTGCTTGGGCCTGGGTTTATACCCAACCAGACGAAGGTAAACCGCGGGCTTCTATCGTTCCAGATAGAACAGAAAACGCTCAATGAAGCAGTTCGACTACTCTTTGGATTTTAAGCACCTCGACTTTCGACAGCACCCGGAACTTTATCGGGTGGGGAAAGGAGAACAGGGAGTGCTGTTGGTGGAACCCTACAAATCAGAAATTCTGCCTTTCTGGAGATTTAAGACTCCTGAAATTGCCAGGGAGTCTAGCAGCAAAATTTACTCGTTGTTTTTAGAGTATCTCGATGCCGATGATTTTGTGGGAGCGGACATGGCGCGCAAGTTCTTGCAGATGGGGTATACTCGATCGCGCCGCTACGCCAATCATAAAAGCGGCCGCAAATACCAGCAGAACCCTCAGAAGCTGGAGTCTGTTGCAGAGCAAGCCGCAGCTCGAAAAAATATTTTACCGCTAGAAGCAGATCCGGTGAAAGCAGAATCCGCCACCATTTTTCAAGAGAAATGGATGCTGGCCAAAATCAACGAGAAATATCTCCAGCTTTTAGCCAGACACCGGCAGATGTACGAATCTTCTGGAGACAAGTCTGAGGGGTGAGATACAGATACAAAAACTCGGAACTCACAATTTATACCATTTTTCCAAAATCATGCAACTGTAGGGAAGGTCTAAACCCATATCCAGTCAATCGATTTTAGATTTGAGATTCGATCGCGCGTGCCCCACGAAAGTCCGCAGCCGGAAAGCGGACTTTCGTGGGGCACGTGCGTTCCGTTTTTGTTATGGTAATCGATCGGACACGATCTGAGACGTTCGGCGAGGGCGAGCGCGTTTTCCGCTCGCTTGTCGAAGTGTCGAACGATTTTAGATTTACTCCACAGATTAATCTGGGAGCTTAAACAGGAGTCTAAAATTTTCGGCTCTACCCTCAGGAGTGTCCTTCGCAACTATCCGTTTTTGTGCGGGGTCAATCATTCCCAATCTCCAATCGAAAAATGGAAAATTTCAAATGGTATTAGCCCCCTGAGCAGCAGTGCAGTTGTGCTTGCCTATCTCGGGGGCACACCGAGCAAGTGCGGCCCTACAATTTACTCGTCATCTTCTTCTGTTTGCCACTGACGCCACATTTCAAAGCCATTAAAGCCCCTGTATTGCAGGTAATTCAAGACTTTGCCCTTAGTTTTAGGATCTACTTTACCGATCGCATCGATCTTGTATTTCCGCATGACTTTGGCTTTTAATTCTGCCAGTTTTTCGGCTTCCGAGTCCTGATTTTCGGCAAATTCTTCTTCCCAGACTTGCTCGAACAAATCGCTAGTAATTCCTTTTTGCAGGCACTTGCGCTTGACGGCGGATTTCCCGTATTTGCCCGCAGCAGAGGCGATCGAGTTTGCCACCAAGCGAGTGTCAGACTGATAGCCCCGGTCTTGAATTTGCGCGAGCGCCTCCAATATTTCCTCATTGCCAAAACCTTTCTCTTGCCCCTTTTTGCGAAGTTCAGAGGCACTGTAGTCTTTGCGGGACAAGAGAAAATAGAAATAGTCAAGACAGCTCATCAGTTAAATTGAAGGGTGGCGCGCAAATACTCGTGTAGCGAATGCCAAATCCAGTCGCCTTGCTATCGGCCGACTGCATCGCGATGCCTCTATTCTTCTGTATCCTCCTCTTCTTCCACTTCCACATCCGGTCTGTCCACATCGATCTGAATCAAGCGAATGTGCTTGTATCCGAGTTTAATTTCAAACTCGTCACCCGGTTTTAATCCCATTTCTTGGGTATAATTTGCCCCGATCACGATCGAGCCATTCTTGTGAACGCTAGCGCGATAACTCGCTTCTCGTCCGCGTCCGTCTGCTTTCGACTTCTCTAGCTCAATGCCCTTAGCAGCTAACACTGCATCGTAAAACTCAGCCAAGTTAATCCGGGTTTCTCCACTTTTGCTGACGGTGAAGTAGCCGCAAAGCTTTGCAAGTTCTCTGCGCGGCAAATCGCTGCCTTTGATTTTTTGAAGCAGACCTTTTCCTGTTAAGGGTGCTGTAGCTGTTTCTGCCATTGACCGTACCTCGCTTATTGGACTTTACTTATATCAATTACAACACATTAGATTAACTTTGTTTCACTGTCAATACTAAGAATTCGGAATATAAGATTCTGGATAAATTTCTGCGGCCTCAAAACCGGGGGTGCAAGTAAGGATGCTCGAAGGGCGATCTATTTGCTGCTCGCTGGTGATGCTTGCGTAAGCCTCACTGCGCGATCGCGCGGGGAATTATTGTCGCAAATTAAATGCTTTACTTTTTTACAGTAAAGTCTGTTCCCAGCATTCACCAATTCCCGATCCAGTCTGCGGTCAAGGTAAAAAGCAAGACAGCCATGAATGGAAATACCTAGAGCGCGGCACAGGCAAATCTGCCGCCAGCAATTACCGACGCGGGGTTAACTTTTACCTCAACAAGGCGAGGCAGCACTTGTTCTCGATGCCACTGGCAGCTACTTGTAAACCCTGTTTTTCGGGCGGCCAATCCCCTCAAAACGCCAAATACCGAAGAGCAATCTTCTATTAAGGTACTCGGCATATATAGCGCATCCACCCTGACGGTTAGGAGGTTCTTAATGGCCCTTTCCCCATGCAGTCGATTGCTTCTTGCTTCTTCGGACTTCCATTTCTCGAATTCCTTCTTCCTTCAATACCTGCTATAACTTGCACAGAAAGCAGTCCGGGTTCGGCAATCCGGTTAAAAATCAAGGAAATTTCACCTGTTCGTTGAACGGTTTTTAGCTTAAACCCGAGTCAATGGGCGCGGCGGCAGAAATATGACGCAGCCACCACCAGAGGAATCAGCAGCAGCACCAAAAAGATTGTCTGTTATGTTCTAGGGTCAGATGGGGATTGGGGGATTCGAGGAGAGGGGGATTCGAGTGGGGAATAGTTCATTGAAATATACAATTTAAATGCAGTACAGCGATTTGTTTCGATCGCGCTCCCTTGCTGTGCCACTCTTGACGCTTCGCCCCTTTCTGAGTAGAGATGCGATGGGGCGATCGGGAAAATCTGCCTCGGACGGCCCAAAGCCAGAGAATTTGACGTTCTTTCCACAGGGGAATTGAAAAAGACCGAGTTAAATCCAGTACAGCTTAAATGTTTGATGCAACACAAATTAGCACCCGTTCCCGGCATAGAGTTTTGGTGGAAATGTACTGGATTTAACTCGTTGCCCAGAAGCTGCCAGACTCGGAAAATTTATGCGCAAGCTGTAGGGACAGGTCAAACTCACAGCCGCTTGCACCATCAGGAATTGTGAAATATAGCAACCCCCCTGACGGTTAAGACGTTATTAATTGTTGCAACTCTGGCTTTTATTGTCTAGTGCCGAATCATGAATGCTCGATCGAGCAGTTTCGCACGTACTCTCTCGACGCGAAACCCGGTTGCTTCCTAGATGCGCAGGTGGCCAAGCTGCTGATTTTGGGTAGAAACCGGGTTGATGAGTTTATATCCTCTCCGGCGATCGAGCAGCAGAATTTCGATCGCATTTCCAGCGACAGCCGATCGCGAATTGCCCGGGACAACCGCAGCCTATTTTGAGTCTGGGCAACCGGGCCCAAACTCAACAGATAGTTGGCGATCGTTTTTAGTGGCGTTGTTGCAAGTAATTTTGCGACAGAGGAGTGCGTACCGCCGGCAGTAACTCTTCCGGTTTCGTGCCTCGCTGGTGCCAGTGCCGCCACCCAAAAAAGCCCGCACTCAAAGCAATAGGCAACAAGCAAAGCGTCAGGGCAAGACATTTTTTCAATCCCGATTGTGTTAACGGTTTCTGAGTCGGTGCAGCGGCGCGGGTTGCTTGGATCGCCGAAGACTCAGGATGAGGAATAGAGGATGCTGAATTAGCAGCAGAAGGCCGATCGTTCTGGTGAACCCAATCCCTGCGATCTTTTAATGGGTCGGGAAAATATTCCCAGACTTCGCCGTCATCACTGTCTGACTCATCCGGTAGATTGGCTGGGATTGGCGGGTATTGGGCGATCGTCGAGACCGAAGACGGCGCCTTCCATTCTGTACCCAATCGGGCCGGCGGCGTTCCCGGCGCGATTAAATTTTGCACCACAGAGCCCGATGGCCCGCTTTGAGCTGGGGCGCCAGTCAGATAGCCGTCAAAGTCCGGGTGCTGGTAGAGAATCGGCAAAGCCCAGTATAACTGGTGAGAACCGTAGGCAGAAATTAGTCCCGCCCTCGCCCGACTCAGGCTGAGATCGACTGGATAGCCTTGATTGAGGTTGCGGTAAAACAGCCGCGTCAGAGTTAGGGCTACATCATCGGGAATGCTTTCTGCCATTGCTAGCACTGCCGGAATACCCCGCTTGACTAGAGCTTCGGTTAAATTGCGTTCCGGGCTGTCCTCGGCGATGTTTGAGGGGTCGCCGTAGGCGCCGCGGCAAGAGTTGAACACGGCCATCTGAATGCCGTTGTTGACGAGCAATCCGGCTAAGTCGTCGCCGCTCAAGGTTTCGGTTAAACCGGTGCGGCTGCTGACTAGGTAGAGTTCGCCGCCTCTAGAACCTAAGTTGCTGTGGCCTGCGTAGTGCAAGACTTGGTAGTGTCCTTGTTCTAGGGCTTGGGTAAGCTGTTCTCGATCGGGCTGTTCGAGAATAGTCAGTTGAATTTCCGAGTGGGGGCTGTTTTTGAGGGGGTTAGCGCTGCGGTTTTGCAGTTCTTGTTGCAGGTGGAGCACTTCTCGCGAAAGCTGCAAGCTGTCTCGATCGCTCGGAGAGGCGATCGCCACTAAAATTTTTAGTGGGCCGCCGCTGGGCAGTATCCGGGTTTGTTTGAACAAACTTGTACCTGGTTGGTAGCGGGAAAACACGACATCAGTGCCGGTTGCCAAAGGGCGATCGTCCGCGTGCAGAACTTCCCACGGCAGCCGCGGCAAGAGCCGGCCTTTGAGTCCGAGCCGCAGTTGCAGCACTTCTCGGCGGTGCTGGGCGATGCCTTGAGCGCAAGTCCAGCTATCGCGCAAGTTTCCTTGAAACAGCCCGCTGTATAATTGTTGCCCTAGGGCTACTAAATTCGGCGCTGAGTTTTTTGCCGATCGCGAGAGTCCGCGACCGCCAGCACCAGTTCCCTGGAACACGCCCACCAAGGGGTCGTTCATCAGTTGAGCAGACAGTGCAAGCCATTGGTCGATCGGCCAGCGGACTTGTTGTTCTGCTAAGGGTACACCGGGTGCAACCTTTTCTGTCCGCACTAGATATTCGTCGTCCCCAACTGGGGTGACTGAGAGTTTAAATTCTTGGCTCACCGATTTAGCGCCCTCCCGCCTCAATTCTGAATTTGCCTGCGTTTTTGCCGCTAGCAATACCGACCTGCAAACTGCTTTTTACTCTTTCAATCAAAGTTTCTGAATGCGCTTCCCCCGAGCGGGCGATCGCTGGACTCAAATATATTTGTTCAAACACTTTGAGGCTATAAAAAAAGTTGTACTTTAATAACAGTTTATTATTTTTGATTGCCCTATGGCTCGGTGAAAGCCTAATTTTCTCCAATCTTGCTCTCTTCAACATTTTGCACCTCTACCGCAGACCCTTTAACATTCGTCGGGAACTTGAGTTTGTCATTGCTGAGTAAAGTTAAATTGGAGGCACTTTACCAGGCGGATCTCTAGTTCTTATTAAAATTACTTCGGCTCTCGCCAACCCGTTTCAGGGCAATATCGGAGGCAAAGTTGAGTAATTTTTTTGGGTCGGCGATCCGTCGCTCTGTCCTCAGCGCTTATCCTGTACCACCAACCCCCCATCTAAAATCTTGACTTTGTGTCGATTAATTAATTGGTCAGCCCGGAATCCTCATCCGTAAGCCATCCCCCCTCATCCGTCAGCCCTCAGCGGCGATCGGTAATCGATAGAGCGACCATCGATAATTGCTAATTTACCGCTGCCATGTTATTGAAATTTTTGTAAAATTTAACTGTCTTAATCTAGTTAAAGTTAAGCCGGAAAAATCCAGTTAAGTATCCAATAATTTTCAACAATACAACTGCTATCAAATATTCCCGCCCTCTCAAGCAACCAGCATTTTTATCATCTAGAGGACTAAGCCTCATCCAGCCTCTTTTTCGGATAAATATTGGGAAAAGGCAACTATCAACCTACATATAAACCGGGATGAGCGGGCCCGCGCTGCGTCATTCCCGCTCAAAATGCCGAGCGAGCTTGCAACTTTCACCTAAAATAATGCCCGTTTCCCAAAAATAATGCAACTGCCGGCAAGCTTCACAGCCATACAAAATAGGTCATTCCTAATCTCAAATCTCAAATCGAAAAATGGAAAATCTCAACTGGTATAACTCCTGCGTTTATTCCTGTTGTTTATGAAGTTTACAATCTGTCTTGAGATAGATATTTTTTTGGATAACTGCTAGTATTTATATAAACAATAATATTTTGATCGGTTCGATAGGCTCCCTCGAATTGAGATAAACTTGTGCGATCGAAAATTAAAACAAATATTTGCCGGGGCGAACCATCTAATTTTTTTATTAATCATCGGGAACTAAAATTAGGAGCGTGCAGTCACTTGCAAAAGAGATGCAAATCCTAAGTCAGGGAAGGATTTGTCAGAGCTGGGAGTGTTAAAAAAATTTAATGCACCAGGCTCGATCGCAGGAAAAGCAAGGGTAAAATTTGGGGATAAAGGTTTTGGGTAGTTATGTGGGAGTTGTGAGTTGCGAGTTTAAATTCTGCTAATCCACTGTATAAATTACGTAGAAAATCTACAATTCGGCGCACTTAGGCGCAGCTTACTGTAGAAATTACGGAGAACATCAAAAGCGAGCCGCGCTTCGGCGCAGCACTTACAGTGTAGGTGGCGGCTCAATTATTTTTGGTGCGTAATGGCAGAATCTCAAACTCGCAACCGATCGAAATAATCCCTGGCAGTTTAAATAGCATCTATAACAAAAAGGTGGGGACACCAGCCGCTATAGCAGGTGAAAGTATAAAGTTATAATTTTCTGCTAGTGCTGCCTCCTCCTTGCTGATAAACTGATTCTAAGAAGCTCAGTCCTTTTTGGGAAATATCAAAGATGGCAGAAGAAATATTGTTAGAAAATGTATCGGGAACACTTTTTCCAGATCGAGATGAAATGGAAATTTCTGACCTGACAAAAACCAGTTTGTTTACATCGATCGCCCTGGATGATGATGAGGAACCAAAACTCCGGCTTTCCGACAGCGAGCTCGCTCGAATCGCGGGTTTACGCAAAGCCAGCGCTATAAATTCCGACGACGGGTTAGTCAAGTTAGTTGACGACACGATCGCAGAAAACGGCGGCAGCAGCGATGGGGGCAAAGTTCCGAATCCGTCTAACGACGCATCCGCAACAGGTGCTGAGGATAGCAGCAACATTCGTGAATTTAACGGCGTACCCGAAGAAGGTGCGGGCGACAAAAAAGACAAAAAAGATGACAGCGACACCGATGGCAAGACGATCGAAGGCACGGATGACGATGACATAATTGTCGCCACAGGCGCTAATCAGTCGCTCTACGGCAAAAAAGGCGATGACAAAATCAAAGCCAAGAATGGCAAGAATAAACTCTATGGAGGTAAAGGCAACGACGATTGCCAGGGCGGCGATGACGATGACGAAGTAAGAGGCGATCGCGGCGACGACAAGTGCGACGGCGGCGAAGGCAACGATACCCTCTACGGTGGCAAAGACAAGGACACTCTTTCTGGTGGCACCGGCAACGATACCTGCAAAGGCGATGACGGCGATGACTGGGTGCACGGCAACGACGGCAAGGATGACGTTGACGGCGGCAGTGGCAGTGATACCGTCTACGGCGGCAAAGGCGACGACACCTGCAATGGCGGCGAAGGCAACGATACCGTCAGGGGCGATCGGGGTAACGACAACGTTAACGGCGGCGAAGGCAACGACACCGTCATCGGTGGCAAAGATAACGATACCGTCACCGGCGGTGCTGGCAATGACGGTTGCAGCGGCGACGATGGCGACGACACCGTAATGGGTGGCAGCGGCGACGACACCACAACAGGCGGTGGCGGCAACGACAACGTTAGCGGCGACGAGGGCGACGACAGCGTTGTCGGCGGCGACGGCAAAGATACCTTGATCGGTGGCGAAGGCAACGACGCTTGCAGCGGCGACGAAGGCGACGACAGCGTTGTCGGTGGCAGCGGCGACGACACCACGATGGGCGGATCTGGCAACGATACCCTCGTTACTGGCGACGGCAATGACATGGCAGACGGCGGCGACGGCGACGACAGCGTTGTCGGCGGCGGATCTGGCAACGATACCCTGATGGGCAATAGCGGCAACGATACGATCGTTGGCGGTACTGGCAACAATACCTGTAGCGGCGGTGCTGGAAATGACGTTTTTGTCATGGGTATGGGTAACAATACCACTCCCGGAAGTTCCGTCATCACTGACTACACACCTGGTAGTGACAAGTTTCTGCTGTCTGGCGACTTGAACTTTAGCAGCTTGTTGTTTGTACAAGTCGGCCTCAATACCGAAATTCGGCTCAGCAGCAATCAGTTGGTGCTGGCGCTATTGTTGAATGTCAGCGCCACGATTCTCAATGCTGGCGACTTTTTGGGAGTTAATGGTAGCGCTCCAAGTCCAACTCCAAGTCCAACTCCAAGTCCAACTCCAACTCCAACTCGAACGGTTAATAGCCCTCCGCGATCGCAAGCTAATAATAGCCTGACTGTCGGTTCCGACGGCAGCTCGCAAACTATTACTGCTGACTTGTTGAAGTTTGTCGATAGCGAGCAAGGTGCTAGCGAGATAGTCTTTAAGTTAACGGAGCTGCCTGATGCTAAAACCGGGAAACTCTTGTTTAAAGGAGCAGCGGTAACAGCAGTTGGTTTGACCTTCACTCAAGCAGACATTAGCCTCGGATTGTTAACTTTCCAAGCGGCAATAGGTTTTGTCGGTGCGGCTAGTTTTAGTTTTGAAGTTGGCGACGGCAAAAACAATGTCACCAGCCAGCGTTTTAGCTTCAACGTCCAGCAAAATGTCTTTAATTTTGTTGGCAATACAGCTCCTCAAATGATTGTCGGTTCGCTCACGCTAGATAACGACATCCAAGGCGGCGACGGCGGCGATGAGATTACAGGCGGTAAGGGCAAAAACAAAATTAAAGCAGGCAAAGGCAACGACAAAATTAAAGGTGGCGATGGCGGCGATAACGATATCGACGGCGGCGATGGCGATGACACTATCATCGGTGGTAAAGGCAAAAACAAAATTAAAGGAGGTAACGGCAAAAACAAAATTCAAGGCGGTGATGGCGATAATGATATCGAAGGTGGCGATGACGATGACGATATCATCGGTGGTAAAGGCAAAAACAAAATTAAAGGAGGTAACGGCAAAAACAAAATTCAAGGCGGTGATGGCGATA
>NZ_JAUBUN010000011.1:11299-12851 GCF_036702665.1 Microcoleus sp. Aus8_D2
ATGATATCGAAGGTGGCGATGGCGATGACACTATCATCGGTGGTAAAGGCAAAAACAAAATCATCGCTGGCAAAGGCAAGGACACAATTAAAGGCGGCGATGGTGAGAATGATATCGATGGCGGCGAGGGCGATGACGATATCATCGGTGGTAAGCTCAAAGACCAATTAATCGGCGGTATTGGCAATGACCAATTAACCGGAGATGACGGCGATGACTCGCTCGACGGCGGCGAAGGAACCAATATTCTAACTGGGGGTCCTGGAAAGGATAGCTTTGTTTACCCCGTTTCCCGCGAAAACATTAAAACAGTTGCAGAAGCTGACTTAATTACTGACTTTAATGTCGATGAGGATGTTTTAGACTTTTCTAACGCAGCTTTTAATCTCAGCGTTGCAAGCTTGACTAAAGTGGCGATTAATGCTACTTCTGCTGTTGGGGCGATCGGCAGCGCTAACTTGCTCGACTTCAGCGCCGATATCACCGTTACCAGCATCGCCACTTTGCAAGCGCGGTTTGCAGCTTTGGGCGGCAAAACCGACGCGCCTGTTTTCTGTCAGTTTACAGATGCAGCTACTAACCGTACCGTGCTGGTATATGGTGTTGGGGTGCGCTTTGACATTGTGGCCAGTTTCTCGCTGAAATTTAGCCTGGAAGTCAAGAACTTTAAGTTCACCGGCGGGCCGCTAAATGTTCCTGTCGGTACTGACGGCCCTGACAATTTCAATTTCGGCACTTATCCGGCCGGAGTTAATTTCGATGCTAAAGCAGGCGATGACAAAATTGTCGGCAGCAAGTTTAACGACACCTTCAAGGGCGGTGACGGCAACGATATCATCACAGGCGGCCTCGGTTTCGATTTCCTCAGCGGTGGCACTGGTGCCGATGTCTTTGTCTACACGACAACTAAAGAAGGCGGCGATAAAATTACCGACTTCAAATCTGGAACCGATAAATTAGAGTTTGTTTCGACTGAATTCGGCAAGTTGAAGAACTCTGATTTTGACTTGGTAAATGTTACCAGTCCAACGACTGACATTGCTGGCAAAGAGTTGCTGATTTTCTCGGGTACTTACGCGAGCTTATCAGATGTGCAATCGAAATTTGCAGCGCTTCCAGGTGCCGGAACCTCCCCGGTTTTCTGTCTCTATCAAAATGCTGCGGGCGAAAGCGTTCTAGTCTTTGATGCGGACGGCACTGGCCCTTCTCCTACTGTCAATGTTGCTAACTTGGGTACTTCTGTTACCAGTTTTGGAACAGCGGACTTTGTATTTACAGGGACGATCGCAACTTCTCCCACTGGTACTTCAACCAACTCAGGTAGCATTGTTGATTTAACTGCTGCTGGGAATACCTATCCGAGTGCGAGCAATAATTTCGGTTCAGGTGCTGGCGGTTACAACTTTACGACGCCTGTCTTATTTACCGGAGATGCGAAGGCTAACAACGTCACTGGTACTGCATATGCTGACATCCTCAGCGGCGGCCTGGGTGCGGATATTCTGACTGGTGGTTCCGGTGCAGATATCTTTGCTTACAAGGCTGCTGTTGA
>NZ_JAUBUN010000011.1:12951-49133 GCF_036702665.1 Microcoleus sp. Aus8_D2
CCGGGTACTTTCCCGACAACCGGAGTTTACAACTTTGGTTCAGGTGTGGGCGGTTACAACTTTACCACTCCGGTCTTATTCACGGGAAATTCGACTGCTAATAACGTCACTGGTACTGAGTTCTCCGATATTTTGAACGGGGGCTCCGGTGCTGATATTTTCGACGGTGGCGCTGGTAATGACAGCATCTCCGGCGGCGCTGGTAATGACAGTCTCTTCGGCGGCGCGGGTAGCGATACTCTCAACGGCGGCGACGGGAATGACACTTTAATCGGCGGTTTGGGAACAAATGTTCTCAGCGGCGGGCTGGGTGCGGATGTGTTTGTGTTCACCGGAACTACTGCTGGTGGCGGAGATATCATTACGGATTACAGCATTGTTGATGATGTAATTAACCTTGACAAGACTGGTTTTGCCGGGTTAGGAACGGGGTCTTTGGGCGCGAGTTTCTACCTTTACAGCAGCACTGTTGCTACTGTAAGTGCGATCGAGTCTACGTTGACTTCGCCGTCGATTATTGCTCTCTTCGATAGTGCAGCTAATACTACTAAGCTGTATTACGATAGCAATGGTTCGACGGTTGGTGGCAACAGTTTGTTTGCTACTGTCAATGTCAATTTGGGAGTTTCCGGTAATTCTGAATTGTTCTTGTTCTAAAGGGCAAGAGTTCTCATCGGGATATCGAGGGTATGCACGGGGATACAGCAATGCTGTATCCTAACAAGATAAGGACACGGCAATGCTGTGTCCTTATTTTGTTGTTGTTGATTTTCAAACAATTTAGTGGCTTTGTTTTGGGTAGGGAAACGGCACTACCCTGTCTTTTTTTGCGGTGTAGTTGATGGTGGATACGATCGCGCGATCGCCTTTTTGGGGATTTGTGCGATCGACCTGATACCGATAAATTTGTAGGGGTGAAGCAGTCGGGCGACAATAGTTGATTCCCAACCTACCATCTAATTCCCGAATGCTTCACCCAGCCGCCATGCGTAAGTCATAATTACCAAATATTGGGCAATCCTTGATGCGCGATCGTCACTGAATATTTCGCTTTGACAAACAGTGGGGCCAGGGCTCTCGCATTTGGACAGAAAATCTTTGGTTTTTTGTTAAGGTTTGTCGCCAAAATGCGAGAGCCCCTACGAGTAATTCGATCGACTTTTGGGAAATGTGCGATCGACTATTAGAAAATTAACTCTTCTTTCTTGAACCCACGGAGGTGGGTTTCGTGTGTGCAGACGCGGTTGAAACCGCCGTCTCAATTACAATATATTTTTGGGTTTGTTTACAATAATTCTTGAACTGTGCAGGTGCGGATCTATGAGATTGTCTATGTTGATTCAGACATTTTTAATGGCGACACACCCTACGGAAGACTGTTGAATGATTTTTAAGAAGTGGTATTACTTCGTTTCCAACCGCTGCCGCCATTTACTGCTAATTACATCGATCGCAGTCACGACAACCAACAGAACTAACATCATCGTAGTAGCCTTATTGTACTCAAAAGAGCGGATATAATTCACCAACTCAAAACCAATACCGCCGGCGCCCACAACTCCCAACACCGAAGCCGCCCGGATATTATATTCAAACATCCACAGCGTGTAACCCAACGCTAGCGGCAACACCTGGGGGAAAATGCCGTATTGCGCCACTTGCAGCCAAGATGCACCTGCGACTTGCAACGATTCGATCGATCGCCCTTCCACAGACTCGATCGCCTCCTGATAAAATTTAGCAAGATAGCCTATAGTATAAATTGCCAGCGCCAAAGTACCAGCCGGCGCACCCAAACCAGTCGCGGATACAAACAGCAAACCCAGCACAATTGAAGGAACTGATCGCACCGCATTTTGCAATAAATTAGCTAGCCATTGCAACCACTTTGGTGCTATATTGTGGGAACTGGCGATCGCAATCGGTACGGAAAGAATGGCGCCGATAGTCGTTCCCCACAGCGACATTTGCACTGTTTCGATTAACGCCTTGATTGCTACGTCGATAATTTCTAGATTCGGCGGCCACAAGCGGGAGATAAAATCGGTCATGTAAGGCCAACTATCTACTAAAGTTGCGGCGTCAATTTCTAATCCCCGCAGCGCCCAACCGTAAAGTACAATTAAACCTGCTGCTATACTGATATTTTTGAGCCAGCTATAGGTTTTTGATAAGTTAGTTGAGTTTTTTTCGGTCATTGGCGTTTATTTTTGGATTGAATGAACCGCGAAGACGCAAAGGGCGCCAAGGAAGAAAAGAGAAGGGGTTCAGACTGCTAGTTTGGAAGGTGTGAGTTTGCTGAATTTGTCGGACAGGTTTTGACATTTGCCATCATAGACTATCTGACCGGCATCTAGGACGATCGCTCTTTCGGGATAGGTGCTGGCCATTCCTAGGTCGTGCAATACTACAACTACGGTCATTCCTTGTTTTTGGTGCAGTTGGGCGAGGATTTCCATTACTTGTTGGGCGGCGATTACGTCTAATCCGGTGGTGGGCTCGTCTGCGAGTAAAATCTGCGGTGATTGGATGAGGGCGCGGGCGATGGCTACTTTTTGCTGTTGTCCGCCGCTGAGCAGTCCGGTTTTTTGGTATGCTAGGTCTTGGAGTCCGAAGTCTGCGAGTAATTCAAAAGCGCGATCGCGCTGTTGTTTCGGAAAACCCCACAGTGTCTCCCAAGTCTTCAATCCTCCCAAGCAACCACATAACACATTGTCGATCGCGGGTAGCTGTTTTATCAAGCCGCCACCTTGAAAAATTAAGCCAATATCGCGCCGAATTCGTCTCAATGTGCGCGGAGTTATCACTGTATCGTTAATCCTAATTTCTCCGGTTTTGACGGGGACTAATCCGACGAATGAACGTAACAGCGTAGATTTTCCTGCACCGTTTAAACCGAGAAGCGCTACAAATTCGCCCTGTTTGATTTTGCAATCAATTTTGTTCAAAATCGGGCGTTTTAGCGAAGTTGAATAAGCTGTTTCTAATTTACTGCATTCGATACTCATGGAAAATATTTATGAAATAATTTAGTAATTAATATCAGGTTCACTCAAACAAATACAATAAAACACGTTCGTACTGAGGACTTTAGTCCGCAGAAAAAGCGGACTAAAGTCCTCACTACGAACCTTTGATTTTATGGTTCGAGTTTGGCGCGCACCAAAGCTTGGCGCAAGGTTGCTAAATGGCGGGCGTGATCGACTTTTACCAATTTTTGGGAATTGTACAAACTGCGGAACAATTGATTGTTTGCAGGTTCGTTCATTTTCATGAAAGCATCGATCAGTTTTTCGCGCATTGGTGCAGGAATGCGATCGTCTATGACTATGCCGTGGGCTGGAACTCCGGGAATTTGCTGCAAAACTCGCAACTTCTTGCCTTCTTCTGCTGTAATCCAAGGCGGTAGCAAAGCGTATTCCGAGACTGCTGCAACTTCTGCTTGACCTCTTAAAACTGATTGCAAAGCGCTCCCGTAACCGTCGCCGTAGGTGACATTTCCGAAGAAACTTTCCAGTCTATCGGGGCCTGATACTAATCCTTGACCTACTAATTCCCCAACTGGAAAAATGAATCCCGAACCGGAAGTTCGAGATGTGAAAGCCATTTTTTTGCCTTTCAATTGTTCGAGGGTTTGCTTTGCTGAACCTTTCGGGCGCAAAGGACTGTCTTGGCGCACTACAAACACGGAATCGTAGGTATTTCCGCCGGAATAATCGCTGCGAACTTCTGCTAAATACATCCGCGCTTTGGCTAATTGTTCTGCTTTTAAAGCGGCGCGCCCTGCTACAAATGCCACATCTGCTCTGTCTGCTCTCAATGCTTCTACGGCTGCGGTTTCGTCGCCGATGACTGCATCGACGGGCATTCCGATTTCTTTGGATAGTATTTGCGCTACTTGATTGGCTTTATTTTGCAAGTCTGTAGCATCTCTGCGGTTCGCAAATACAATTCTAATGCGACTGATAGCTGCTTGTGCTCTTAAATCTCGTTGGCGAAGCCCTCGAAGAGGATCGCCCTTTGGTGCTGTTTGTGCGATCGCCGAATGCCCGCTCCCAACTGCATTCGCTGTCAAACCCGCTAGCAGCAACAATCCTGCGCTAGCGCTTGCTAGCACTTTAAACTTTGTATTCATCAATCGCTTTCCTACCTAACCGCAACTTTTTGATAACTTATTGCAATAACCTTGATGTCATCCTACAACGCTTTTCGTAATTAGTTGCAATAGTCTATTGATAATTATTTCCAATATGTCATATCATTAAAACTGATAAGACTCTGACTGTATATATGGTATGGTGCGGTTCAAGCACCCGAGGCAGAAAACCTATGACAGCCAATCTTGCCGATAAAAATCCCTTTCCCGTCAGTTTTGCCGATGTGGAGGCGGCAGCAAAGCGCTTGCAAGGTAAAGCTTTCAAGACGCCGGTGCTGACTTCGGAGACTGTCAACAAACAAACCCATTCTCAAGTATTTTTCAAGTGCGAGAATTTTCAGCGGACGGGTTCGTTTAAGTTTCGCGGTGCTTGTAATGCTTTGATGCAGCTATCTGAAGCCCAAAAACAGCAGGGAGTGGTGACTTTTTCTTCGGGAAATCACGGGCAGGCGATCGCCCTGGCTGCACAATTACTATCAATTCCTGTTACTGTGGTAATGCCGGCAGATGCGCCCAAAGTCAAGCAGGAAGCGACTCGCGGCTACGGTGCCGAAATTGTTTTGTACGATCGCACTCAAGGAACCCGCGAAGATCTCACCGCCAAAATTGCTAGAGAACAACACTTGACAATTATTCCTCCTTATGACGACGCGCGAGTGATCGCAGGACAAGGTACGGCGGCGCTGGAATTGATCGCAGAAGTTGGGGAGTTGGATTTGCTGCTGGTTTGCTGTGGCGGTGGAGGTTTATTGTCGGGATGCGCGATCGCAGCTAAAACTTTGTCTCCGAAGTGTACAGTCATAGGGGTCGAACCCGAGCAAGCAGATGATGCCGCGCGATCGTTCCGTACCAAAACGCTGCAAACTGTTAGCAACCCGGATACTATTGCTGACGGCGCGCGCACGCCGTCTTTAGGGAAATTGACTTTTCCTTTGGTGCTGCATTATGCGGACGATATGGCAACAGTTTCGGAAGAGGCAATTCGCACTACAATGTTTTTTATGTGGGAGCGGATGAAGATTGTTGTCGAACCGACGGGAGTGTTAGCAGCAGCGGCTTTATTGTCTGGAGTTGTGAAAGCACAAAATAAGAGAGTTGGCGTGATTGTCAGCGGGGGAAATGTGGATATTAGAGAAGTCGATCGCTTTTTTGCTTAGATGGGGATAGTTCTCTGGTAAGATGCTCCCACAACAAACTTTGATATCACAGCACAATGTCTTCAGAAACAAACTCAGCAGCTCAATCGACAACTGGTGCAGATGCGATCGATGTGGCGATCGCCTCAGGAATCGATTTTGACGGCACTGCGATTCCGAAAGCAAAATTAGACCTGTACGAGAAAGTAATGGGATTAGAAGCCGGGAGACAGCGCAGCGGCGTGTCGAACACCATGCGATCGCGCATTGTCCGAATTGGAGTCAAACACCTGTCTCAAGCAGAACTCGATCCAATGTTAATTGCTGCTGACTTCGCACCGTTAAAAGACAAAGAAGTTGCCTTTTATTACGGCGCAAAGTAAAAATTAGCTGATGCAGAAAGGCGAGATATATTAAGATACCAAAGAAACCGGGTTTTTCCATGATTCAACGCTTTGATGCAATATTTATCACAAAACCCCGGTTTCTGGCCTTGACGACAAATTCAAAAAAGAGAGAGCTTTCAATAAGACGAAAGGATAACTGCAAGTAGGGCTAGGACAAGAGCAATTATTTGCGGGATTGTAATAGGTTCTTTCAGGAATAAATATGATAGCAATATGGTAATCAGTGGGTACAGAGATGTAATGCTGATTACGCTGACAACTGGCCCGCTTTCCATCGCTCTAAGAAATATCAAAGATGCCACAGTTCCGCAAACACCGACTAATAAAGCAAATACGATTCCTGCAATATTTCCCTCAAGACTGAAGTTTTTACTGCTGGTAAGAATGAATGCTGTAGCTATAAGCGTGCCTATTGCTTCGTAAACAAAAGCTGTTTTGTAGTCAATATATTTAGTAGCTAACTTGCTAAACACTCCCCAAAAGCCGTATAATAGGGAACAAACCAGTGCATAAATTAACCAATTGGGTATTTTAACCATTACATTTCTTGCATAAAGATTTTATTGCTACGAAAAACGCAGATGCAAGATAGATACAACACAGATAAATGCAGATATTTTTAAGAGAGTCTGCGCAGGAGTGCAAAAAGTCTAATAACGATTTAACCGATTTTAAATCTCCGGTTTCAAAGCACGTTCCATCAGCGATAAAACAGCTTGTTCGGCAGTAATTGCACCATTCAGCAAACGGTAAACTTGACTAGATACAGGGACTTCAATCTCGCGCCGCTCCGCCAAATCAATCAATACATTAGTGGTATTAACACCCTCAGCAGTGCTCTGCAATTCCTGCACAACTTCCTCTAAAGACTTCCCTTTCGCCAATCCAAAACCCACCCGATAATTGCGCGACAAAGAACTGTTGCAAGTAGCGAGTAAATCTCCCAAACCAGACAAACCGTAAAAAGTTTCGGCGCGAGCGCCTAAACGAACTCCCACTCGAATCATTTCCGGTAAAGCGCGAGTCAGCAAAGCAGATTTAGCATTAGTTCCTAATTGTAAACCATCGCAAACACCAGCGGCGATCGCAAATACATTCTTCAAAGTCCCGCCCAACTCAGTCCCCAGGGGATCTTGATTGACATAAACCCGAAAAATATCCGAACTATAAATAGTCTGCACTTGTTTCGCCGCCGCTAAATCAGAGCTCGCCGCTACCGTCGCAGCGGGTAATCCCTGCTGAATTTCTTCGGAAAGATTGGGGCCAGAAAGTACGACAATTGGATTGTGAGGAAAGGCATTTTGCCAAATTTGAGACGGAGTGCGCGTCGTGGCGGGGTCTAAACCTTTGGTGACAGTAACTATAATTGTACTGGGATTTGGATTTAAGGCAAGCAGGCGATCGACTGTTTCGCCAACTCCTGTCATGGAAACCGCCGAAACCACAACATCCGCGCCAGTTATAACCGATTCTAGACTAAAAGAACTGCGGCGCGACCACAAATTTACCCGATCGCCCTTTTTACCTCCCAGATTTGCCAGGGCCGAACCCCATGCACCTCCGCCTAATATTGTCAAGCTAGCCATAAAATTTAATTGTCAAGAATGAAACCGCAGATGCACGCAAATCAACGCAGATAAATCATAGCAATTCATCCGCGTTAATCCGCGTGCATCTGCGGTTAAAAACTCTTCTCCTACAAACGCGGCCGCAATCCATAATGACGGTAACGCCAATAATCGCGTAAAATGATCTCGTGATCGAAACACAATTCACTAGGAATCTGCCAAGATTCAAAAATTTGTAAATTTTTAGCATCATCCGCAGCTTGAGGTTCGCCCGTTGCCGCAGCCAAGAATACAATACTGATTGTATGTTGCCGCGCGTCGCGATTGGGATCGGAATAAACGTAAAATTGCTCGATTAATTCTACATTCAAACTTGTTTCTTCTAAAGCTTCGCGCTTTGCCGCCGTTTCTACCGATTCCCCGTAATCGACAAAGCCTCCAGGAATCGCCCAGCCGTAGGGAATATGGAGACGTTCTATGAGGACAATTGGTCGCTGCGGGCGATCGACCAATTCAATGATAATATCAACTGTAGGAGCAGGATTTCTATAATTCACAGATTTGATAATTGGTAATTGGTAATTGGTAATCGGTAATCGGTAATCGGTAATCGGGAACACGATAGGCTTGTAGGGGCGGGTTCACCGACAATCGTGACAGTGCGAACAAATTAAATAAACCCGCCCCCACCCACGAGCAAGCCCGCATTGTTAGCTGTGAAACGGGCCGGAGAACCTGTTACAGTTTAACCAACAGTCCTCAAATATATTTGCATATAATGTACTAATTGCCATAGTACACAAAAAGAGAGATTGATAATATGCCTAAGTGGCTGGGAAAAGTTTTAGGTATCGGTGCTGGTACAATCCTCCTACTAGGTGCGACTGGATACTGGTACGTGTTTATTGCCGGAGCACCTCAATTAGACCCTCCGAAAATCATAGCCGATCCCGACTTAAAATTTGAACTCAAAACATATAAAAGTGCAGCTATGAATTCAGAGCGCACCTACGGCTTAATTTTACCGCCTGGGTACGCAAAAAATCCCAAACAGCGCTATCCAGTGATTTTTTTGCTACACGGCGGGCACGGAGATGCGCGCGCCTATCAAGACAAAGCTGCTGTTACTTCCGTACTCCACGATTTATATAAAACCAAAAGATTGCCGCCGTCAATTGTAGTTACTCCTGACGGAAATGACAAGCGGGGAACGAGCCCTTTGTGGGACCCGCAGTATTTTGACGGGCCTAACGGTAAGGTAGGAACTGCGATCGGTTCCGAATTGGTTTCCGAGATAAAATCGCGCTACAGAACGCTGGAAGACCCCAAATTTTGGGCAATGGGAGGACAATCTTCGGGGGGGTGGGGAGCTTTTAATATCGGTTTGCGATATTTAAATAATTTTAATATTCTGTTCAGCCACAGCGGTTATTTTACCGATCAAAGCGGCAAAGCTAACAGTCCTAAATATTTAGTGCCGAAACTTTCTACCAAAGACAGACAGAGACTGCGGGCTTATTTAGATGCGGGGGAAGGAGACAAAGAATTTCTCACCTCAACTCAGCAGTTTCACGAACAATTAAATAGTTTGGGCATCTCTAACAAGTTTAACAAATTTCCTGGCGGGCACGGAATTGTCGGCCCGGATGTGGGTTGGAATTATTGGCACAAGCATTTAGCGGATTCATTGAGTTATGTTGGAAAACAGTTTAAGATAGCGGGTGATGTCCGATAGCCTGATTGTTGTATCTGGGCTCGCATAATTCTTGGATGTTATTGTTTGCTGTGCGTCGAAATCGCAATAACCCTCTGCGATTGCTTTCATAAAATATTCCTATGACAAAATTGCTAAAATTTAGAAAGGTGAACTGTGTTAGCCCAAAAAACTAGGATTGGACTCTGGACTGCATCATTTTTAACTGGATTGGTTGGAGTTATTAACCTGCTGTCTGCTGTAACTCCCAGTTTACCCGATCGCCGGAATTGGCTAGAACCATTTTTTCCTTTCCCCGTGCGGGCGGGCGGGCATTTTTTTGCAGCCGTTATCGGATTTATGCTGCTGACTTTGGCAACTAATTTGTTGCGGCGCAAGCGGATTGCTTGGTTGCTGACGGTGGGATTGTTAATTGCTTCTATTTTAACTCATTTAGTCAAGGGATTGGATGTTGAAGAAAGTTTACTTTCTGGGGTGCTGCTGTTTCAGTTGTTGGTGATGCAGAAAACTTTTACTGCTAAATCCGATCGCCCTTCAATTGCTCAAGGAATCCGAGTTTTGCTGGGCGCTTTGCTGTTTACGCTAGCTTACGGAACCATTGGTTTTTACATTCTGGACGGGCGTTTTGAAGTTAACGAACGAGCGGTTAATTTTGATTGGGACGATGCTATATTCCAGACTTTTGCCATGTTTTTTACGGCGGATAATGCGGGCTTAGTTCCGAAAACTAGGTTTGCGGAATTCTTTGCGGATTCGATTTACGGCGTAGGTTCGGTAACGCTTGGTTATGCACTTTTGATGCTGCTGCGTCCGGTGCTCCTACGAGATTCGGCAAGTATTTCGGAACGTAATGAAGCTAAGGAAATTGTGGAACAATACGGGCGGACGACGCTAGCGAGATTGGCGTTGCTTGAGGATAAATCTTATTATTTTAGTCCTTCTGGCAAAAGTACGATCGCCTACGTGTCCAAAGGTAGAGGTGCGATCGCCCTTGGAGACCCCATCGGCCCGGCTGAAGACCGCAAAGAGGCTATTCTGGGGTTTCAAGAGTTTTGCGATCGCAACGATTGGTATCCTGCATTTTATCAAACTTTGCCCGACGATCTAGAAATGTATTATAGTCTCGGTTTTCGAGTGGTGCAAATTGGCGAAGAAGCAATTGTTGACCTCAAAACTTTTACTCTCAAAGGTAAGGCAAATCAAAACTTGAGAACAGCTATCAACCGATTGACAAAAGCCGGTCATCAAGTCGAATTTTACGAACCTCCTTTAAGTTTGGAGTTGATGCGCCAAATGAAATTCGCGAGCGACGAGTGGCTGCGAATGGTTCAGGGTGCGGAAAAACAGTTTTCTGTGGGTTGGTTTGATGAGGCATATTTGCAGAAAACTCGCGTCGCAGCCATCCACACTCCCGATGGTAAAATTAGTGCTTTTGCTAATATGATATCGGTGGGCGATAGAGTAGTTGGAGTTGATTTAATGCGGCGCCGTATCGAGGTGGAAAATGGCACGATGGAGTGTTTGTTTGCTTCGATGTTGCAGCACTGTCAAGAGTTGGGCTATGCAGAATTTGATTTGGGTTTGTCGGCTTTGGCGGGAGTCGGAGAACCGGGGAAATCCGGGCGGTTGGAAAAGGTTTTAATTTATCTTTCGGATCACTTGAGCAAGTTTTATAATTTTAAGGGATTGCACAGTTTTAAAGATAAGTTTGGACCGCGCTGGGAACCGCGTTATTTTGTTTATCCGAGTTGGGGAAGTTTGCCGGATGTTGTGGTTGCTTTGATTCGGGCCGATTCGGGCGATCGACTTTTTGACTATTTGCGCCCGGGAAGTTAGGCGATTTTAGATTGAACATTGAAGGTTTTAACGCAGCAATTACCAACAAACAGGAGCAGTTTATGAATTTGACGCTAAATCTATCACCTGAATTGGAGCAATATCTCTTAAAGTCTGCTCAGCGGCGAGGTATTTCTGTAGAGGAAGTGACCTTGCAAATACTCATAGGATGCATGAAGAGTCAGGAACAGGATGCGATCGCATCTGGGGCAGTATGTGATGTGTGGTCTCCTTATGATGCGTTTGATGCTGCACAGACGATGCTCGAAGTTTTAAAGCAATCGAAAGCCCAAGAGGATGAGTAATGTGGAACGTTTTTCTTTTGTATCTGTTAATAATGCTTTAGGGGAAATTGGATTTCGCCGTATTTTGCCAATTAATTTTAACTGGTTCCGAGGAAGAGCCTGGGAACCCATATAGAACCCATTTGACATCTTTTGTAAAATCCTTATAGGGGAACCATTCTAGCCTAAATCTAGGATTCTACTGATTCGGCCCAAACCGGCGTTCTGGTAATCAGTCTGGAATAGATCTCAAATGGGTTCTATACGAATGTGCTACTGGAAACAGTGGTGCATACCACGAACGCGCATCTCTAACCTACTCAATTTGGGAACCTCTCGTCGTCATGCGTTTTCGACGGGGCCAAGCTGTAAAGGCTGCTGGCGCCGATCGAGAACCTTGGCGACCCATACGGGGATGACCAATCAGTGGTTAGCACAACAAGGGTTGCTCTCAATTCGTGACCTCTGGATGAAAGTCCAGGGCTACACCTGAGCTTCAGGGTTCGTCTTTGCAGTTAGATAGTGAACCGCCCGGTGCGGAACCGCACGCCTGGTGGTGTGGTAGGGGGGATTCTTGATACTCCCCACTGATGAATCAGGGGGATTCTTGACTAAGACCACAAAGGGACTTTCAAAGGCGTTATCAATGCGCCTCTACTGACTTCTTTGAGACAAATCCCCAAAGTTGCCGCTACTTTTCTACCGATATTGCCTGCCCCATTGCAATCTGCATTAATCAATAAACCTTCAAGAGTGCGATACAATCCGCGCTTAACTCTTTGACCGCTTGGTTGCCACCCTTCTGGTTTTTCGCAGAATTTAGGTAGCAAATCAAGGTCAAGAAAGGAAGCCTTAGAGGTATATGATTCTTCGGTTTCCACAAACCGAATCCCATACTGTTCGCATAACTGAGCAATACGGGATTTTCGCCTACCAGTTGGAATCTGAACAAAATTTTGATGAGTTTTATTTCCCAAATTAATACCATTTTTCATTCCAGCATTCCAGCCGAATATTACAGTGCCAATTTTATTGAGCCAGCAATGATTTATTACTTTTATGGCTGCTTTATTGACAGCATCTCGCATGGTGCGATTACGATTCTCGGTTAAGCGCTCTAATCGCTTTGACCAGTAACCATTCGTTTTCCCTTGCATCAAAAATGCCACACGCTTGTTATAGCCTTGATTGATAGACTTCAGATGCCGTCCGTCAATTATTAAGCTAGTCCCCACATTGCTGATACAAGTCAACCAATTGTTCATCCCGTGGTCTATCATCAAGGCATTTGATTTATCTACCTCTACTTGGAAATCTTTCGATTTGTAAATCAACTCTAAATAGAAAGAACCGTTTCGAGGTAAAATCCTATATTCTCTGATTGCTTTGTAGTCTAGATTGGTAGGCATAGGGAGATAGAAAGCATCCCAGCCAAACCAAGTTTTAACTTGGCTGCCCAATGGAAATCTCAGCAATCCATCTTTAAGCCGGACAGAGCGACCTGTATAAGTCACTAAAGCTAGACCGCCTTGTCGATAATTTGGCAATCTAGGCCTTTGGGTTACAGTGCCTTTACCAATTCCTTTCAGTAGTCCAATGTAGGATTTAAAAGACTCAGCGACGGTAGTTAAAATCTGTTGCGCGGTATCGGAATAAAATGCTTTGTAATGCAAGTTCTGATTTTCTGTGCCCAGCACTTTGTGCAAAAGAGTCTTGCTCGGTATTTTGCCTGTTTTAAAGTACATTTGACGAGCATAATATATTCCGCAGTTCGTCAACTTCGACGACTCGCTGCAAAGGAATTATAGAATTGCTTTTAAGTCTTTAGTTGGGCTGATTAAATTTTGTTGACATCCAAACATATTCTCTTTCCTCTTTGTTACAGTTTACTAGCAGAGCCGGATTTCCTTCGGTTAACAATAAACAATATAATTCTGTTTGTATTCGTAGCCTATCTTCTACTATGAAGGAATTAATTGAGTACAAAGATGTTAGGCGACTGAAGTCGCTGCCGCTTTCCTCCCCATGTCTAAAGCCAGGGGCTTCTCGCTCGTTTTTTGGTGAGGATTCTCCCTATCCCGATTAGGCTATTTCATCTAGAACTGCAATGTAGTTAGTTACGCCCCTGAAGTACTCACAGTCTTCATAGTACTCCTTAATAGGCATAAGGCGCGACGAAGGTAAAACTCGGTATATCTGATACTTGAGAGGGTATAGCAAATTCCAAAAATCACGAAAGAATGTTCTAGAGTTAATATTTCCAGAGCCAAACTCAAATGAAATGGCTTTGATTATTCGTTTTTTCAAGCTTTTTGTGGCGCCCTTGAGACCATCTAGCTCATGACCTTCAATATCCATTTTCATAAAGTCAATACATGAGATATCGTAATTTTCAATTACGCTATCTAAAGTAATTGTTTCTACATCAATCGAGGTGAAAATTTTACTCTCAAAATAACTATCCTGCCTTGGGTGTAATGAAGCTATTCCAGAAATTTCGTCGCTTGTATAAAGTTGAACTATACCTCTTTCAGAACTCACTGCATTTGGAATAAGCTCTGAATTTGGGATCTTCTTCTCCACAATATTTTTTTGACAAGCTGGTTGAGGCTCAAATAGGAAAATCCGTGATTCAGGAAACATCTTGTGGAGAAGAAATGACCATTCACCATTATTTGCCCCTACATCAAATATGACAGGGCAAGATTTGTTGATTACAGATTTAGCTGCGTTTATCTCAGCATCAAATGCCCAACCCGTTCCCGCTCCTTTACCGAGAAGAATACACCAGTAGGCTTCCAATAGTCTTGCCAAATCTTCAGTTGCTGCATTCGCAACTAGCTGACTCAATGGACTAGCTAACTTTTTGCCTATTTGGTTAAAAATACCTGGCTCATGTAGCTTCATATTACTAACCTCATATATTGACTACTAAAACCCCTAATAAACTGTAGTCAGTCGCGCCACGATTGAATTGAGCGGCGGTCGAAACCTTTAACTAGACTAAAATCATATCTCTTTGTCCGTTCCAATGATTTGTTATGCCTCGATCGCTTCTCAATTCTTAACTAATGCAGTGGTGGCAGATGACTCAGCACCCCCACCAGGAAGTTGGAAAACATCCAATCAGTTCCATTAAAGTTGCCCTCTGGAGTGATGTTTCTCTTAACAGTGATGCGCTGACTGCCAGTTCCATTGATACCAATTTTACATGAAGTTGCATAGAATAAATAGGACTTATAACCTTTGTCAAAAAGGTGAGGTATCAATCTTGACCTAAAAAGCATTGATAATGCAGGGTTTCAGTATGCCTCAGCATAGCTGGTAAAAGTATAGTCATTTATAGACATGGGAGGCTTCAAGTCTCTCCCCCTTCACTTTTACTTTGAGCGGATTAACCCGCCTCGGCTGAACTACGCCCACGACCTATCCCATTGCTGAACGCATTTGGGATTGCTTTTCTGAGGATGTTGTACGAAGCGTTGACATCAGAATTAATTAACTGACCAGTCGATGTTTTGTACAAACCTCGCTTAATACGCTTACCACTAAACATCGGTTCTTTTTCTGTTTTCCCGTAGACAGGGATTGAATCTAAACCCAGAAAATTTGCCCGCGACGTGTAGGATTCTTCCTGCACAATCACATTGATTCCTACCAACCGAGCTTTGTACTCCAACATTTCAATTAATCGAGAGTGAGGAATACTAACAAAGTTTTGGTTGTTTTGCTTCCCTAGATTAATTTCTGTTTTCCACTGTGCATTCTTGCCAATTACTAGCGTCCCAATCTGCTTGTCTGTTAAAATGGCAACAATCAGGCGACTAGCATGATGCAAGTAATTATCAACTTTTTGATTGCGACAGCGAGTCAAGCGCTGAATCCGGGGTGAACTTTTGCGGTTCCCTTTTAACTGGGATTGTAATCGTGAAAAGCGTTTGTTGTAAAACTGGTTAATTGATTTCAATGGTCGCCCGTTAATCAACAGTGGGGTAAATCCCGGTTGATTTGAAGTTAACGCCACTAAATTATCTAGTCCTAAATCAATACTCGCTACAGAATTGGCGCCGCCAATGGTGGACTCCGGTTCATCATAAATTACCTCAATTACATAAGAATCGCATTTCGGAACTAACCTAACTTGGCAAATCTTATCGGGAGCGACTTGGGTTTTGACCGAAAAATCAGTACCCGAAAGTTTAATGATTCCTTTCTTTAACTGTTTGCTACTAATCGCTTGAATTGTGTAAATAAGAAGGTTTCGCCCTTGGGTTTTGTCTTTGTACTTCGGCAGTTTTGGGCGACCCGTGAATTTTGAATAATCAGCCTTGTAAGCTTTAACTGCTTCAAAAAACGATTGCCAATTCTTGTCTAACACCATTAAGATTTGCTGGCTTACTTTAGCAGGCAAAGCCTTGTATGCTTCGATTGACTTCATCAATCGGTTCATTTCGTTATAACTGACATAACCCCATCCATAAATAAAGCTCTGACGAATGACGTAATTGGCCGCATTGTAGAGGTTTTTGGACTTGAAAGCTAGTTGGTCAATTTGAGCGAAACGGTGTTCCGTTGACTTAATGATGTGCCGCTCTGTCAACTGCATTCAGAACCTCCATCTTTCAACTCAGCAATTATTTTTTCGGTTTTTCTGCTAGCGCGTCGCTGTCCGTAAAGTCTGGCAGCAAAGCTTGTCACTATCGCCACCAAGTCTTGCATCAACTCATCTTTTCCATTCTCCGCTAGATTAACTATTTCTACCTTAACCCCTAATCGAAGAAGCAATACACCTAAATAATTTGTACCAAATCGAGCCAAGCGGTCTTTGTGTTCGACCAACAGAATATCGTAGTCATCTTGTTGTAGCAGTGTTTCCAACTGCTTTCTGTGGTCGTTCAATCCGCTGCCGATTTCTTTGACGCTTCTAACGATTTGATAACCGTTGGCAATTGCATACTCGGTTAACCGTTCCGATTGGCGGTTGAGATTTTCTTTGTTCTCGGAGGAAGAGACTCGGCTATAAATAGCGACTCGGTTTTTCTTAGCTTTGTTGGATGGCGCTTGTGGCAAGTAATCAACTATAATTAGACCGCTTTCCGTCTGTCGTGCCGGATGTGGCAGCTTATTTGCTTTCCACCAGCGCCATGCAGTTGTGTAACTTATGCCTATTGCTTTGGCGTAGTCAGGTAGTTTCATTTTTGACCTCCTGACTACATATTACTACTTCTGCTTACCGCTGCTTATAAAATTAATGAAGTTTTACAATACCTCCTGTATCTGAGAACCGCTATAGAGAACCCATTTGAGATCTTTTAGGCTGCAAGCCGATCGACTGCTATGATCGATCGACTGCTATGAGCGATCGACTGCTATGAGCGATCGACTGCTATGAGCGATCGCTCGCAAGATCTCAAATGGGTTCTCTAAGCGAGGAAGAGCCTCGGCTGGACAATGGAGGCTCTGCCTTCGGATCTGTGTTACCAGGCTCTTCCTGGTAACGAGTAATGCCGTTTCCCTACCAATATCGAAGATGACAGGGGAAAACCTTCCTACTGACATCCGTTAATCCGTTACATCCGCTACAAAATCCGCTGCCGAACTTCGTTATGCCAAGCCCCGCAGCGGCACGCGCTGCTTCTGCAAAACCTCTGAATACAGCTTTTCCAACTCAGTAATATTCTGACTGAGAGTGTAACGCTCGATCGCCCGTTGGCGCGCTTTTTGACCAAGCAGCATTCCCAACTCCGGATGATCGCAAAACAGCGGCAGCAAAGTTTGCAACTGACTGCGCACCCGCTGAGTGTTCAAAACTATCCCCGCGCCTTCCTCCAAAGCCTCGCCATCAGCACCGGCATCCGTTGCCAAACAAGCTAAACCGCAGGCCATCGCTTCCAGCAGCGACAGCGACAATCCCTCCACCAAAGAAGGCAAAATAAATACATCTGCACCGCGCAGAATTTCGATCCGGCGTTCTTCCTCGGCTACAAATCCGAGCCACACAATGCCCTCATTTTCGCCGTAGGACAGTTGCAGCGAGGCGGCGAGGGGCCCGTCGCCTACGATCGCCAACACGTTACCAGGGCCAAAATTACATTGTTTCCAGGCCTTCAGCAAAGCCTCAACATTTTTCTCTGGGGCAATGCGGCCTTGATATACAAAAAGTCGATCGGCCTTTAACTCCAACTTCAAGTTTGAAGGCCCCGGCGAATACTTTTCCGCGTCTACGCCGTTGGGAATCACAGCCACCCGTTCTTCCGGCACTCCCAACTTCACCAAAATATCCCGCTGAATGTAAGAAAAGACGATCGTCGAATCGTAGTGAGCCAAAAACGGAGCGTACAGTTGATACATCAGGTGTTGCGTTCCCGATGTTAAATTCCGCAATTTGCGATCGAACGGCGGGTGAAAAGTCGCCACCAAAGGCAAATTCAATTCTTGACAAATTTCCGGCAGCAAAAAGTCCAGAGGCGAAAGCGTCAGGGAAGCGTGAACCACATCCGGTTTCAGCCGCCGCAGAGACTTCATCAACACTGTGCGGGATTTGAGAGTCGGAATCGTATAAATTTGCGATTTGTAGTGACAGGGTAAAGAAACTTCGTTGCAACTCGCGGGCGAAAGCGAATTGGTATATGAAGTTGGAGTAATTCCAGTTCCCCATTTCCCATTTGCCACGCCCCACGCCGTATTGTTCCTGTCCAATGGGCCTGCTTCTTGGGCAAAGTGCAGGAAACTAACCTGGTATCCCCGGTCTAATAGTGCGTTAGTGACTTCCCTGGAGTAAGTTACGTTACCGCAAAAAGGTGATTTTTTTCCTAGCCAAGCGATGTGCATTCGAGTAAATCAGAGTTTGTTATTTTTTAGATTCGATCGACTTTGCTATTAGTGCTACGGGAAATATACCAGGTTAAGACGCCACCTGCGATCGCCAATCCTGCCAAAGCCAAAAATACCGTCGGCAAACCCAGAAATGTTTCGGCTACTCCTGCTAAAGCTAGTGGTAAACTCAAAGCGATATTCGTCGCATTGTTTTGCAGCCCGAAGACTTTTCCCCGCATTTCTTCTGGGGTTTCTGCTTGAATTGTAGTCTGCATCGGCACTCCCACCAAGGACGCAAACAAACCCAACAGAGTAATGAACAGCACCGAGATCCACAAATGGTGTGTAAATGCAGAAAGACCAGTCAGAGCCACTGCCATGCCAACAGATCCGATTAAACTAAGTTGGGAGTGAGAAAATTTGTGACCGAGATAGCCTACAGTCGTCGCCCCAGCAGCCATCCCGACTCCCACCGCAGCCAGCAAAAAGCCAAATTGCGACGCTTTCATACCGGGCAGGATTTCTGCCAGCCGCACCGCTAGCACTGCTAAGGCTGCAAAAATGGAAAATAAAATAATTAGTTGAATTAAAGCATTGCGGACTTTCGGCTGATCGTTGATGTAACGCAAACCGTCTTTTAAATCTGCTAGCGGGTGTGGCGGTTCGTGTTCGACTTCGTTTTTTTCGCCTGTTTTCATCGACAGCAACAGCACTCCAGCGAAGGCGTAACTTCCGCCTACTACTAATTCTTTGCCGATGCCGAGTCCGCCGCCGAGGTTGGTAAATAGGTTGTCGGCTAAAGCTAGTAAGGGTTCTCCGACTGCGAAGCCGATAATCACCGAACCCATCATGGTTGTGGTGTAGAGCGAGTTTGCCGATAGGAGGTGGCGGCGTTCCACTATTAGGGGAATCACGGACTGTTCTGCTGGGGCGAAAAATTGAGTTAGGGTGGAAACTAGGAATGTGACTAGCAGCAGCAAGCAGAATCCGAGCGGCAGTTGACCGAGTTCAAATCCGTCGGAGAGCCACAGCAGCACGGGTAATGTGAGTACGAAGCCTCCGCGCAGCAGGTTTGTGGCTACGAGCACTGCTTTTTTCGACCAGCGATCGACATATACGCCCGCAGCAGCTCCAAATAATACCGCAGGTATGGTAAAGGCGATCATGATTGCCGACACCCACCTGCTGATGGTTTGATCTGGCGCTTGAAATCTGCTGGCTACGAGGGCGATCGTCAGTACGAGATAAACTTTATCTGCTAGTTGCGAAAAAACTTGCCCGCTCCACAAGGCTAGAAAATTTCGGTTTTTGAGCACCGGCAGAAATCCTGTTTCTTTTTCGGGAGTTTCGGCTACTGCTTCCGCGAGTTCTGCTGTTGGTTCCGGGGGGATGGCTTCGGGTTGTTGGCTTTTACCGTTACTTGGCTCTGGTTCTGGATTTGTGGGATATTTGTCCATTTCTGGGTCTTGGGCGTTGCTCCATTGTCGATCGGCAAAGACGGGCGATGAGTTAAAATCTGGAAAATTTTCTCGTTCTTCCATCTTGTGGTGGGTCACAGCTAAAATAGATCTTCTCAAATCAGTATCGGACAGTCGCATCATAGGATTAGGGGTGGATCGCCTGGGATGGTTGAGCTTGGGCGGATGTGAAGTTCAAATTGAGGCGTTAACCTCTAAGTTTAATAACTCGTAACTTTACTTATTATCTAGTGTTCCAAGAATCTTGAGAATTTACCTGAAACTGCTTGCAGGTTCGGATATCCCGCAGGCTGGGGTGATATTTTCTCTCAACATTCAAAATTTAAAACTCAAAACTCTCCAAGTAGGTGTCGATCGAGCTTCCCGATCGAATCGTGCAACCTAAATGATACTGGGCATATTGCCGCAAAATATTTTCTACTGATATCCAAGCCGCGCGATCGGCAATCCCCTCTCCTAGTTCTGCGCTACCCAACTGTTGCAGCGCTGCTAATTCTTTAGCATTAATATGGAAATTTGTCAAGTGTTTGCTGTCGCTCGTTTGCCGGGAACGGGAGCTGGATCTGTACAAGTTACCGGTTTGTGAGGAAAGTTCTGCCTCTAGGTTAGCTAGCTCTGGCAAGCTGAAGGTTCCCCCAGAGGGTATACTAAACCCGGTTTTCCAGTTCGGATCGCTGAGATTTGGGACGATCGGCACTCTGGTGGCACAGCAGACTTGGACTTGGGGCGCGAGGCCTGCTAGGGCTAACAAGTGAAAAATACCCTGGGCGAGATGGGCGACTAGCACGGCGGCGGATTGGATTTCTGTGCGATCGGACAAACGCTCTAAACGGCTCAAGTGTTCGCCCAGCAAAAAGAACAGTGATTCTTGCGGTTCGTCGGAAAGGGCGCTGGCGATCGCCAATTCGGCCAGATATTGCGCGGCTGATAGTTTTCCGAGATTGCGGCTCAAACCCGGATAGGATTCGACGGTGGACGCTTGGGTAATCTTGTCGAGCGATCGACCTTTGGCGATGAGCAATTCGTTGACGACAAATAACTCGCTTCTCCCGCCAATGCTCGATCGCTGTTTGCGAACACCCGGTGCTACGGCTTTAATTAAGCCGAATTCCCGCGTCAAAACTGTCAGCAGGCGATCGGATTCGCCGATCGGCGCACTCTTAAGATTGATACCAATTGCTTTGTAAGTTCGATTCACTCGATTTTAGATTTTAGATTGATTAAACAGTACCAAAAACAGTCCGCGACACAGAACATAATCGTTACCTTATACTCGTTACCAGGAAGAGCCTGGTAACGCAGATCCGGAGGCTCTGCCTCCTTCTCCTGAATCCTGAACCGAGGCAGAGCCTCTAAATATGGGTTCCCAGGCAGAGCCTTGGAACCAGTTAACCAGTTAAATCCTGTACCGAGGCAGAGCCTCTAAATATGGGTTCCCAGGCAGAGCCTTGGAACCAGTTATCCCCATTACCAATTAACCATTACCAATCACAACTAAAAACTGACAACTGTCAACTGACAACTGACAACTGACAACTGACTACTGACTCTTATCTAAATTATCCCGCTGGCGGATTAATTCCGGGCCGCGAGAAGTCCCCAAACGAGTCGCACCAGCCACGATCAAATCTATAGCTTGTTCGTGAGTGCGAATTCCTCCAGCAGCTTTAATACCAACCCTTCCCTTAGTAAATTCCTTAAGCAACTTCACATCTTCAAGTGTCGCCCCGCCGAAAAAGCCCGTATTAGTTTTGATATAAGCGGCGCCCGCCTCCATGCAAAGCTCAGCCGCTAATTGTTTTTCCTCATCCGAAAGCATTGAGCATTCGATAATCGCCTTAATAGTTTGTCCGGTTTCTTCGCAAATTTCGGCTAATTCCCGGTGAAATTCGTCATTTTTTCCGGCTTTCAACAATCCTAAATTGACGCAGACATCTAACTCAACGGCTCCATTGTCTGCGGCTTCTAGGGCTTCGTAGAGTTTGACTGCTGATGTGGTTGCTCCCGTGGGAAAACCTATGACAGTCGAGACTTTTGGCTTTCTGCCGTGCAGAAGACTTACCGCTTGTCGCACGTAGGCTGGATACACGCAAACTGTGGCAAACCCAAATCTTTCTGCTTGTTGGCAGCAGTTTTCTACTTGCTCGGGGGTGGCGCTTGGGTCGATCAGAGCGTGGTCGATATAGGGGGCAATATCGATATCTGGCCCTTTTGCAGCCATTGCTGTATTTTCTCCGAAGCAACTACTTCTTTATTATGTATCGAATTTACCAATTCTTAACTTGCCTCTGGGTCTGAGCGAGTACAAATACTCAATTTGCTGCTCAGACAAACTGTTGTGGGAATTGGTTCATCCATTTATGACAAAAAAAATAAATTTTAGTATCTGCCTTTAGATACATTTTTAATCTTTCTTTAGGTATACTTTGTTAAAAGGAGTTGCGGTAGAGCCTGCGTCAGCTACCCTAGAGCAGAGCCTGGTAGCAGTCACTGTTTTTACTCCGATTAGTGCTTTAAAAACATAACAGCCAGTGCCAAGCATGAATCATTTAGAACTCGAACAAGAAATTGGAAAGATGGCTAGAGCGATGATGACTCGCAATAGCTTAATTGGTAAAGATTTGATTGCAGATCTCAGAGGGCGGCTGTCAACGGACAGCGTAGCTGCTTTGATGATTGTCAGTATTGAGCGCTTAATTTGGTCTGACTGTGAGTCGGTGATCTGGAGTTTGAGTTATTTGATTCCTGCTGATGTGATGGAAGAAATTCGCCGGATTACGGCGCTGGTTGTTTGCAAGCGCTTGATGGGTAAGGGTTTTGTGCTGGGTCAGGATTTTAGTATTGATGCTTCAGGCAGGTTGCTGTTGAGCGAGACTGCTCAAACAGCGGTTGTGGTTGCTTGAATTGGGCAAGCAGAAGTTGGAGCTATTGGCACTACGAGATTTGCACTCTTAGTGTAACTGCAAACCGGCGTTGCGGATGCGCTAATAGTTTTGTGACTCGCGCCAGCCTGAGATTTGCAGCAGCTCCAACCAGTGATGAGTGTGGTTAGCTGAAAGAACATTTGATGAGAGGAAAATAGTTGGTTTCAACTGTCAATTGTTGAGGTTGTTAATGGCTGCTTGTACGGGCGATCGCCCTGTATCAAAATTTTCTGATTTTTAGTGCAATTACAGTTTAACTCCGGGCATTGTTCGTGTATAATCATCCCTAAGATAGATGCGAAATATTATGAACTTAATTCAAAACTTGGAAGCGGCTTGGTATTATCATCTGGGTTCGCGCCACCTCGAAGCTAACGATCATGATAGTGCTCTGGCAAACTTTAGCAGAGCTGTGAAGTTGCAATCGGATCATTATAAGGCTTGGTTCGGGCGAGGTATGGCTTTGGGGAACTTAGAACGACACTTAGAGGCGCTTTCAAGTTTTGATGAGGCTTTGGTGGTGCAGCCGGATGCGAGTTTTGGCTGGCACAACCGGGCTATTGCTTTAGGAAAGTTGGGCCGCCATTTGGAGGCTCTTAACAGTTTTGACAGGGCTCTGGAGTTCAACCCATATGCGGCGAGTATTTGGCACAACCGGGGACTGACGCTGATCGATATGGGGCTTTACCATAAGGCGGTTCTGAGTTTCGATCGCTCTTTGAGTTTGCACCCGGAGGCTCCTTGGGCTTGGTACAACCGAGGTAATGCTCTGTTGGAACTCAAGCTTTACTATCAGGCGCTCAACAGTTTCGATCGGGCGATCGAGTTTAACCCAGATGATGCGAAGGCTTGGTACAATCGCGGTCTAGCTGCGAATTCCATGGGACTTTATAAACAAGCAGTGGCTAGTTTTAGTCGATCGATCGCTCTGAAACCGGGCAGAGCAGAAGCTGTGGGCGAGCGACGAATTGCTTTGGGGAAATTAGTCGGTTTAAATCAGAAAAATGCCAAGTTCACTCCCACATTTGAGTGTATCTTTGAGGATTATTTGATTTGGTACAATCGGGGTGTGGAATTGGCGAGACAAGGTAGCTATTCAGAGGCGATCGCTTGCTACGAAACAGCATTAGAAATCAATCCTGATTTTGCTAACGCTTTTTACAATCAAGCTTGCTGTTATGCACTGTTGGGGTTTGCTGATTTGGCCCTTGACAATTTGCAGCGGGCTGTGGAGTTTATGCCTAATTTATACCGAGAGCTAGCTGTAGCTGACTCGGATTTAAGCTGCATTTGGAAACAAGAACGTTTTGCAGCACTGATCCAAGGTTGAGAAGGAAGAAGTCATCAGTCATCAGTCATTGGTCATCAGTCCTGCCGTCAGGAGTCCTGCCGTCATTAGTCCTGCCGTCAGGAGTCATTAGTCCTGCCGTCATCAGTCATCAGTCATCAGTCAGGAGTCCTGCCGTCAGGAGTCCTGCCGTCATCAGTCATCAGTCATCAGTCATCAGTCATCAGTCCTGCCGTCATCAGTCATCAGTCATCAGTCATCAGTCATCAGGAAGAAGTCCTGCCGTCGGGCCGTCATCACGAAGAAGGAAGAAGTCAAGCGTGAAGTCGGCAGAAGGAAGAAGAAGTAATTCCGGTTACGTCGATCGGAATTATACAGTGCGAGCGTCTGGGCTCGCACTGCAATCGGAAAATTACTATTCCGATGCAAATAGAAAGGATATCATCAAGGAATGTCCTAACTAACCTTCTTGGCGGTTGATTTTACGCAAAAAAAAGCTCGCGGTTCGGGCGAGCTTTTGTGGTTGGGCGAGGGAAATTTACATCGCCCTCAAAAGTGTTTTTGCTATCTGGATCTATCGCACAGCAACTCTGATGGAGGGCTTGACTGGCCTGTTGGCAACTATCAGCACCTTGTAGGTTCCTGATTCCGGGAGTTGAGCAAAAGTTTGACCTTCGCCTTGATCCAGGAGTGCTCCCGACGGAGATTCGATCGCCACATCGAGATTTTTGTTGCTAGCTGTCACCGTGATTGTCTGTCCCTGTTTCCCCTGAACTGTGAGGGGCTGGATTTGGTAGCCGGACATTTTGAGTTTGACTGTGGCTTCATTTTCCCCGAAGGCGATGGGAAGGGCGCGATCGGGCCGATAAGTCCACTTGGCGTTAAAGTCGCGTTCGAGTACGAAGCTCGTGGTTTCACCTTTCGGGGTAACTCGCACGCGGTAGATGCCCGATTCTGGTAACTGGCCGATCCACTGATTGTCGCTTTTTTCAATAACTCCCATATTCTGACCGTTGGGACTGTACAGTTCGGCTGTCAGTTTTCCCGCCCACAGAGAGAGAGTGAGTTCTCGCCCTTTGACGCCTTCAAAAATATAGGTGGTGGGTTGGCTGATGGTTGCTCGAATTTCCGAGGTTGACATTCGCTCAATGGGTTCTACCTTGGGAACTGGGGCAGAAGTAGCGGGTTTGTTAACGGTTTGTGTAATTTCCGAGGTAGCCATCCGCTCGCTCGGTGCAATTTTTGGCGCTACAGGGCTGGCAAATACTGATTTTGCCGTCATCATCACTAGCATTCCAGTCAGTAAAATTAGTTTTTTCATGTCGCACTTGGGAGGGGGGTAATGAGTTGTATATGGTTACTTGTGTTTGTCTATTTTCGCCGGAGTGAATCTGGCGATCGCGATCGGCTACAGTAGAATCGAGGACACGTAAATTTCCGGTACTTGCACAAAACCTGCTGGTAGCAGATTGGCAGTGCCGCAGCTAAGTAGTAGCCTCGGTTTGTCGAGACATTTCAATGATACTGCCTACACATAATATCATCGAGAATCTGACTAAATTTCTCAAGAATAATTAAAGCTTTTTCCGAGGATATTGCTAAAAAAATGCCCGCACCCAAAAAACGCGGTGTCTGGGCCGATCGCGATCGGCCGATCGACGAGACAACTGGCCTTCACACGGCATAGCGGACTCTACTTTTAGTGGGTGCAAGGGCGATCGGCTTGTAGGGTGCTATAAAGCCGCGCACCTTACCCTATTGGTAGCTTTAACCTTAGTCCCGATCTTGTAAGGTTTGCAGTGACCGGTGCGAGTTAGGAGCTACGATAAAAACGAGTTATGGAGTACAAAACCCGCGCGGCAATATCGGGTTTATTTATACTACAAACCCGAGAGAATTTTTAGGTAAGCTTGTACCGTGTTGGACAAGCCCATGTCTAGCGCTTCCGCAATTAAAGCATGACCGATCGAGACTTCTAGTAGATCGGGGATTGAGCAAAATTTAGCTAAGTTTTGCAAATTCAAATCATGTCCAGCATTCACTCCCAAACCGACAGATTGAGCCGCTTGAGCTGCATCGAGATACTGTTGAAAAACAGATTCTACATTGCCTTCGCGAAAAGCAGTTGCATAGGGTTCCGTGTACAGTTCTACTCGGTCTGCTCCCACTTCTTTTGCTAGGGGCATGAGAGCAGCATCTGCATCCATAAACAGGCTGACTCTGATGCCGTTATCTTTTAATTTTTCAATAATTGGTAACAGCCGATCGCGATTTTCCGGAATATTCCAACCGCTATCCGAGGTGAGCACGTCGGGAGCATCCGGCACTAAGGTACACTGAGCAGGTTTGACATCGCAAACTATATCCATAAATGGCGGCTGAAACGGATTTCCTTCGATGTTGAACTCGACGGTTAGCATTTTGGCTAAGTCGTAAACATCGGCAGCTTTGATGTGCCTTTCATCGGGGCGGGGATGAACTGTAACGCCGTGGGCTCCAGCGGCGATGACTGTTTTTGCAGCTTCGGTAACGCTGGGAATGCCGATATTTCTAGAGTTTCTGAGGAGGGCGATTCTGTTGATGTTGACGCTGAGTTTTGTCATGGGATGTTAATCTTTAAGGTTGCTGCTGCTATATTAATCGCTTTAGGGACGAAATCTTTAGCACTGTACGTTACTTCTAGGATATTCTTACACAAGATTGACAGGATCTTGCTACAATCCTAAATTTTATGCCAATTGTTAAAAATTGCATATTCCCTAGATAAACTGGTCTTACCGTGTTCGCGATTTTCGTGGCAAATTGCAGTGCCTTGTCGGTCATCTCTGGGCAGGAAACGGCAGTGCTGTTTCCCTAATTTTGAGAATTGGTATTAGAGTATAATTTAGCTTCTATCTGCGGTAATGTATCTGCGAAAAAAGCCTCGGCTGTTTGCTGTTTAGCTTTTAAATCTTCCAGATTGGCAATACAGAAAAGCGGTGCAACGCGATCGACTATTGCGGGCGGAAAATCTCGGGTGAAATATTTGAGTTTAAAGTCGTATCTGTGGGGACGGTAAATCATGCCCAAGAGTTCGACCAAGGGTAAAAGCGTCCAGTTGTGATAGTTGCCGATCGCATCTACTAAATGACCGCGATATATCTCTTTTTTGACCAGAGGTTGCAGCAAATCAAAACGAATTTTGATTTCGTTGAATCTGGCTTGCATTTGGGAAAGATGCTTGTTTGTATCCAAATGATGCGGTACAATTAGATTAGCTTTGTCAAAGGCGATCGGGACTTGTCCGTGTCTCTCGATTTCCAGAAAATCGTTGCGGCTGCTGCGCCGGAAAACGGCAAAATCAATTAGCAAGAACGGCGGAGTTTGTTTAAGCCGCCAAAAGCACTGGGATTGACCGTGCCAAGCAGGTTCTGGAACTCGATATTTGAGTTCGATTTCGGAAAATTCGGCGATGGTTTTTTCCACAATCTCAAACGTTTGTTCGACGCAGTTATCTGCAACCACAACTGCAATATCGAGGTCTGACCATTCGTCTGTGTAGCCGTGGGCTGCTGAACCTCCCTGCCACAAAGCGAGAACAAAATTTAAAGGTTGTAGGGTAGCAACAATCTTTTCGAGAATGATTTGTCTCATGGCATCAAACTAAACTCTTACTTTTGATTGTAGCGTTAATTCTGTAAAGGCAGTTTTAAACAGTTGACCTGGGACAGTTGACCTGGGACAGTTGACAATTGACCCTTCGACTTCGCTCAGGAACCGCGCAGTCGAAGGGTCAATTGTCTACTGTTTAAAAGTGCTATCCGATTTGGCTGAGAGTTGTGTCTTGAGGCCCGGCCATGAAGATTGAATTTCTGAGGTTGGCTTTTGTCGGATCGGTACTCATGATAACGCCCACAGCATCACCGCAGGAACAGAGGATAGCAGTGTCTGTGATGCCATCAAAGTTGACATCAACGGCGGCGAAAAGGATTTCATCCATGCCTAGATTGCCTTTGAGGTTGGCAATTTTAATGATGTCACCTTGGCTGGGGTTGAAGTCGAGAATGCGATCGGCTGCTGCTGCACCCGAAGTAAATGTATCACCGCGCAAGATAAATTGATCGGCGCCTTCCCCGCCAATTAAGAAATCAGCACCACTATCGCCGATCAAGATATCATTGCCCGCATTTCCAATCAGTACATCAATGCCGGCTCCGCCTCGGAGTACGTCATTTCCCGCTCCGCCTAATAGGTAGTCGTCTCCTTGATTGCCCATAATTATATCGTCGCCCTCACCCCCGTCGATCAAATCGTTGCCTTGTCCGCCCTTAAGCATATCGTCGCCGCGAGCGCCAACTATTGTATCGTTACCTGCACCGCCGTTAGCGGTATCGTTGCTCTGGGTGCCGATGATTTGATCGTTGCCACCCCAAGCACGGAGTCCTCCTAACTGCGGTGCATCTTCTGGTGTGATTTCTATGAGATTATCAGCATCATCTGCATCAAAAAAACGACTTTCTTTAGCTCCTTGAGAAGCGCGAGTAGTTATGTCGCTCACGCTTTTAAGCTTGTTGGCATCGCTAATGATATTAGCTTCTGCCAAGTCGTTTACTTTAATAGTAACGGGAATATTTTTCAGATTATCAAAGCTGAAAAATTCTGCGATTGTGGATTTTACATAATTGCCAAATTCAACATCTGGAATCTCAATTTTATCTAGGGCTAATTCCGAGTTTGCCGTACTGTTTAAGTGCTTGGCAATCTTATCTAGATCGATGTCTGCCCCTACAGCTTGACGGCTGGGTGTTATTGCCTTTAGTTCCGGGGTAAGGGTGAGGTAATTCGCACCTTTGATGTTGCTTTCCCCGGCTTTGTTGTCGATAGTTTTCCGCAGCTCGTTAGGAATCATATTCCCGATGTGCGACGCTCTGACGATTCCTGAATTGGATTCTATTTGACTTGCCATTTGGCTTGCCTCTCCTTGAAATAAACTTTCCTTGTTTAAAATAAATCAAAAATCTTTGAGATTTACTTGTGTTCCGTAATTTCGATGAGTTATGACTGTTTTAATAAGTTTTACACTTAGTCTTTTGACAAAGATGGTACAATCTGAAATATGTAAGTTTGACAGGTAGTCTTTTGACATAAATACAAAAAAATCATAGGATATAGCGCCATATTTTTGTGATTGATAATTTAAAAAATAAAGCTTTTCTTTAGATTGTAGCAAGAAGATTGTAACCGCAGAGGTCGGCAGATGAGCCCGGATGAACGCAGATTGTGTGAGTCGGTACGCTAGAAAATGTGGAGATGTTTATTTGAATTTGCTGTTGGGGATATCGCATTTATTGATGATTGTTTAAGCTGTGGGTATTAGTAATAGTTTGTTTCTCGATCGCCGAGATCCCCCGCAACTGTATCAAACAGTCCCCCGACTGATGAGGCTAGGGGAGGGTTGATGCATTTTTATAGCATTTGGTTTAAAATTTGGTGGTGGTGCGGTCGATCGGGAAACTGGGTGCAGCGGCACAGGCATTGAAAATCAGTTTTCAATCATCATTATGAGAAACCTGCCCGCTGTCGGGTAACATGAGAAAGGATTAATTTTTAACAGCGCGGCATGGCTACTATTTGGGAACTCGACTTTTACAGCCGTCCAATCCTAGACGAGCGAGAGAAAAAAAAATGGGAAGTGTTGATCTGCGAAAGCCCGCTGAATGTAGGCGACAAGGCTGAATCTCTGTTTCGCTATTCGCAATTGTGCCCCAGTACAACCGTGAATTCCCTGTGGCTGGCTGGCGCCATTAAAGATGCGATCGCCTCTGCACCGAAACCACCCGAAAAAATCCGCTTTTTCCGCCGCCAAATGGCGAACATGATTACCAAAGCCTGCGAGGAATTGGATATTCCCGCCGCCTCCAGCCGTCGCACCCTCGCCCTCAGCCTGTGGCTGGAACAACGGATGCAAGACGTTTATCCCTCAGAACCGGGCTATCAACCGGTTGTGAACCCGAGCGTTCAATTTGTACCCGAAACGCCCGTAGTGCTGCCGGATGCCTTAATCGGCGAAAAATGGGCGTTTGTGAGTTTGCCGATCGCAGCTTTTGATGAAATGTCGGAGTGGGATATCGGATTTGGCGAAGCTTTCGGACTACCGATGACAGGCTTGGGGCCAGAAACCCAAATTCCAGGATTAATCATCTACTCGTCGAGAGCAACGGCTTTGGCTGGTTGGATGTCAGGTTTAGAGTTGGCTTTTCTCAGATTTGACAGCGCCCCTATCCCCAGGTTGGTATTAGACACGGGAGCTAACGATCGCTGGATTATAGCTAATCTCAGAGACTCAGCAACTGAGAAAGAAGCCGCATCATTTGAAGCGGCGAAAAAGCAAGCAAAACAAGTACATTTTTTAGCAATTCAGTCGAATCCACAATCGGAATCTTTTGCAGGATTTTGGCTGCTGCACGAACTAACTAACTAACTAACTAATTAGTCGATCGCTTGGCAATAACTGATATAGCCTTTATCATAAAAATGAGGTACGAGCAATTGGGAATTGGGAATTGGGAATTGGGAATTGGGAATTGGGAATTGGGAATTGGGAATTGGGAATTGGGAATTGGGCATCGGGCCTAAAAGCATCGGGAATTGGTTATTGGTTATTGGTTATTATAATGAACTAATAACTAATAACTAATAACTAATAACTAATAACTACTGACTAATGACAACAGACAACAGACAACAGACAACTGACAACTGACAACAATGACCAATCACCAATCAGCAGAACAACTGCTAGAATTAGCCACCAAAGCAGGTGCCGAAGCTGCTGAGGTATTGGAATCGCAATCGCTATCGCGGCCGGTCTTTTTTGAAGCAAACCGCCTCAAACAGCTAGAAACTGCCCAAGCAGAAGGCATTGCGCTGCGGCTGTGGCGGGACGGGCGGCCGGGTTTGGCGGTGGCCTACGGGCCTGTGGAACCGCAGATTTTGGTCGATCGCGCGATCGCACTTTCACAACTCAACGAACCGGAAACCATCGAACTCGGCACCGGTGACAAAGTTGTGTATCCCGATCGCGGAGTGTCAGTCCCAGCCGAACAGTTAGTAAACTGGGGAAAAGAGGCGATCGCGATCGTCCGCGAAGCCTATCCAGAAAGCCTCTGTACCGCCGAGATCGACTGCGAAATCGAAAGCACCCGCTTGCTGAACACCAGAGGCTTGGATTCTAGCCACACCGACACCACCCTCAGCGGTTACTTGTCAGCAGAATTAGTGCGGGGCGAAGATTTCCTCAACATTTGGGATGGCGAAACCGAACGCGGCACCCTCGACTTAAACACCAGCGCCAAGCGGGTTTTGCAGCGTTTGGAATGGGCGAAAGAAAATGTAGCCCCCGCCACGGGCCGCGTGCCGGTACTGTTTACAGCCAAAGCCGCCGATTTGCTGTGGGGGACTGTTTGTGCGGCGTTGAATGGTAAACAGGTACTCGAAGGCGCTTCTCCTTGGAGCGATCGATTGGGCCAACAAGTGACATCACCCCTTGTCACTCTCTCGCAGCAGCCGGATATCGGGCCCTATAGCTGTCCTTTTGATGACGAAGGTACTCCCACTCGGGCGATCGTCTTTATCAACAGCGGAGTATTGCAGCTATTTTATACCGATCGCACCACCGGTCGAGCCTTGGGAAGCGGCACCACCGGCAACGGATTTCGCCCCGGTTTGGGCAGCTATCCAACGCCGAGCTTGTTTAATGTCTTGATTAAACCAGGTTCGCGATCGTTAATTGATTTAATCGCTCAATTAGACGACGGAATCGTCATCGATCAAATGCTCGGCGGTAGTGCCGGAATTTCCGGCGACTTTTCCATTAACGTCGATCTCGGCTACCGAGTCAAAAAAGGTCAAATAGTCGGCCGAATCAAAGACACAATGGTAGCCGGCAACGTCTACAGCGTCCTCAAACAATTGGTAGAATTAGGAGGAGACTCCGAGTGGAACGGTTCTTGCCACACACCATCTGTAATTGTAGAGGGATTGTCTGTCACCGGCAAAAACTAATGGGGGAATGGGGAATGGGGAATCGGTAATCGGTAATCGGTAATTGCTCATAAAGCTCTCTCCGGGTGCGTGAGAGCGAAAAATATTCAAATCCCAACTATGAGACTGTTTACTCTCACGCACCGCCCCAACGATTGAATAATATCCAGGCAACCGCCAACGATATGAATGTCCAATTATCTATTACCAATTATCAATTCCCCAGCACAATTGTCTGGTGCTACAAGTGGTAAAGTGCCCAGTGCGCGCTATATATAGGTTCCGCGTCCTGGACTGCACAATTTAAAATCCCAAATCAAAAATCGTTATGCGTATTTGTTTTATCGGCGATTCTTTCGTAAACGGTACGGGCGATCCCAAATATCTTGGTTGGACAGGACGAGTTTGCAGGGCCGCCAGCGGGCAAAGACAGGAGATTACCTACTATAATTTAGGAGTGCGGGGAGAAACCAGTGCCGATATAGAAACTCGGTGGTTCAGCGAAATTTCTTGCCGCTTGCCTCACTACGGCGACGGCAGAATAGTCTTTTCCTTTGGCGTCAACGATACTTACTTTGAAAACGGAAAGACTCGCGTAGCAATTGAAAAATCGATTGAAAACCTCCGCTATATTCTGAACTCTGCCAAAGAAATAGTGCCAGTTTTAATGATAGGCCCGCCGCCAGTTATTGATGTCGAGCGTACAATCAGAATAGCCTATTTATCAGAACAATTTTCCCAAGTTTGCAGCGAGTTAAACGTGCCTTATTTAGATATTTGCACCCCGTTGGAAAAATCAGAAATTTGGCTCAAAGAACTTACCGAAAATGACGGTTCCCATCCCCGCGCCGCTGGTTATACTGAACTGGCTAAAATAGTTCACAATTGGAACGCTTGGAAAGATTGGTTTAAAAACATCAATATATCAGATCTAGAGACAGTAACGCTGTTTAGAGCCGTCGGTAAAAAAGAAATGGAATTAATTAAAGAAAGCGATTTTTTGGCATTTCCGCCCCGGCTGTCTTTTCAGCCTATTTTTTATCCCGTACTGCACAAAGCCTACGCCATACAAATTGCGAGAGATTGGAATACCAAAGATGCAGCATCGGGATATTTTGGCTATGTAACCAGGTTTCGAGTTTTGGCTGAATTATTGAATAAATATCCCGTCCAAACTGTCGGCAGTTCCATTCACCAAGAGTATTGGATTCCAGCAGAAGAGTTGCCAGACTTTAATCGTAATATTGTCGGAAAAATTGAAATTTTTGCTGAATATCAACCGTAAAATTGGAGCAATTTTCACCGCAGATCTCGATCGCGAATTGCGCGCTGTGGCAAGAAACCCGGTTTCTCGGAAAAATTTGGCGTTGAGTAGGATAAATATAGGAAGAAACCGGGTTTCTGATGTCAGCGTGTCTCCAGAAGATATCGATCGCGAATTGCGCGCTGTGGCAAGAAACCCGGTTTCTCGGAAAAATTTGGCGTTGAGTAGGATAAATATAGGAAGAAACCGGGTTTCTGATGTCAGCGTGTCTCCAGAAATGTATTCTAGGATTTACGCCAAAAAAACCCGGTTTCTGTAGGGAAACGGCATTGCCGTGTCCGGCGGGTAGCTAGATGAAAGTGAAATAAGGTCGATCGAGATTCAAATCAGTCACCCCTTGTACCGTCGCAATTAGATCGTCCGACTGACCGGGCTTTTTCAGGAAAATGCTAGTCACATTCCCCGAAACCGACAGCGAATAATCAGCCTTAACACCCGAAAGGACGATCGCATCATCAGTCGAATTAAAATCACTAATTACCGCATTACCATCACCAGAGTAGTAAATCTTATCACTATCTCCCAACAAGAAACGGTCTTTACCTTCCCCGCCAGTCAAAGTATCAAACTCTCCTACTCCCGGGTTAGTAGCACGCGGATCGATACCCGAAACAGTATCATTTCCTTCGCCACCGCTGACAGCATCATTGCCGCTGCCACCGAGCAAGTAATCATTGCCCAACTGACCGAAAATGCTGTCATCTCCAGCATCACCGCCGAGAGTATCATCACCCTTACCACCAAAGATTAGATCGTTACCGTCGCCTCCGCTGACAACATCAAAACCTTTATTGCCGTACAGCGAATCATTGCCAGCACCACCTAAAATGCCATCATTACCTTTACCGCCGTAAAGAATATCATCGCCATTTCCACCATCGATAAAGTCATTACCAGCATTGCCTAATAACGAATCATTGCCGTCATCGCCACCGATGTTGTCGTTGCCATCTAAGCCGAAAAGTGTATCATTTCCAGCTAAACCATTCAGTGCATCAGCTTGGGAACCGCCGTAATACAAATCGTTTAGCGGGCCGCCGTTGAAAGTGGTATCAACGGTAGTATTCGGACTCGGAATTGGAATGGTGGGCGTTAAAATTCGGGGGCCGCGAGGTGTTGGGGTAGGTGTGGGTGTGGGTGTAGTTGTGCGTGTGGGTGGAGGTAGAGGAGGAGCAAACTTAGAGAGAATAGAATTGCCCGACAAACCTGCCACATTTTCGACAAATCCGCTACCAGGAAGATTGGTAGTTGCAGAATTGAAGAAATTGAGAATTTCGAGGTCATCTGCGGCGTTGATTTTACCGTCTTTGTTGATGTCTACTAGCAAGCTAGTACCGCTGCGGCCGACTCCAACTGTACCGGGAGTGAGAGATAAGGCTGCGGTAACGCCCGTGAGCAGTAGGTTGTCAGTACCGCTACCTGCTTGAATCTTGCTGCCGGCGGATTTTGTGGGTTCGAGGATAAAGGTGTCGTTGCCGCCGCCACCTGTGAGGATGTCTGGGCCGCCGTTGCCGATGAGGGTTTCGTTGCTGCTGCTGCCGGTGATGGTATCGGCGAAAGCAGTACCGATGATGACTTCGATACCGTTGAGAGTATCAGTACCTTCGGCGATCGCCACACCAGTCACAAGATTGATATTAACAGGACTGGGGAGAGTAGCATAAGACACAGTATCGATACCGGCACCGCCGACAATACTGTCATTGCCCAAACCGCCGTCAAGGGAATCATCGCCATCGCCACCGTCGAGAGTATCATTGTCTTCTCCGCCGAACAGAGAGTCATTGCCGGCACCGCCGAAGAGACTGTCATTCCCTTCACCGCCGTCGAGAGTATCGTTGCCGTCTCCGCCATTGAGAATGTCATTGCCCTTATAGGCCCAGAGACTGTCGTCACCGGCACCACCAAGCAAAGTATCGTTACCTTTGCCGCCGTCTAGAGTGTCGTTACCTTCACCGCCGTCGAGATAGTCGTTGCCGATTCCCGTACCGAGAGTTACCTCACCGTCTGCCTCACTAATCGTAATGAGTTCGTCGCCGTTCAACAAGTCATCGCCAGCATTTCCGAACAGCGAGTCATTGCCTTGATTGCCCTCGATTTGATCGTCGCCGGCCAATCCGTCAATGCTGTCATCGCCAGTGCCGCCGGGAAGGAAATCAGGGCCGGGAGTCGCCTTGAGGGGGAAACTCTTGAGAATGTTGGCCCCTGAGAGGTTGCCAACTTGTTCGATAAAACCATCTCCTTCTTCGAGATTTGGTTGGGCGAAGAAGTCGAGAATCAACAAGTCGTCAGTCGCGTTAAAAATCCCGTCCTTGTTGAGGTCAATTTGCAAGTCTGTATCGAACTCGCCGCCGCGCGTGACGCCGGCTGTACCGGCCGCCAAGCCGATCGCCAGCGTGAGACCATTGAGAGTTAGACTATCAGTGCCGTTATCGTCTGCAATGATGCTGCCCCCTGCGGAAGTAGCATTTAACACGTAGAAGTCATCGCCGATGCCGCCTTCTAGACTGTCGGCACCACCGCCACCTTCTAGGGTATCGTTACCGTCATCTCCGTAGAGTTCATCATTGCCGAGGCCGCCAGAAAGGCTGTCATTGTCAAAGCCTCCGCTGAGTTCGTCGTTGCCCTCACCGCCATCTACGGTATCGTTGCCATCACCGCCATCGGCGATATCGTTGCCGGCACCGCCAGAAATCGAGTCATTACCATCTTCGCCAAAGAGTGTGTCATCTCCGCTATCTCCTGTGATGGTTTCGGCACCATTTCCGCCGTAAACTTCATCGTTGCCGTCGCCGCCTGAGAGCAAGTCGTTGCCATCACCGCCATCTAAGTAGTCGTCTCCGTTATCTCCTGTAATGCTGTCGGCACCATTTCCGCCGGAAACTTCATCATCGCCGTCACCGCCCGCGAGCAAGTTGCTACCAAATTCATCCTCTAGGATGTCGTTTCCTGCACCGCCAAATAGGCTGTCGTTTCCTTCACCGCCATCTAAGTAGTCATCTCCGGCATTGCCTAATAGCGAGTCATTGCCTTCGTAGCCGAAGATGTCATCCTTACCTGCAAGGCCGTCGATGGTGTCATTTCCTGCGCTGCCTTCGATCAGATTCGGACTTGTTGTCGGAGTCGGACTGGTTGTCGGAGTCGGACTGGTTGTCGGAGTCGGACTTGTTGTCGGAGTCGGACTTGTTGTCGGAGTTGGACTTGTTGTCGGAGTTGGACTTGTTGTCGG